>MWDD01000019.1 GCA_002070375.1 bacterium ADurb.Bin157 | reverse complement strand
AATAATGTCTAAATTTTTGCGATATAACCCCGATGGTCTCATACAGCCTAAAGTTATGGGTTGCTTTAATTTAGACTTGGCATAGGTGAGAATTTCATGCAAATGACCGACAGAAGGCGCTTTACAATGTTCCATTTCTGTGCCCTTAGTTGGCCTGAATACGATAAATACTATCCCTTCTGAACTGTTTTTACTCAAAAAATCAATGGTAGACTTCTCGCCGCGTAAAGTGTTGTTACCTAACCCAATAGTAAGGTGGGGTATTGTTTTAAAATGCTTTCCGTATTCTAAAAATAACTTTCGATAATCTTCTGCTGTGCGCTTTTGCTTATAAACATTTTTTACCGTTTCATCGCAAGAGGGAATATCAAACGAAATTACAGTAGCGTTCGATAACCCTTTTAAGTTGTCGGGCGATTGATAACCGGGGTGTATATTAAGAAAAACCTTCTCAGGGATCTGCTTCAGTATTCCTAAATGCTCTTTTATCGGAACACCCCCCTGACGATTCCCGCCACCGCTTATTAAAACTGAATCATAATCAGAAAAATCTGTGGTGATTATAGATTCGCGCCCGTCCATTCCGTTAAGATAATGTCCGTTACAGTGTGCGCAGTTTTGCTCACATAAATTGTTTGTCACACTGATGCTCTTTGTGCGTTTTAAGACAACCTGATTTAAAAGAATAAGATTGTTTTCATGATAGGAGCTTTCAAATTCTTCAAAATTTGGTGCAAAACTTCGGCAATCTTCGCATAAACTGTTTTTGAGCTCGCTATAAAGATTTGAAAGCGAAAAACTCATATTTCATCGTCCGCTGAAACTCTTATTACTTCAGAAAGAGTGGTGATGCCTCTTAACACTTTACCGAGACCGTCTTGACGTAAAGTTCGCATTCCCATTTTCATGGCTTCGTTTTTAATTACGCTTGTAGCAGATTTTTCAATGATCAGCTCTTTAATGCGTTCATTGGGAATAAGTAGCTCGGTTATTGTTGTTCGACCTTTATAACCGGTTTGATTACAGACTAAACAACCCTCTCCTTCAAAAACCTTTGTCCTACCAGCTTGGTAAAGTAGTTTTGAACGCTTTATAACGGTAGCCGCAGGTATATATTCCTTTTTACATTCGACACATATAGTTCTTACCAAACGCTGTGCCATAACACCGATTATCGAACTGGCAACCAAAAACGGTTCTACACCCATGTCAATTAAACGCGTCATGGCACCGGCTGAGTCGTTGGTGTGTAAGGTCGAAAAAACTAAATGGCCTGTGAGCGCAGCTCTAATAGCAATTTCCGCCGTATCATAGTCTCTTATTTCTCCAACCATGATTACGTCAGGGTCTTGACGTAAAATTGAACGCAGACCTCCTGCAAATGTAAAGCCTGCCTTCGGGTTAATTTGTCCCTGATTTATATTGGTTAGCTGATATTCAACAGGGTCTTCAATGGTTACAATATTGATGCTTGGGTCTTTGATACATTGCAGCCCGGCGTATAAAGTAGAAGTTTTACCGCTCCCCGTAGGACCGGTAACAAGAACAATGCCATTCGGGCGCTTAATCAAAGAAGAAAAAGAGGCTAGCGTGTCATCCGGAAAACCAAGCTCTTCTAATCCATATACAACGCTGCTTTTGTCTAAAATTCTCATGACAACTTTTTCGCCGCGTAAAGTAGGGTAAGTTGATACGCGCAAGTCTATGTCACGGTTCTGTAATTGCAATTTAATGCGCCCGTCTTGAGGTATGCGCTTTTCAGCTATGTCAAGTTCGGCCATAACTTTACATCTTGATATACAGGCAGCTTCAAAAGTTTTAGGAAGCGCCATTACTTCCTGTAACATCCCGTCGATTCTGAATCTTGTGCGTAAAACATTCTCATCGGGCTCAATATGAATGTCTGAAGCCTTTTCTTTGATGGCTCTGGTTATTATTAAATTTACCAATTGGATAATACTTTGTTTGTCTGATATATTTATTGCAGACAAATCAATAACCGAACTACCGCCTTTATGTTCTCCGATTCCTTGTATCTTTTTGGCTATATCTTCAAGACTGGTCGAATTGCTGCCTGATGAGGCATCCTGAACAGGGGAGTCTGTGACACCGGGAACATGAGGCTGAGCATTAGGTGAGTAAAAGTCATTGATAGCTGTTTGAATTTCTGAAAGAGTTGATACTAAGGGCTTAATTTTGCAGGCTGTGGTGTAAGACAAGTTATCTAATAAAAAACTGTCTAATGGATCAAGCATTGCAACAGTTAATTCGGTCTTTACTCTTAAAATTGCTATGCAATGATACTTTCTGCTGATTTCTTCCGGTATAAGTTTTACTACCTTGGGGTCAATTACATAGTTTCTAAGATTGGCGTAACTAAAGCTTAGCTTATTTACCAGAAATTCTAACAACTGTTGTTCAGATAAAATATTCTGTTGCAACAAAGTATACCCAAGAGTGTTGCTTGTCTTTTTTTGCTCTGCCAGAGCCTGTTCTAACTGAGTATCTGAGGCTAAGCCATTCTGTATAAGTGACTGACCTAATAGTTTTTTTTCAATTCTGGACATTATTCAAGTAAACCTAAGTTGCTTTCAAACTGTTTTTGAGAACTCATAACGAAATCTACTATTATGTGTTCGTGCTCTTGAGAAATTTCATTAAAAGAAACAATACATTCTCTTACTAATTTCCTTGCTTTTCCAAAGTTATCTTCTGTAGTGCTTACCGCAGCCTTTAGTCTCACTAAACGCCCCTGAATGCCCTGAATAAAATTGCTGCCGATTTGAAATGCGATTATTATATATTTGCCTTGCTCAACATCTTCGCTGGTTTCGATTACGCAACCTCCCGCCGAGAGATTGGTTATTATACCTCGCATACTGAAATCTCCACTGCCAAACCCCGTGTCAATAAGCTCTCCCGACAAAAGAACTTTGAATTTACAAGGAACACGAGTTTCTGTTCTGATTGCAGTTCGCTTTGTAGCCCCTTCTACGTGGAAGTCAAAAGGTACAAGGGCATTCTGGAATACATCTGACAAAGTTCTGAGTTCTCTGGCTGAACTGCTTGTTTGATCTATAATCACTGTCTTGCCGAGTGCGGTAGTAGCTATATTTTGAATTTGAAGCGATATTTCATCTGTTATTTGGGAAATAGTGTTGACTTTTTGATACATAATGTCTGAGGTTTCACTTTGCCGTTCCGCTGATAAACTTATATCTTTGATAATTTCATTGAGCTGATCTGTTGTATTAACCATCGCTCCTAAACTGGATTCGACATTGTTTACAACACTCATTCCCTCATTAACCTGAATGGTGTTATTTTGCATCATTTCTGCTGCATTTTCTGTCTTTTGCAAAATGTCATTAATCAAAATATTAATCTTTTTTGATGATTCGGCTGAACCACGAGCCAATTTGCGGACTTCTTCAGCAACAACCGCAAAACCAAGACCGTGCTCTCCCGCTCTGGCAGCTTCAATGGCGGCATTTAACGCAAGCAGGTTTGTCTTCTCGGCTATGTTTGCAATTTCTGTTAAAATAGTGCCGATTTGTTTGCTGCGGTCATTCAAATCATTTACCAAAGTGGTAGAGCCATCAGTAAGCTCTTTAATTTTTAACATTTTTTTTACAGCTTCTTTTACAGAGATCTGAGTCCCTGTAGCTATCTCAGAGACAGCCTGACTGTCTTCTTTGGCTATGATTAACTTAGAACTGATGTCCTTTGACAAGCCAAAGCTGTTTTCTAACGATGAAATGGTTTCACGAAGATTGGTAGCGTTGTCGCCCGCCTTTTTATTAATGGCACCAACACCGTCAACTATCTCTTTTATAACCTGAGAACTCGTCTGAGCAGTCTTATCCAAGTCGGATGATGCTGCCTCAAGCTTTAATGAAATAATCAACACGCGCTTAAGAACAGACATAACCATGCGAAACATTTGCTCGAAAATATCTAATTCTTTGCTGATACCTGACTTTGTGGAACGAAAATTATCGGCCTTAAGACCTACTTTATTGGTTAATTCTTTTGAAACAAGAGCAATAATCCCGCGCAGTACTTCTCGTCCAAACCAGCCTATTACACCGCCGGAAAGCAGACCTAACAAAATCGAAATGGCAATGAAAGTTACTTTTGCTGTTCCGCTGACACGAGTAAAAAATAAGCCCGAAATTGTGAAAACAATGCCAAGAATTATACCTATAACAAGCGCTGTTAACCAAAGATTGCGCTGAGAACTGGCTTTTCGGTTTATTATCAATGTGTGTAATGGCATATTTTAACTCTGAGAGATTTAAACTTCAGCTGAAACGATTTCATTACTATTTTCGTTTCGACACCTCTCAGCCTTACTTAATGTGTTTTCCTTGCTGACCTTGTCCAGTATTCCGTTGATAAATTCATGACTGCGTTCGTCGGAATACTTCTTAGCCAACTCAATAGCTTCGTTGATTGTAGCATTTACAGGAATTTCGGGAAAGTAAAAAAACTCACATATCGAAAGACGCAATATGCATTTGTCAACACTCGCAATACGGTCTAAGCTCCAGTTCTTTGCGGTTTTATCAATTGTTGCATCTAAATTCGATAAATTCTCTGATACTAAATTCACTAACTGCTTTGCAAATTCTTCTGTCCCGGACAGTTTTAAAAATTTCGCACCTATTTTTGAGCACAGCTTTTGAGTCTCATCATTCAAATCACGGTTGTAGGTTACTCCGGGAAAATGTTTCTCAAGTAGAAATCTCACTTTTATCGGCAAATCTTCTGAAGACTCGTGAGGGTAAGAAGAAAGACTGTCGGTAAAGTCGGGGAGAAATTCCTCGACTTTACCTGAAATCACTTCTTGTGCTTTTGAATTCTTTAAATAATCCTTGGCGACTGCTTCAATTACCGGTGAATAAACTGTTTCGCTTAAAACCTGATACAAAGCCTCATTACTGTCTGTTTTCGCTATTTCAGTCTGATACAATGCTTTTAATGCTGCTTCACGTGCACGTCGCCTAGGAGAATTCATTATATTTACAGTCCTTATTTTTATTCGATTTCTGATGCTTTTGCTTTAACAGGGGTGTGATTTTGCTGTTTGAGAGATTCTTCACGCTCTGCGTTATATTTTAAAGCACCATGAGCAGCTGCGAGACGTGCTATCGGAACACGGAAAGGTGAACAGCTTACGTAATCCATACCAAGTTTATGGCAGAACATTACTGATTCAGGTTCGCCGCCGTGCTCGCCGCAAATGCCGATCTTTAAGTCTGATCTGGTCATACGGCCTCTTTCGATGCCCAATTTCATCAATTGCCCAACCCCTTCTTGATCAATGCTCTGGAAAGGATCATGAGACAAAATCTTGTTCTTGTAATAGTCTTCAAGGAATTTGCCGGCATCATCTCTGCTGTAACCAAAGGTCATTTGAGTTAAGTCATTGGTGCCAAAACTGAAGAATTCTGCTTCGGTTGCTATTTTGTCAGCTGTTAAGGCCGCTCTTGGGATTTCAATCATTGTGCCAATCAAATATTTCAATTTGCCTTCAACACCATATTTCTTGATTGTGTTCTCTGCAATGGTCTTGACTATTGACTTTTGGTTTTTCAATTCTTGAACTGTTCCAATTAAAGGTATCATTACTTCAGGATAAACTGAATAACCTTCTTTGGTCAATTTGCACGCTGCTTCAAAAATTGCTTCCGATTGCATTTCGGTGATCTCGGGATACGTAATACCCAAGCGACAACCGCGATGGCCGAGCATCGGGTTAAATTCATGCAAAGAATTCACTTTTGTAGCAATTATTTCAAGCGGAATACCCATTTCTTCTGCCAATTCTTTTTGATTGGCTTCTTCATGAGGAACAAATTCATGAAGAGGAGGATCAAGAGTTCTGATGGTTACAGGATAGCCTTCCATTGCTTTCAAAATACCGTAGAAATCATCAGTTTGATACTTTAACAATTTTTTCAAAGCTTTGCGGCGGCCGGCTTCATCATCAGAAAGAATCATTTCGCGCATATATTTAATGCGTTCGCCTTCAAAGAACATGTGCTCGGTGCGGCAAAGACCAATACCCTGCGCTCCAAATTTTCTGGCTACGCCGGCGTCTTTTGGAGAATCGGCGTTGGTGCGGACATCAAGTTGTCTTACCTTGTCAGCCCATTTCATAATAGTTCCGAAATTGCCGGAAAGGGCAGGTTCGATAGTTTTTACTTCACCAAGCATTACTTGTCCGGTTGAACCGTCAAGACTCAGCCATTCGCCTTCTTTAACAACAACATTGTTAACTGTCATTTTGCGGCCGGCATAGTCAATTTGAACTTCGCCGCATCCCGATACACAGCATTTACCCCAACCACGAGCAACAACTGCTGCGTGTGAAGTCATGCCTCCGCGAGCGGTTAGAATACCCGTAGCCGCATCCATGCCGGCTATATCTTCGGGGCTTGTTTCAATGCGAACAAGAATAACTTTTTCTCCTCGAGTTTTCCAGGCTTGAGCATCTTCCGCGTTGAATACTGCGCGTCCGGAAGCTGCGCCGGGAGACGCGGGAAGACCCTTGGTGATAACTTTCTTAGAAGCCTTGGGATCAAACACAGGGTGAAGAAGTTGATCTAAATCACTCGGTTTAATGCGTAGCAAAGCCTGAGTTTCATTAATGAGGTTTTCATTAACCATATCAACCGCAATCTTAACGGCAGCTGGTGCGGTGCGTTTGCCATTCCTGGTCTGAAGCATCCAAAGTTTGCCTTTTTGAATCGTAAATTCAATGTCTTGCATATCTTTGTAATGATTTTCAAGCTTGGTATAAACATCTACTAGCTCTTTGTAAGCAGCCGGCATTATTTCTTCAAGTGAAGGATGATCGTTTTTGCGGGTTTCTTCGCTGATGTTATTATCATCTGCCCATTCGCGAGAACCTTTTATAGTTACCTGCTGAGGGGTTCGAATCCCTGCAACAACGTCTTCGCCTTGAGCATTGATAAGATATTCGCCGTAAAAGCTGTTTTCGCCGGTGGCAGGATTGCGTGTGAATGCAACGCCTGTTGCGCAGTCGTCACCCATGTTGCCATAAACCATAGCTTGAATGTTTACAGCTGTCCCCCATTCATCGGGGAACCCTTCTTTTTTGCGGTAAACTATTGCGCGTTCACTCATCCAAGAACCAAATACCGCATTAATTGCGCCCCAAAGCTGCTGCATCGGATCCGTTGGGAAATCTTTGCCAAGACGTTCTTTAATGAGCTTTTTGTATCTTTGAGTCAACTCTTTTAATATATCAGCTGTCATTTCGCTGTCTTTGGTAATGTTGTGCTCTTTTTTAAGCTCTTCCATCACTGTTTCAAATGGATCTTCTTCATCCTTTGATTCAGGCTTCATTCCCATGACAACATCGCCATACATATGAACAAAACGACGGTATGAGTCCCAGCCGAAACGAGCGTTCCCTGTTTGGGAAATTATGCCGTTTACGGTTTCGTCATTAAGACCAAGGTTAAGTACCGTGTCCATCATACCGGGCATTGAAACTCTTGCGCCCGAACGAACTGAGACAAGCAGAGGATTGTTTTTATCACCGAATTTTGCACCCATAACAGATTCAATGTAATTTAAGCCGTTAGCTACTTCTGCATCAAGTTCAGGTGGGTAATTGCGGTTGTTTTTGTAGTAAACATCGCACATTTCTGTTGTGATAGTGAAACCCGCGGGAACAGGTATGCCAATGCTGTTCATTTCAGCCAAATTTGCGCCTTTGCCGCCAAGAAGGTTTTTCATTTCGGCTCGGCCTTGAGCCTTGCCAGCCCCGAAAGTATAAACGTATTGAGTCATCGGTGCCTCCATAGTATGTTGAAAATTACTAATTTATCTTAGTCCGAAAAATCCTATCACAGCATAAGTGTGAATGCAACTTTTTTATCTACTCTCAAGCTCTGTCAGACGTTTAATTTCATTTATCATAAACAACGCATCGAATGGTTTAAAAATAAAAGCGTTTGCACCGCATTCAAACCCTCGTTTTTTATCTTGGTTTAAAGATAGAGCTGTAATCATTATTATTGGTATCTTTCGGCAGAATTCATTTTGTCGTAATTCTTTGCAAACTTCGTAACCGTCTTTATCGGGCATGGCCACGTCTAAAATTATTAAGTCCGGTTCGATTGCAATTGCTCTTGCAACAACATTTTCTGACGACGTTAAAAAATGTGCGTCATAGCCATAAATGTCAAAAATGGTCTGAAATAACAATAATATTGATTCTTCATCATCGACCAAAAGTATGCGCTTTGAAGAAATTTTACTCATAATTCGCAATTTAATTCATTTGTTAGAATTTGGCAACGTTTTAATGTATAATACTTTACATGAAAAAATTATTACTGGTTTTAATATATTTAATCGCCGCCGGAATAGGCTTTTGGTTAGGCCTGAACAAAACTCGACCCCCAAGAAAACTTGAAACACAAAGAATTGAAGAATGCTTGGCCATATACATAAATTATAAAAAAGACCTTGACCAAGTAAAATTGGAAAAATCTCTGGAAGCAATAGCTCTTAAACCTAAAGACTTGGAAGTAATTATTGACAAATTTATTTATTACAGAACAAATAAATCCGGGTTAAAACAAGCTATGAAATTTCTGGAACTATTCAAAAAAGGGGCAAACCTTCAAGTTGATAAAGTTGAGACAATTACCGGAATGAAACAGGAACCGTTTAGGCTTGATGCAGAAATTCTCGCTGTGTTTGAAACAAATCCAAAATTGATTGAAGAAGCATTTGAAACCTAATGAAACTATTTATTAAATTCTACTTATTTCTGATGATTTTTAACTGCGTTATATTTGCGGAAAACAAGCCTGCAAATGCTGAAACTAAATCTTATAACAAAAGTTTCAACTTCTTGGAAAATGTTGTCGTTAAAGGAAATGTTTTAGCAAGAAAACCTTTTGGTGTTTACTATGAGCATATTCCTGAAAATGTAAAAATTCCTGAAAACTCAGTGATATTAGCGATACCGGATAAACAAAATCCACTGGCAACAGATTCGGCAATTATAATTGGAAGTCATACAATTACACTTTTTCCCGCAGCTTCTTTGAGGCTTACCAAAGAAGGCATAGTCCCCCTAACAGGAAGAATCAACCTTAATACACAAGAAGAAAATTCGCCTCCGTTATTTATAGACACAAGAAAATGCCACGGTGAATATTATTACGGTAATTTATTTATAGAAATGGACCCTGAAGATAATATTTTTATCGCAATGCAAAACACCGGAAAAGCTTGGTTTAAAGATACTTCACTCACTTTGTTTGAATTAAATGATTCTTATGAACTTTTATTCCCATTATACGGCCTTGCAACATCAAAAAGAAAGCTGAGCACTTTCTGGAATTCTCCTCCTAAAACTTTCGGAAACTTAAAATAATACGTAATTTTGCCGATAAGTATTACAGATTTAATCTTTCAAGCGGAGGAGATAATATGTTGCTTTTCTGGTTTATGACCGGTATTTCTTTGGTCCTTTTAATCAAAGAAGCACTGAGAGAAGACGCTTAAGCGCATTTGGAACAAAAAACACCTTACAAATTGTAAGGTGTTTTTACTTTAGCTTGATTTTAAAAATTAATAACCTTTGCCCGCGTCTTTTACGCCTTTGACAATTGAAACAGAGGCACTTGCACCAATCCTTGTGGCGCCGGCTTTGATCATGTTCATGGTTGTTTCGGTGTCTCTGATCCCGCCGCTGGCTTTTACGCCCATATCAGGACCGACAGTTTTGCGCATCAGTCTAATGTCTTCAACTGTTGCCCCGCTGGTGCTGAAACCGGTTGAAGTCTTTACAAAGTCTGCGCCGGCAAGCTTGGAAAGCTCGCACGCTTTTATTTTTTCTTCGTCTGTTAATAAAGAAGTTTCTAAAATAACCTTAACTAAATTACCGCCTGCAGATTCCACTACCCGAGCAATATCATTTTTTACAAGTTCAAAATCTTTTGATTTTAAAGCACCCACATTTATTACCATGTCAATCTCTGTGGCACCGTTAGCGACAGCATCTCTGGTCTCCATGGCTTTTACAAAACTTGAAGTGGCACCCAAAGGAAAACCTATAACTGTGCAAACTTTTACCGGGCAACCTTCGAGTAGTTTTGCGGCTAAAGCAACATTTGCCGGGTTAACACAAACAGAGGCAAAGGTATATTCTCGCGCTTCCTGGCAAAGCTTTATAATTTCGTCCTTTGAAGCGTTAGCCTTGAGAAGTGTGTGATCAATGTATTTTGCCAAATCTGAGGGCCGCAATTCATCCGAAGACCTAGGACGTTCAAAAGACGAGGACATAACCTCTTTTACTCGCGCCGCATAGTCATATGGCTTTTCGCAACTTTCTACGGCACAACCGGATTGTAGTTGTTCCATAGTCTTTATTGGCGGCAACAAATCAACAAATTTGCTGCTGGGCTTTGTTACCATTTCAACCATGCCCGGTTCGTTTTTTTTGGGCGGTTGAGTATACAAAGACCCGCGATTTGCATTTTCCGATTTCAATTTTAACATTACTTCTTTGGCAATTTGTTCAACAATCGATTCCAATTGAAAGCCTCCTGCTTTTAAGCTTTTTCGGAGCTTGATTTATCAAATATTTTTTTGTCGTTTATGACAATATGATCAACGATTCCAACTATGGCAGCATCTGAAGGGGCTTCTTTTAAGCCCATCAGATCATTTACGCCGCTGCCTTCCTTCATTATCATTACAATTTCGTCTTGCCCTGCACCCACTAAATCTATGCATAAAACTTCTGAGCCGCAAGCTTTGAAATCCATGCTCAGAGGTTGAACCAACAGCATGGAATAACCCTCAAAAACGTGGTTCTTAACAGTTGATACAACTTTTTTTACTACTTTTGCTATTTCCATTTTACGATTCGCTTCTTATTGAGTCTATTATGCCAATTACAGCTGCGTCAGAGGGCGGACGTTTTTTTATAAACGGGAAAGCTGCCTCTCCGCCTCCGCATAAAAATACTGTTTCGCCGTTGCCCGCACCTATAGAATCGCAAGCTACAAAGGGCTTGCCATACATAACACCGTTGCCGTCAATTTTTCTGACAAGCAACATCTTTATGCCATTAAGTAGCTCATCTTTTGCGCTGCAAACTACTTTGCCAACAATGCGACCTAGATACATTTTTAACTCCCTGTGCTAGAAGCTTGATAAAAAATCTAACAGATAATCACGGTTGTTGCAATTTATTTTTTGTTTTATAACTGAAAGATATTGAAAAACTTGCAAAAAAAAGACACGGCCCGAAGACCATGTCTTTTGTGAGTGCTGTTAAGCTCTGACATCAATATAACGCCCTAATGAGTTGGGGGTTAGCTTGTTTTGAACTCGCAACTCTTCGTCTTTGTTCTGCTCAACCCTCTCGATGCGCTTCTCTTCGGTCTTCTCTTGAACCTCTTTTAACTCAGGCTTGTTGCGCGTATAATCAATGCCTATTGGTTTATATGATACGTTGTTAAGCATAGAATTTCTCCTGTTACCGCTTCTATCATTAGTATACAGTCTTTGATGATTTAAAGCAAGTTACTTGAGACAAGCGCGTTGCTTGGTGAAATGTTGCAAAAGCCCCGCAGTTGAAGAGTCATGATGCGAAAGGTCTACTTTTTCCCCCGACATCAGCGCTTCTTCTTCTTGCAAAATTTTCTTCGCAAGAACTTTACCTAACTCAACACCCCATTGATCAAAGCTGTTGACACGCCAAACAATGCCCTGGGCAAAAATTTTCATCTCATATAGAGCAATAAGCATCCCCAATGTGTATGGGGTTAATTCTTTTATCAAAAGGCTGTTAGTAGGCCGATTCCCTTCAAATATTTTATGCGGAAGCAGCATAGACGCTTTTTCGCCGCTCAAGCCTTCTTTTGCAAAATCTTCTCTCACTTCAGACTCTGTTTTGCCTTTCATAAGAGCCTCTGTTTGAGCAAAAAAGTTTGCCATCAACTTCAAATGGTGGTCACCAATAGGATTTAAACTATTTGAAAACCCGATAAAATCTGCCGGGATAAGTTTAGTTCCTTGATGTATCAATTGATAAAACGCGTGCTGCCCATTCGTGCCGGGTTCTCCCCATATGATCGGACCCGTCTCATATTCAACTTTATTGCCGTTACGGTCTATGTATTTTCCGTTGCTCTCCATGTCGCCTTGTTGAAAATATGCAGCAAAACGGTGCAAATATTGATCGTAAGGAAGTATTGCAATGCTCGAAGCGTTAAAAAAGTTGTTATACCAAATCCCTAGCATAGCCATTATGATTGGCAGGTTCTCTGCATAAGGCGCATTCAAAAAATGATTGTCCATGGCATGGGCACCCGACAAAAACTCTTCAAATCGCTCAAAACCTATCGAAACGGCTATCGGAAGCCCTATGGCAGACCAAGATGAATAGCGGCCTCCAACCCAGTCCCAAAATTCAAACATATTGTTGCTGTCAATGCCGAATTTTTCTACAGCTGTTTTGTTGGTTGACAAAGCTACAAAATGTTTTGACACGCTTTGTTCTTCTTTTAAAGATTTTAATAGCCAAGACCGTGCGCTAAGCGCATTGGTCATAGTCTCTTGTGTTGTAAAAGTTTTAGAGGCAACTATAAAAAGAGTTTCTTCGGGAGACAGATCTTTGGTTTTTTCAAAAAAATCTGTTCCGTCTACATTGGAGACAAATCTTAACGTAGGTCCGTCTGCGTAGTGTTTCAAGGCTTCGCAAACCATGACAGGCCCTAAATCTGAACCACCGATCCCTATGTTTACAACATACTTGATTCTCTTGCCGGTATGCCCAACCCATTCCCCGCTTCGTATGCGGCTGCAAAAAGTTTTCATTTTTTCTAATACATTTTTAACGTCGGGCATTACGTCTTTGCCATCAACGTAAACCGGCTTATTGCTTCGATTTCTTAAAGCACTGTGTAAAACCGCTCGTCCTTCTGTCCAATTTAATATTTCACCGCTAAACATCTTTTTTGCATACTCTTTGATGCCCGATGCCTTAGCAAGGTCTATTAATAAATCCATCGTTTTGGTTTCAATAATGTTTTTAGAGTAATCTAGTAAGATGTCGTCGAATGATAAGCTAAATTTCTCGAAACGATTAACATCATTCGCAAACATATCACGCATGTGTTTTGGCTTTATTTCTTGGTAATGATCTTTTAGTGCAAGCCATTCGCTGGTTTTGCTTAACTTGCTGCCATTGCTTATTTCTTGGTCAATTTTTGAATCAAATATGTTCATATGTCCTCCGCTATTTTTTATTTTTATAACCTTTAAATTAAAAAACTTCAAGATTTAAATAGAAATCTACTCCGTTGTTTATTATCTGTGGATTTATTTTTTTTATATGGTATAATCAAAAACTTTAATTATAGATATATCTCTAAGGAGCATAGACAATGCAAAATATGGTTGCTGCTGCAATACAATTTAAAGTTGAGCCTATGGCTGTAGAAGAAAATATGAAAAAGGCATACGAGATGATTGCTCGTTGCTGTAATGAGTCTAAAGCGAATTTGTTGGTGCTTCCTGAAAGCTTCACAACAGGCTTTACACCAAGAGGAAGCTCGGAAGACCTCTGGGATACGGTTGACACAATTCCCGGAAAACTGACTGACCAAGCAGTAGCCTGGGCAAAAGAATTTAATTGCTATATTTGTTTCCCTACTTACGAACGTGGCCCCGAAAGAGGAATTGTCTATAATAGCGCCGCTTTAATCGGTCCCGAAGGAATACTGGGAGTTTACAGAAAAACTCATCCTTTCCCGACAGAAAGATTGGAAGGCGGCGGCTGGACTACTCCCGGAAGTTCGTCTTTTTGTGTGGATACACCCATCGGAAAAATTGGCATCGTGATTTGCTATGACGGAGATTTCCCCGAATTAGCAAGAGTGACTGCGCTTAAAGGTGCCGAGGTGATTTGCAGACCTTCTGCATTCATGAGAACTTTTGACCACTGGGAACTAACTAACAGAGCCAGAGCTTATGATAATCACGTCTATTGGGTGGCCACAAACAGCGTTGGCCCGGATGCAAGCGGAGCATACTACTTCGGATCTTCAATGATAATACATCCGACCGGAGTAAAGCTTACACAAGCAAGAGCATGCGATGAATATGTTTGGGCATCTCTTGAACCTGATCCCATAAGAACAGTTATTCCCAATACTTCTTCGCCTCAAATATTTGACCACATAGAAGACAGAAACATTCAAGCTTATGCGGGAATCTTAGACTCCGGCAGATGCTCTTTTGAGCCCGCTAGAAGAATACCTTATAATACACGTTGGAGATAAAAATGACCTCAGCTCTTTCAAATATTAAAGTAATAGATTTCACAAGAGTCCTTGCCGGACCTTTTTGCACAATGATGCTCGCAGATATGGGAGCAGAAGTTATAAAAATTGAAAAGTCTGAAACAGGAGACGATTCAAGAGCTTACGGGCCTTACATAAACGGCGAAAGTGCCTATTTTATGAGTATAAACAGAGGCAAAAAGAGTATAACCGTTGACTTGAAAAGCGAAAAGGGTAAACAAATAATTTACAAACTTGTGAAAGACGCAGATGTTGTTGTCGAAAATTTTAAGCCCGGAGTAATGAAAAAGCTTGGCTTGGATTACGAAACTCTAAAAGAAATCAATCCTAAATTGATATATTGCGCTTCCTCAGGATTCGGACAAACCGGGCCATATAGCAAAAGGCCCGCATATGATTTGATTATTCAGGGTATGGGCGGACTTATGAGCATCACGGGACCTGACGCAAGCTGCCCTACAAAAGTCGGAAGTTCTGTTGCAGACATTTTTGCCGGAATGTTTTCGGTAATCGGTATCTTAGCCGCGTTAAATAGCAGAACCTTAACCGGAAAAGGCCAAATGGTAGATGTAGCAATGCTCGATTGCATGGTTTCAATATTGGAAAATGCCATTGCAAGATACACCGGTTCAGGCATTGACCCTGTTCCGATTGGGAATACACACCCCTCGATCGCACCGTTCACCTCGGTTAAAACTTCAGACGGATATATAAACATAGCTTGCGGTAATGACCAGTTATGGGAAGCCTTGTGCAACATCATAAATAAACCTGAATTGCTTAAAGACCCAAAGTATGCCAATAACCACAGCAGATGTGAACATATGCCCGACTTGTTGCCAATACTTAATGAGGCGATGAAAGAAAATACTTCTGATTTTTGGCTTCAAAAACTTGAGGCGGGAAAAGTTCCCGCTGGGCCGATTAACACTATAAGTAAAGTTATCGCAGACCCTCAAGTTATTGCAAGAAACATGATTGTCGACCTATGTCATCCGATTGCCGGAAAAATTAAAGTCCCCGGTACACCGATAAAGTTCTCTGAAACTCCGTCTGAAATTTCTAAACCTGCTCCGGTGCTTGGTGAAGACAGTGACCTAATACTCTCTGAACTCGGCTACACTAAAGACGAAATTTCACAACTAAGAACCGATGGAGTTATTTAAAAAAAATACTTGATTATTATCTGCTAATTTGATATAATCCACTCATCGGTTCAATGACTTAGGTTATTAACCAACGGGGCGTAGCGCAGTTGGTAGCGTACTTGAATGGGGTTCAAGTGGTCGCTGGTTCGAGTCCAGTCGCCCCGATGAAAACCGTCTCTCTGAGACGGTTTTTTTATTTTAGCTATGATATTGCATTACTTTTTATTATGGACAAAAAATCGTTTTTGGCATATGATAATCACGGCTAATTTTATATTTAAGGAGATTCATTGATGACTCATTCTGATGTTTGTTTTGATACTAAGTGCATACATGCAGGACAGCACCCTGATAAACTTTTTGGCGGGGTAAGTGTTCCCATATATCAGTCTTCTACTTTTGCTTTTGAAGATGCCGACCAGGGCGCTGCAAGATTTTCAGGCAAGGATTGCGGGTATAAATATACCAGAATCGGTAATCCTACTACTGCTGCACTTGAAGAATGTGTTGCTGAACTTGAAAATGGAAAATGTGCTGTTGCTACGGCAAGTGGTATGGCGGCCATTTCTACTGTTTTTATGGCTTTTCTGGGCGCAGGTAAGCACATTGTTTCAACCGGTTCTGTTTACGGACCGACAAGAACTATTCTGGAAAAAGAATTGACTCGCTTCGGCGTTGAATCAACTTTTGTAGATACTTCTTCACCCGAAAATGTTAAAAACGCAATAAAACCTAATACAACGCTGGTATACCTAGAAACCCCGGCAAATCCGACATTGAGCATTTCTGATATAGAATCATGTGCAAAGATAGCTCATGAAGCCAATGCAATATTGGTAGTAGATAATACTTTTTGTAGTCCGATTCTACAAAATCCCCTTGAACTTGGTGCAGACGTGGTTTTGCATAGTATGACTAAATTTTTGAATGGGCACAGTGATGTTGTAGCGGGAATAATTGTTACCAAATGCGGCGACTTGATGAAAAAAATACGTACCGTACTGACTCAATTCGGAGGAACAATAGATCCCCACCAGGCCTGGCTGGTACTAAGAGGAATTAAGACTCTTGACATGCGAGTCAGAGTAGCGCAAGAAAATGCATTAAAACTGGCGGAAGAATTGGAAAAACATCCAAAAGTAGCTTGGGTCAAGTATCCGGGACTTAAATCTCATCCCCAGTATGAATTGGCTAAAAAGCAAATGAATGGCCCCGGAGCAATGATTTCATTCGAAGTTAAGGGTGGGGTAAAAGCCGGTAAAACTGTCATGGATTCTGTCAGAGTTTGTACTCTGGCTGTTTCACTTGGAGGAATAGAAAGCTTGATTCAACATCCGGCAAGTATGACACACGCAAGCATGGGAAGCGAAGCAAGAGCGCAGGCAGAAATTTCAGACGGACTGATTCGACTTTCTGTTGGTTGCGAAAACTTCGCAGATATTAAAAACGATATTTTTTCCGCTCTGGATAAAATCTGACTTAGAATCGCAAATTTTTTTAACTTAAAATAAAATAAGGCCCCGTGAATTTTCACGGGGCCTTATTAGTTTCTCTTTAATTACTGATTGACCAACTTGAGCATGGGCATGAAAACTGCCATAACGATACCACCGATTACTACACCCATGAAAACGATAACTATAGGTTCGATAATCGAGGTAATACCTTTTACGGCGGTGTCAACTTCACTGTCATAAAAGTCGGCGATCTTAGAAAGCATCTTGTCCAATTCACCTGTTTCTTCGCCAACTGCTATCATTTGAACAACCATCGGAGGAAAAACTCCGGAAGTTTTCAAAGGATCTGCGATAGATTCCCCTTCACGTATCGAAACGCGCGTTTTATCTACCGCATCCGCAATAACAACGTTACCCGCGGTTTGAGCAGTAACTTCAAGAGCCTGAAGAATCGGGACACCTGAAGAAATAAGAGTCCCGAGAGTTCTTGTAAATTTTGCAACCGCAACTTTTCTCATCATCATGCCAATGGCAGGCATTTTTAGAATGTTAACGTCAAAAATTCTCGCGCCTGTTTTGGTTTTAAAGAAGTTAACGATAAGGATAGGAACAGCAAAAATGCCGGGGATAATAAAGAACCACCAAGCTACCATAAAATCTGAAAGGTCAAGAAGAGCTGTAGTGATAAAAGGCAATTCTACGTTCATGCCATCGAAAATTTCTTTGAACTGCGGCAAAACAAATAAAACAAGTGCTACAACAACTAACATAGCTATGCCGAACACAACTACCGGGTATGTCAATGCACCCTTAACTTTTGATTTTAAACTTTCTGAGCTTTCGAGATAGTCGGCAAGTCTTTCAAGAATAGTGTCCAAAATACCGCCGATTTCACCCGCTTTAACAAGTGAACAAAACAAATCAGAGAATACTTTGGGATGTTTTTCAAGAGATTTAGAAAAAGTAGAACCACCTTCAACGTCTGTTCTGATTTGGGTGATAATCTTTTTGAAAGAGGGGTTTTCTGCTTGAGCTTGAAGAATGGTTAAACATCTGACAAGCGGAACACCGGAACCGATCATGGTTGAAAACTGTCTGGCAAAAATACATACTTCCTGAGATGAAACTCCTCGCTCAAAGCCAAAAGAAAGGTTGCCGCCACCGGACTTCTTTTCATTGATGCTGGTGACAAAATACCCTTTCTCGCGAAGCTTAGAAATACAAACTTCTTTGCTTTCGCCTTCCATTTCGGCCGTTACTATTTTCCCGTCCCAGTTTCTGGCTTTATAAGTGAAGGTTGCCATTAAACCCCTCCTGATCAAGATATTAAAACAAGCAGAACAGTGCTGTTCTGCTACAGATTTCAATTCAAAGTCTGAGAACCGCTTTTTATTGTATCACATATATAGTCGGAATAGTAGTAAAAAAAATGAATACCAAAACATGTAATGCTAACTAAAGTGAACTGGATTTAAGAAATACAAAACTGGACAATAAAACCTCTATGGAGTAGGATGTTAGACTATGAAAATTTTAGTGTTTGCCGAAAAACCATCTGTTGGTAAAGATATTGCTCGAATACTGCATGCTAAAAATCGTGGAAACGGTTATCTCGAGGGAGAAAAGTATGTTGTTACTTGGGGAATAGGTCACCTCGTGTCATTAGGGCACCCTGAAATACAGAACCCCGCTTGGAAAAACTGGCGGCTTGATAATTTGCCTATGCTCCCCGAAAATTGGAAACTTTCGGTTATTGCTTCGGCAGAACATCAATATGAACAAGTAGAGCGACTTTTTAATCGCTCTGATGTAGAACTTATAATAAATGCAGCTGATGCCGGCCGAGAAGGCGAACTTATATTCAGGCTTGTTTATCAAAAAACCGGATGCATAAAACCCTTTAAACGTCTTTGGATATCAAGTATGACAGATGAAGCCATTGTAAGCGGCTTTGAAGACTTGCGTCCCGGAACCAAATACGACAATCTTGCTAAGGCTGCAGTGTGTCGAAGCAGGGCTGATTGGCTTGTGGGAATGAATCTGACAAGGGCATATACTAAAAAACTTAATGAAATGTTCACGGTAGGACGAGTTCAAACACCGACTTTGGCAATGGTAGTTAACAGACATCTTGAAATTCAAAACTTTGTTTCAAAAGACTATTGGGAATTAAATGCGAAGATGACTGATTTTGATGCTCAATGGTTCAACCCTGATGCCCCGGAACAACCTACCAGAATTGAGTCGTTAGAAAATGCGCAGGTGCTTGCGGATAAAGTCAAAGGGCAAATTGCACTCATTCATAGTGTTAAGAAAACTTCAAAAAAGCAGTCGCCACCCTCTTTGTATGATTTGACAACCTTGCAAAGAGAAGCAAATACAAAATTCGCCATGACCGCTTCAGACACCTTGAGTGTCTTACAAGGGCTCTACGAAAAGAAAAAAGTTGTTACCTATCCAAGAACAGACAGCAGATACTTGTCTGAAGATATTTTTCCCACAATCGAAAAGAGATTGGCAACATTACCGAATGATTATGAAATTTATCTGGATTGGTTGAGAAAAAATCGTCCGCAAAAAGATAAAAGAATATTTAATAACGCTAAAGTTTCTGACCACCACGCGATTATACCAACTGAAAAAAAAGTAATATCGACAGATGCATGGACAAAAGAAGAAAAGAATATTTATGATCTAATCGTCAAAAGGTTTTTGGCGGTTTTTTATCCCGACCATAAATATTTGTCTACGGTGGTTATATTAAAAGCCGCGAAAGAAAATTTCAAGGCAACCGGAAAAGTTGTAACAGAAGAAGGTTGGAAGATCCTGTATGCCAAAAAGATTAGTGCGGCGGCAGAGCAGGGGAGCGAACACGATAAAAATGATACTTCAGAAGACGAAGACAGCGAACAGGCCCTTCCCGATTTAAAAAAAGGCGACGAACGAATAATTGCCGATGCAGCGATTTTAACAAAAAAAACAAAACCCCCCGCTGCCTATACTGAAGCAACATTGCTACAAGCTATGGAAACTGCCGGTAAATTTGTTGAAAGCGAAGAACTGCGCGAGGCAATGAAAGACGGAGGCCTCGGGACACCTGCCACAAGAGCTGAAATTATTGAAAAGCTGATTAAAGTCGAATATATGGCAAGAGATAAAAAGAAGCTTGTGCCCACTGAAAAAGGTATAAAATTGGTTCAATTGGCTGAAAGCGAGATTACAAGCCCGGAACTTACAGGTTACTGGGAAAAAAGGCTGGCCGATATTGCAAAAAATGCGGATAACGATGAAGGTTTTATGAAAGATATCGCGACTTTCGTCAGCGGAACTGTTGTTAAGATTAAAGATTCTCAGTTGCTCAGAAGTGCGGCACAACCTTTTAAGGACAATAAAAATCGCACAGAGACGAATAATGAGATTATACCGCATGGAACGGCAAAACAAAAAATGATGCCGCCGGTTTCAAGGCAGATTTTGGCTGAATGCCCGGCTTGTAATAAAGGCGGAATCATTGAGGGGAACCGCGGATATGGTTGTAATAGATTTAAAGAAGGTTGTAACTACGTTATTTGGAAGGAATTTTGCGGCAAAAAATTGCCTGAAACAGCTGTGAAAATGTTGATGCAAGGAAAAACAACCAGAATTTTAAAGGGCTTTAAGCTTGAGGATGGAACAATTGTTAGCGCAAGAGTTGCAATGAAAGAAGATAAAAGTGGTATTGAATTGCTGGTAGTAGACGATAACTTTGAAGAGAAGTAGGTTTAAATAATGGATTTGGCGTATAGAGTTTTTATTTATATTATTCTTGCCAATTTGGCATATATGATTTTATCACTTCTCAGACAGGGATTTAAGCATTATTCAGCCTATATCGGGCAGCTATCGGTGCTTGTTACACTCATAATCTGGATGCTTGTAAAAGACTTTGGCGCGGGTGCTACTTTGCTGGTCGCATTAATCGGCACTTTTATTTTGGTTATACTTCCAATTATTTTTCAGCGACATATAGATGCTTTAATGGCTGAAGGACATTTTGAAGAACTTGGGTTTTATACAAAAATCAAAGCAGCAATTGCCTGGAGCAGTATTAATGCACATTTGAAAGATATTGCCGAGTGTGCGGGAAAAAATGCTGAAAATCTTGATGAGTTAGAAAAACATATTAGAGAACTGCTTGGGCAAGGTGAGCCATATGACGGTTTAACAAGGGTGTTTTTGGGCTTTATTCATTTCAGTAACAGAAATTTTAACGGGCTGATAGCTGATTTAAGAGTTGCAAACAAAGACCTGAAAGAACATTCTTTCGACGAATTGATTTATCTTGTGAGGGCGTATGTTGAAACTACAAGATATGAAGAAGCTGTTGAAGCACAATTCGCATTAGAAACAAAAGTATCTGAAATATCAGACGATTATCAAGACTTAGCTGAAGATAAACAGGCCGCTCTCGCAGTGAGCAGAATGATTTTCTTGGCATTTTTGGGCTGGATGCGAGATTTCGACAATCTAATTAAGGAAAACCACGAGGGAATTGCAAAGCTCCCCGAAGCTTTAGTGAAGTTTTGGCAAGGAGTCTGCTATTTCAACGGCGGAGATTATGATAACGGCGAAAAAATAATGTATGAGGTCATAAAATCGGCATCAACGGTTGATGAAAATGATCCTTGGCTACCTTTTATGAGAAACAGACTCAGAGGTTTAATAGATAATAAAGATTTTTTTAATAATAAAGTTTTGCCCGAATTAAAAAAACTACAAGATAAAAATAGCAATAAATTAAGGCAAATAGTTAATGAACAAACCGTCGCAAATGAAAAGATAGAACCAAAATCTACAGTTACAAATTTGCTGGTAGTTATTACAGCGCTGATATCAATCGGGTTAATGTCTTTCTTCGATATTGAAGACACACTTGACCTGCTTAACATAGGTGCAAATAGTTCGTTTTTAGTTAATAGCGGTGAATATTTCAGATTGTTTACTCACCAATTCGTGCACATAGGTTTTTTGCATTTATTTATGAATATTGTTGCAATTAAATATTTCGCACCTCCTGTAGAAACCGTTGCAGGATGGCCATTGATGCTGGGAATATACTTCTTTTCAGGAATCGGAGGGGGGTTCTTGGCGGCTTATAATGGACAACAATTGTCTGCCGGCGCTTCGGGGGCTGTCTTTGGACTTTTGGCCTCTTCACTGGTTTTTGAGATTTTAGCAGCCAAAAATATTAAGAAGGTTTCGAAAAGGCCAAGTCAGTCTACTTTATTGTTTATTTTGGGAATAAATCTTCTTATCGGTTTCGTTGAAAAAAATATAGATAATTGGGCTCATATCGGCGGTCTTTGCTCCGGAGCCATTATTGCATTGATACTACTTCCTATACTAAAAAATGCGACCTTTAAAAAGTTGGTTTCACTATTTGTTTTATTGTCCTTGGTATTTGTTGGAATTACAAGCATGAAAGATTTTTTGGGGTTTTCAAACAGAATATCTTATCCGCAGGCCTATGGTAAAATGCAGACAATAAAAAGCTCTTCTGACTCATTAAGCTTGATGGTGCCAATAAGTTGGAGCAAAAGTGAAATCGATTCTAATCAATATAATACAATATATGCAGTCGGGCCTTTGAGCGAGTTAATGACCGTGACAGTATTTAATACAGATGAAACAGCGCTCGAATTCGCAGAAGCTTTAATAAAAGAAAGAAAAAAAGAAATAGAAAATACCGATGATTTAATTTTTAATTCACGTAAAGGGCCCGAGAAAAAACTTCTAAATAATAAATTAGAGGCTTATGTTGTCCAATGGAGTTTAACATACGCAAAAAGCCCTCGCTTTATTACTGATTATTTCGTGACCGATGGCGATACAATGTTTTATTTCAAATTTATGGCTGCAACGGCAAATGAAACCGCTTATTTGTCAATGTTTGACCATATTGTCGCCTCAACCGAGTTAACAATAAATTTACCTAAAATAAACGAATAATAAAAAAATCAATTTCAGGGCTTGAAATTATTGTGGGGTATGGTGTATACATTCCTTGTATCATTTTGAATGGAGCAGTTTATAAATGCAGAAAAAAATTATAGTTTCAGTTGTTGCTACAATGCTGTCTTTGCCGGTTGCATCTTTCGCAGCTTGGTATAATCCCATGACTTGGTTCAAGGGAAATAAAAAAGTAAACTCAACAACAATAACAGGCAATGTTGAACACATTATTGAAGGACAAGTGGTTTTTAGAACAGTTGACGGCCAAATTATACTGCTTATCGGCAAAAAAGCAGCTAATGTTGCAACTGTAAGAGATTACAAACTGAGAGTCTTCGGGAATGTATATGCACCGAGCGATGTGTATCCCAAGGGAGCTATCAGCGTTAGAAACTTTAGAATTTTAGAAAATACACCCCTTAATTTGGCTCAGCCTTCATACTCTGAACCGGTTCAACCTGTTGCCGCACCGCAGGTACCACAAGCTACCTATGTGGAACCTGAACCTTACTTAGAACCTGTTGCGCAGCCCGAACCCACCAATGCGGTAATGCTCGATGAAGAGCAACATCCCGGTCCTTATGATGGTCCGATAGTAGCAGATGATAATGATGATGAACAAGAACTTATTCAGCCGGCAACCGAAGATTTTCAAAAATATATTGTTCAACCCGGCGATTCATTAGGTAAAATTAGCGGTAAAATATTCGGTTCTGCCGCAAGATGGAAAGAAATTGCTGAATTGAACGGAATCAATAACCCAAGGGCACTAAAGGTCGGTATGACTCTTAAAATACCGGTTGAATGAATTTTAATATAAAACAATCACACAGGAGATAAAAATGAAAAATATTGATATGAATATCGAAGGTAACATTTTAACTATCAAAATCGATCTTACAAAAGACTTCGGACCCTCCTCCTCAGGTAAGTCCATAACAATCGCTACAACAGAAGGAAATTATGCTATCCCCGGCAGAGAAGAAAAAGTCGGCGTAAACGTATACAAAAAAAAATAAGCTGTGAGTAAATTATTACAGACGAAAAAAAACCAAGTTTTTTTTCGTCTGTTTTTATTATTAATATCTTTTGTATTTCCTATAAACCTATTTGCCGGCTCTGTTTGTGTTAAATACGATAAAGTTAACGGAAACGGTGATTTTCCTTTTAATTTTAGGGTTATAGATAATAAATTTTGCGCCGGCGGAACTCTTTTTAACCCCATTACAAAACAAGGAAACTCAAAATTGAAGGTTCTTGATCACCTGAGAATGCTCAAAAAAATGGGTGTGAAAACAATAATAACATTGAATGTCCCGTTAACTGATAAAGTTACACCTCTTTTGTCTGAATTATGCGAACAAGAGGCCCTCGAACATATAAAAATACGCATGACAGCTAACGAGATTCCAAATGAACACCAAACACAGCTAATAATGGATAGAATCGAAAATGGTGCTTATGTTCACTGTATGTGGGGATGCGACAGGACAGGGGCAATAATTGCAATGTATTTAAGGCTTAAGCACAACTATTCAGGAGAAGATGCTTATAAAGCTGTTATTAAGGGTGGATCTCATTCCGGTAAAATGGGCGGATTTAAAGAAATTGCAAGCAATAACAAATTGATTCGATATTTTTGGAACAATGGAATTCAATTTTGAATTTCAGTCCCATCATCTGCCAATTCATCAGCAGGCTTGACTTTTGAACTTTGGGCCTTTTTCTTTTTTAATACCGGAGCTATGCCTAAAAATAAGACCGCACCTAAAATTATAATAACGTTTTGATAACTTTTTAAAGTGATCTTGAATGATAAAGAAGAAGCCCCTTCCGGCGGATTTTGGCCTTTGAGAGCCAAAGAAATTGCCTTCTTGGCTCGCGATAAATTTGGCTTTTTTGCATTATAATAATAATAAGCAAGCGCATAATTCCCTATTGCATTGCCGGCCTCATGCTCAACTATTTGCTCGCCTAAACGTTTGAAGTTAGTAAGATTCGGCTTCTTCTTTTTGAATTCAGACATTATTTGAGCCGATGAATCAAGAATTAGCTTACTTATTTCTGATTTTGACAGGGCAGGGGCTTTAACTATTTCTTCTTCGATATTTTCATCTAGCTCATCTAGCTCATCTAGCTCATCTATAGAGTTAGCTTCTTCATCGAGGTCGAGATTTTCTGCTTCAGCCTTCAGTTCCGCATTTGATGCCGCTAAAGCCTCAGGTTCAGGTTCAGGCTTAGGTTCAGGTTCAGGCTTAGGTTCAGGCTTAGGTTCAGGCTTAGGTTCAGGTTCAGGTTCGGGCTTAGGTTCGGGCTTAGGTTCAGGCTTTAGTGTTTCTTTTTGTTTGATTATTTCTTTTCTTATTTCCGGCTTAGTTGCAGAAGCAAGGTTATTCTCAAGAACGCTATTAATTAGTTTTGATGTCAGTGAGTCCGGGCTGATTGGTTTGGGTTTTTTGCCGGGATTGATCTCTTTTACAACCTGAGACTTTTCCTCTGCTTTGCCTTCCCTTTGCTTTATTTTGCGTTCTTTTGGCTCCTTGGACTCCTTGGGCTCAACTGTTACTGTCTTACTTGCAGTTTCTTTTTTAAACATTATCTTATTTATATTTACGGGATTTTTTAACGGCAATGGAGATGAAACATATTGATTCAGTTTATATTCAACTTCCGGAGATGGAAGCTGACGAAGTATATCATCTGCGCTCTGAGCAAAAAATGCCTCAGAGACAAATAAAAAGCAGATTATAAAAATCCACAAATTATACTTCATTTTATAATGTTTTCTCTCGCTTCAACTGCAATTCTGTCACAACGTTCATTTTCGGTATGTCCCGCATGACCTCTGATCCATTTCCAGGATAAATTATGAATTGATGCTTGTTTTAATAAACGTTCCCAGAGTTCTCTGTTTTTTACCGGTTTTTTACCGGCAGTTTTCCAACCGTTAACTTGCCAAGATTCTAGCCACTTTTTTTCAAAGGCATCTACTACATATTTACTGTCAGTGCAGATTTCAACATCACAAGGTTCTTTTAAAGTTTCAAGTGCCGAAATTACGCCAAGCAACTCCATTCTGTTGTTTGTGGTTTCTTTTTCGCCACCCGATAATTCTTTTTCACTGTTTTTATATCTGAGTATCGCCCCCCAGCCACCGGGGCCCGGGTTTCCGCTGCAAGCCCCGTCACTGAATAATTGAATGCTTTTTCTTTTGCTGTTAAGAGACATGTTTCTCCTCGTTCTCCTTTATTATAACACCGGGCAGTAAAATTTCAAATCTGCTGCCTTCACCCGGTTTACTCTGAAATTTTATATTTCCGCCCAAATATTTCACGATTTGACTTACTATTGTTAGACCAAGACCACTGCCGCCATATTTCCTGCTATTTCCTTGGCTTATCTGAAAAAATGGCTCAAACACTCTTTCTGCATATTGCTCTGAGACACCTATACCTTGATCTTTAACAATTATAATCAAATTATTTATATCTGTTGCAAATTCTAATAAAATTGGCTTGTTTTGCCCAAACTTTAAAGCATTGCTGAGAAGATTTTGTAAGATATGGTGTAAAGCGCTTATGTCAATATTTAAGCTGACGCTTTCGTTTGGGGATACCACAGAAAGGTGATTCTCTGAGAGATTATTCCTTTTTACAAAAGATGACACAAACTTTTCAATAAAACTGTTTAATGCTATTTGTGATGTCTCGGTCGAATATTTTCCTGTTTCAAGCTGCGAAAAACGTAACACAGACTCGATGATTTCTTGTAAGTTATTTGAGTTATTAACTATCTGTTCTGCGATCTCATTAACTTTTAACATGCTGATAGAGTTCTTAGGGTCTGTTAAGATTTGTCCGTATCCTTTAATGGCAGTTAATGGGGTCTTTAACTCATGACTCATCATTGCGACAAACATAGATTTTGCATGATTGGCTTCTTCGGCTTTTTCTCGCGCTGCAACTGCTTCTTTAATTTCGCTTTCCATGAGGCTATATAAGTCCATACCACGACTATATCCAAATACCTCAATTAAAGCTTGTGCCGGAGGAAACGGCGTGCTGTTTATATTAAATACTTCATTCGTAATCTCTGCAGTCTTTTTTACTCCTAATCCAATTATAACGTAACCTAAAGCTAAAATAATATGAAGGGGATGTGATGGTATCGAAGATACAGAGTTGCTTAAAAAGCTATACGAATAAAACATGCAACCTACTGATAACAATATTGCGCCAATGCTGAAAAGTCTTATCGCAAACCGCATTGTGCCTTTTGAGTTGAGCCAATAATAAATTCCTAAAGAAGCAAGATGAGCAATTCCGAGACTGTATAAAAGTCCAAAAATGAATTCCTTATGTGTTAGTGAATTAGCAGGAGCATTTTTAAAAAAACAAAAATAATTATAGAAAAACGGAAGAATTATAAAAATTACTGATACCATATAATACAAAATAGCTGATTTTTTGCTTAGCTTTACTTTACATAAACGACCCAGACCCACAAACCCCGATATCGCAAGAATAAGAGCTGTCATAAAAAGTAAATTGGTTATTTCACTTTGCTTAAATTCGTTTTCTTTAAACAGCCAAAGCAAATAGTCTGCCGTATTACCTATGGCAGAACAAGAAACAGAAATGGTCAACTTCAAAGAAAATTGCTTCGTTGCGGTAAATGAAGGAATTTGCCCCAAAGAAATTATGCAAGTGATCATCGC
Organism: bacterium ADurb.Bin157; assembly: GCA_002070375.1. Classification (GTDB taxonomy): domain Bacteria; phylum Muiribacteriota; class Ozemobacteria; order Ozemobacterales; family Ozemobacteraceae; genus MWDD01. The sequence continues at coordinate 17,186 of MWDD01000019.1, read as the reverse complement.
AAACACGTTGAATACGACAAAAAGCCCGTATATTCGTTTTGCATGACCTATAGAGCCATACTCTGTGCCGGTAAAATAAAAAAACAAATAAAAACCCACAAAAGCCAGAACGACAGCACTTACAACCGGAAATACCGAATCGTATTTTAAATTATTCAGCGGTTTTTCATAGAATTGCCATTCATCAGTTTGTTGGTTTGGTTCCATTGTTGTTTTTATGTTCCTTTAAATGCTCCATACAAAAAGCAACCCCTTTTTCACCGCAAGTCTTGCAAGTGCAATATCTGAATTGCATTTCAGGATCAGATTGATCAGTCTTTCCACATACACTGCATTTGTGTCTGTATGAGGTCTCTTGGCTTGATGCACTCTCAAAACGCGCAATATTTTGTCTGCGAAGCTTGTTTTTGATGATGCTGTAATATAAGCTTGAACCAAAAAAAAGTATATAATTACCTAAACAAAGCAATAGAGCAAAGCCATATTCCGGTGTTTTAAATATGCTGTATAAAACCATTATTGCAGAAAACCCGGCCATATACTTGACTTTTACCGGTAAAATCAAAAACAATAGTATTTCATAGTCCGGATACAATGTGGCAAAACCCAAAAATAAGCTTAAATATATAAAATAACTGCCGGGTAAATATACATAAGGAGACAATAAAGAAGCTAACGATATAAAAAATAATCCAAAAACATAATACAAACCTAATTTAAATGTTCCCCAATTCGCCTCAAGCCCATCAGCACATAAAATTAAAATTGATAACTCAAATATCAAAAATAAAAAGTTTGTACTCACCGGTATTAAAGCAAAAGTGACTATTCGCCATACTTCTCCGCTTAAAATTAGATGCCCGTTTAATGCCAGCTTTTGATATGTTAATAGATTGCTGCTGTTTAAAATGAAAACAAATACAATTAATGCAGAAATATATCGTATTAATCCTTCAGGCGCTAAATGCCCATACTTGCGCTCAAGTTTGTCTACCCAATTCATCGTTATAATGCCTCTTTTTCAAGTTTTTGCCCCCTTGCCATAATAATCCCTTGCGGGTTGGTTTTATAAGGAACAATGGTTAACTTAACACGGTCATTAGCTTTTACACTAAGAGGCAAGCCATTGTCAAACTTAACGTTTATTTTGCTTTGTTCGTGTATAACTATTATCGTTGTATCGGATAATGCTATTTCTACTGTGCCGGTTATTGAACATGCCCTGTTCATTCTGAATTTATTGGGAACCCCGCTTTTTTTTGCATGGATTCGCTCAGATAATTTGTTCGATTTCTTCCCTTTCAGAGGTTTTTCTTCTTTTTCTGGCATGTTCATTATCATGATTGGTAACCCAATTATTACCAATACAACAATTAATGCTGATATGATCAAAGACACATTAATCTCTTTTTTCTCTTTATGTTGTTCCTTGTTCTGTTTTGCCAGTGCTCTAACGTTAGCAACTGAATAAGGCTTTTCAGTTTGTTTTTTTTCAACGGCATCTAATATAGATTCTTCAATGCCTTTTTCTTGAACAAATGTTTCAGGAAGCTTTTCTACAATATCTGCCAGATCATTTCTTGCCTGAGAAATTACCATAGAAACAGCTGGGCTACTGTTTGCGGAAAGCTGATCAATAGCATCAAGAAGGCCCTTTGACGGATTACTTAAGATGATGCTCGTTATTTGCTTGGCAATAACAGGGTGATCTTCTTTTTCTAATTGCTTGGTCAATAGTTTTGCCGTGTGGGCAAAAGAACACAAACCCAAACAACTCACTGCATTAGAACGCATGTTTTTATCTTCTGAACTCAGAAGATGCTTCAATCCTTTGATAGCTTCTGCTTCATCATACTTAATCGCAAAACGAATTATTCTAACCCGTAAGTTTTCGCTTTCTTCTTTAAGCAAAATACTTAGGTTTTCATTCAGATAATCGGGGTTAGTTCTTTCCAATGCTTTAAAAGACGCAAGTCTAACTTCTTCGTGTTTGCTTCTTAACCCTTCTTTCGCAATGTCAATCAAACGGTTTCCGCGCATGGCCCTTACCATAGTGTTTATTGCTTCGGCCTTTAAACTGCTGTTGCTGTCTGTTTCGTCTTGAGCAAGCTCTGTTACCCACGCTTTATATTGGGCTATGTTCTCTAAATCAATGCTTTTTAAAGTTTTTATGGTCTCTTCGTCGTTCTTAGACGCCGGTTTGTCTGTAGGGATTGATTCATTAATGCTATTCAACTCGTTATCGCTTGAAATATCGCTTAAATTGTATGTCTGCAAACCTTCTTCTGCAAGGCTTGGCAAATTATTTAACTTGCGGTATATGTCCTCCGTCTGAGGATTATGCTCAAGCTTCTTTATCAGAGCCTCTACCTTAGGGTGCTTTTTGTTTTTCTCTATCCAATTTATTATCGCTTCCTTTTTATTGGAATCTGCAAAAGAAAGCTGCACCTCTAAATCGTTCAAAAAACTTTGCAAACGTTGCTCTTTCCATAATTCCAATATTCGGTTCGGATCAGCTTCTTCTTTGCTCATTATGCCAACTACAGCCATAGCTTTGCAAACGTATTTAAATACGTGAGATAAAACATTCCGTTGGTCTGATGCAACTGTGTCGACCTTGTCTAATATGCCCAAGGCCGTTTCTAGTTCAGGGTTTGAGACAAGAACTGTTTGGCAAGCTTCTATAACATCACGATCTTTTTCTTCTGTTAATAATGTTATTAGATAGTCCTTAACACGATTATAGGGAAAAAGCATAGCGATGCCTAATCCCGCCAAACGATTTTCTGCGTTCCTCGATGCCAATAAGTCTGCAAAATGACGCTCCGCTTCAACCGCATCTATTTTTTGCAACGCACAAATAGCACGACTGCGAACCAAACACTCCCCGCTTGCCAATAAATTTGGCAGCACTTCCAAGAGAACACCGGGAGCTATGCTTTCGGCTGCATTTAAAAAGGGCAACGATAAATTTGAGTTATCAGTTAAAAGTTGAGACTTGATGAACTCTGAATCATCAACGCTTCCATGACGGGTTAAAAAAGCTCCAACCGCAGGCAACAAGCTCTGAGAAATTTTCTTGGGCTCATTTCTGATTAAACGCAATAATTCCGGAATTTTCTCCTTAGAAGGATTCAGAAAGGATTCCCTGTTTAATATACCTTTCGGTTGACTCGGCGCTGAAAGATTGTGCTTGCCAATATATTCATTCAAATCTATTCCAAGTTTATTGCATATCTTGCTGGCTGCTTGCGCCGCAAAAAACGACAGCTCACGATCATCAGAATTCATTATCGGAACTATCTCTTGCAAAGTTGCTTCTGTTTTGCCGATGCGCGACAACTTAACAATCGCCTGTATCTTTATACTGCGCTTGTCGGTTTTTAACTGGTTTAGTAATTCTTGTTCAGGAGTTATTTCTGACACTTCTTCACCTGTTCCTAAACCATTCTAAATTAAAAAAAGCCCACCCTCAAGTTATATTTTGAAACAGGTAAAAGTTTAATCAGATAAAGTTAGTCTCGGAGTCGGTTGGCGCTCTAAAGTAGATACGTTTGAACGTACTATTCTCGGGGTGATAAATATTATCAGCTCACTTCTTGTTTCTCGATTGGTTTTACTCTGGAAAAACTTCCCGATACCGGGTAAATTTCCAAAAAACGGAACCTTGTTTATCGTCTCGTTGACATCAGTTTTTATCATACCGCCTATAACTATGGTGTGGTTGTTACGGCATATAACCTGTGTTTCAGCATTTCTTGTGCTTAAATTAGGCGTAGAATTGCCGCCCAAAGTGCTATATCCCAAAACGCTCGTTATTTCAGGCTTTATATCCATGAAAACTTCATCATTACCGGTTACAGAAGGAGTCACATCAAGAGTTATGTTTGCATTGACTTGCCCAACCGTATTGGTTACAATACTCGTTTCTGCATTTACCTGAGAAGCTGAAATATAAGAAATAGCTTGCCCAACAGTGATTCGGGCTTGACGATTGTTTAAAGTCGTTATGACGGGGTTGCTTAACACTTTGGCAAATGTGCTCGCATTAAGCATAGAAAGCAATGCGGTAAACTGATTGACGTTTATGCTGCCAAACCTGAATACACCTGTTCCGCCGGCCTCAGAACCCATCGGTGAAATATTTACGTCAAATATGTTCCCCTGTCCGCCGTTTACAGGTATAGCCTTCTGCCAATTTACGCCCAATTGAGCTTCTTTGTTTTTGTCTATTTCATAGATATGTGCATCAATGGTTACTTGTACCGGAGGAACATCAAGCTTTTCAATCAATTCACGCATTCTGTTAAGATTATTTTGCGTGTCTGTGATAATCATCATATCCATTCTTCCCGAGCTGTCGCCGCCGGCTGCCGCCTGTGAGGCTTGAGTGGATGAAAACTCCTGTATTTTAACAGCAGATGAAAGCATTTCAATAGGCGCCTTTAAAGAAGAAGCATCAGCATAATTCAAATAAAAAACTTCTGTCAATGGACGCGAACTAATTTCAACACTGGATTCGGTAACATCTAACTGAGGCAATAAATGTTTTATTTCCGCAAGCTTAGCTGCTGTGTCACTTATAATCAGTGAATTAGTTCTTGAATCTATTTTACAGGTTCCTCTGCCCTGCGTTAAAAGCTCTTTTACCGTCGGTTCCAATTCTGTAGCATTTGTGTGCTGAATTGGAAAAATCTTTGTTAGCAAAGGTGCTTCATTTATATTAAAAATCCTTAAGATATTACCCTTCCACTCAAACCCAAGTTTAAAACTTGTTAAAATAGTGTTGAAAGCTTCTTCAATAGTTACATCTGTAAACATAACAGTAACTTGTCCGCTAATGTTGCTGTCTAACATTAAATTTATATTGATGATCTGAGCCAAAGAACGCAAAGCATCTGCTACAGAAGTTTCTCTAAAGTCTAAAGAAGTGATGTTTATATTTTTATCAGAAGAAAGTCGCAAATATGAAACCTCTGTTCCTAACTCTTTTTGAGTGCTTTCTTCCGGCAAATTGCGAGTGTCCGGAGAGATTAACTCTGAACTCCTGTTACCGGTAATAGGCGAAAACTCCGCCATTTGATACATTATCTCGTGTTCATTGGATTTGAGCTGTCTGAGGGTTTCAAGAACTTCCGGTGAAAGTGTGTTTTGACTATTTGTTATCTTTTTGTTAAATGTCTCCAAACCACTGCCGGATCTTTTGTTAAAAGAACCGGGCATGACCTGTTTGTCAGTGTTAGGGGGATAAACAGATTGAGTGTTAACCATAGTTCCGCGAATTCCCAAGTTGCCCTGAATGCGACTTTGAGAATATACGGGCACAGCAAAACAGCCGGTTATAAATAACCAGCTTATAAATGATTTTATAATATCCTGATGCGTGTTTTTATCCATCAGTTGCTTCAGTTTCGGCATTTGCCGAATCGTATTTGAATAAACTGCAATAAGTCTCAATAGAGCCGTTATTGCTGTTGACGTCTCTGTAATATATGGTGATTTTTGCCAATATCGGAGAAATGTCGGAAGGGCTCTTAGAAAATAATTCTCTGACGCCGGTTGTAAAAGGATAAAGCTCTAATGATACCGATTCACCTTCACTGCTACTATCTTCTGTTCCCGCAATTCTGACGTTGATAGGAATTTTATCTAATGCCAATGAAGGTATTGGCTCTTTTAAATAACTGGAATATTCTATGGAATAGCTTTCTAAGGTGCAAGTTACACCATTTAACGGAGTAACTGAATATGTTATGGGCGGTAATTCTGTCGCGCTTTGCGGAATTATGTTGAATGTTTCTGAATCAATTATTAAGTCTGCTTTTGGATACAAATCCTTCTGACTGCATCCGGTAAGGTTTACCAGAACAGTAAATAAACAGCACAGAATAATAAACTTGTTAATTAAATACATAGGTTTACTATCGGCTAAATTATCTGTAATAGTTAGCTTACTTATCTAAATAAGTGTCTTCTATGCTGTAAGAACCATCCTCTGAAATAACTAAATTTACGCCGCGCTTCGGAATCAAAAATTTGTCATTATTTTTTTCTAATAACACTATTTCAGGCTTTATTTCTTTTATTCTCATATCGTTAAAAATTTCGCCTTCTTTGTATGTTTTTGAATCTATTACAGCCATTAAAGTGGTGCCAATAGCAATAGACGCAGAATATACGGAATTTAACCTCGTTACCTTGGCTGTCTCTTTTGGCTGATTGACTTTTACAGCTTCGGCCTCAGCTTTTTTCTTTAATTGTTCAATCAATTTTGCATATGGTGATACTTCGAAGGGATTTCTTTTCAGAGATAAAAAAGATGCAATTACAGGGTCGGTTTGACCAAGTTCTTCAATTTTAGATTCCGGCTTTTGTACAACCGACTCCGGTGTTTGGCTGTCTTTTCCCTCAGAACCGTCCTCAGGCTTTGTAGCCGGATTTGTCTCGGTCTCCGGTGAATCATTGTCTTCCGGTAAATCTTCTTCCTCTATTGGCTCAATTTCGTCAATATTAATGGCAGTTCGAGCAGCTTGCGGAGTTTTTGGCTTTATGGGGCGGTGTTTATACCAATCAACACCCATAACAACCGATAAAACAATTAAGCTGAAAAAAAATATCTGCTTGCTATTCATATTCTTCGAAGTCTTCTCCAAAATCTTCGCCGCCGGGTTTTTGCCCAAGGCTTAGATCATCAGAAATTAAAACTGTAACGGGTGAAATATTAAATTCAAAAGTGCCGTTATTATTGGGAACCAACTTCGGCAGATTCGTAAATGTTATTTTTTCTTCTAGTTCAAGCATTCGTAAAAAAACTCCGAGTTTGACAAGATCCCCGCTAAAACCAAAAGTTACTGCAAGTTGTTCCGTTTCTATTTCTCCAACCATTAATTTTGTAAGAGGTTGCGGATTTATGCTCTTTATGTCAATTTTTGCATGGGTTGCCAACTCTCTGATTCTTCGTAAAAATGCAGTCATTTCGCTTTTCTTGTAACATAAGCCTTTCGCTTTTTCGAATTTTAATTTTTGTTCTTCAATATTTAAACTAATCTCATCAACGTTTTGGCTGGCGCTCTGAATCTGCCCAAGTTGGCCTTGAAGCCCTTTAAGTTTTTTTAATTCTTTGTTTAACTCTGCAACTTTTGGTGCGTATAATTGTTTGTAACCCAAAAAAACTAGGGTCAATAATATAACGACCAAAGGCAAAGCTTCTTTGGGCTCGCTCTTTATTTTATTGATTTTGTCTATTAGAGAAAAATTTTCAAGAGCCATACTTATTCCATTTCTTCAAAATCTTCATATTCGTCAAAATTATCGGCATTAGATGATTTTGAATCAGTAGACTGACCTTTACCCGCTGTGAGCTCGCCGACATTTATTGTCCCTCCCAAACTGAAGGTTATAAAATATCTGCTTTCGTCAATCAATGTCTCTTGCGTAGATCTTAACATAGGATTCAAGAAAATCTTAGTTTTGCTGAGTATGGCAAGATAATCGAATACGCTGTCAGAATTGTCTGCGTGACCGCTTAATATAAAGGTTTGGGCGCTTTTTCCTAAATTAAACTCGAATGAAGTTAAAAAAATCTGTTTTGGGGTTATTGAGGCAATTTCTGCTATGACCTGAGAATTATTTATTCTTAGCTTTTGAAGATCTTCCGCGAATGCAGAAAACTTTTTCAGATTGTTTTGTTGATTGAGAAGTTCTGTTATGTTTCCATTTTCTCGCTCAATTTGAGTCTTTTGCGCGGTAAGTTTTTTGAAATCGGCTTTAACCTTAGTAACCTGCTTGTTTATGTTGATAACCGGAATAAGAAGGATAACTGCTAATATTGTCGCTATGACGGAAACAATTATTCTGGCATTGAACTCATTAAACTCTAAAGAAAAATTTGGCAGTGAAGCTCCCGAGAAAGAAAACTTTTTCCCGAATTTTGAACTTATAGAACCTATGCTTACAGTTTGTTTCTTGTCTTTCCTGCCCGGGTTCAAAATGTCTAAAAAATTAATTATTTCTGTTCTTTCGCTGCTATATAAAGCCGTTCCCAATACGGGTGCCAACCCCGGTGCATCTGTCTCTTTTTGACTCTTAGAATATTTAATTTCGCCTATTTGTAAATTATTAAAGGGCTTGGCAAGCTCTACGGGTATCTCGAGGCTCTCTTCGATGAAATCTTTAAAATTTATCATGCCGGCAGAACCGCCCGATAATATAATTAAATCAACGCTTGTTTCATTCGCTTGCGAAATGTAAAAACTTACAGACAATTGTATGTGCTGAAATATTTTTTCTACTGTTTCAAATATTTTTTCGGCCGCAAATTTTTCTATCCCTTTTAAATTTTCAGCATCATCCGGTGGTATGATTCCTATGCGATGCTTTAAGGCGGTCGCCTCTTCATATGTGGCCGGTTTTACTTTCTCTCCGTCAACTTCGCCCCCTTCAAATATCGCTTCGGTTATTGTTGCGCCGCCCATATTTACATCTCTGAAAAATTGCAGTTTGTTATTTTTATAGATCATTACGGCGGTGGCTGAATCTCCGCAGTGAATAATTGCAACTTTTTTTCCCTCTTCTGAATAAGGCTGCATTTGAGTGGCTAAAGCAAGTTCTAACGACTGGGGCAGGGTAAGTATGCCGTCACAAATCAAGGCGCCGCCTTTTAGGTTGGCATTGATATACTCAATGGTGTCTTTTTGAAGAGCAGCAACCATAACTTGTTTCCATTCTTCGCCGTCATGATTGATGCTGTCTAAAATTGTGTGCCCAAATATAGCGTTTGTCATCGAAAAAGGCATTTGCTTATTTGCTTCAATTTTTATAATTTCAGGATACTTGTTTTTGTCAGTTTGAACAGGTACCTCTAAACATCTGATAGTTATCTCTCTGTTAGATGCAAAGGTTATGGCCTGCTTTGTTTGAATTTCATTGTCGTAGAGCAGTTCTGTCAGCTTGGTGGTAAGCATTTGTCTTAGTTCTTTCAGACAATATTGCTTAACGTCTTCTTTGCTCATCAGTTCCCGCTGATCAGGGTCAATTTTTGTTTCGTATTTGGGTATAACAAGCTGAGCTAATGTTCGCAAAACAAAACGCCCCTCGTCATTTTGTTGAACAAAGGCGAATTTTAAAGAGTAAGAACCTATGTCAACGGCGACGAAAAGTTCTTTTTTTTCTGTGGTTTCGGCTTCTGACATAGATATAATCTAATTCAATTATTGATTGTGCGCAACAACAATAATAAAAGTACAAAAAAAAACCGGCTGCCAGCCGGTTTTTTACTTACTAAATTTTCTTCTGAATCTGGCTATTGAAATAAATAAATCGTCTGTTTCACCCTCTGCGTAAGCCTCTGAATCTAAAACATCGGGGTCAGGATCACCGTTGGCAAGATTATGAAACTCTCCGTCAGGGCCTGCAGACCACAAGATTAGACTGTGATCAAAAGCATGATATCTTATTTTGGTTCCCCAAGAATCCGTCATAAAATCTGCCGGGTCTGAGTCCATGTAGGGACCTTTCCACTTGCGGCCGCCTTTCCCGTAAAAAGATGACCAACAGCCATCCTCATTTCCGTTTTTCGCTTCACCTGGGACACCAAGCAGAACCTCTGGATTAACTAACACATTATTTTGGGCGTTGTCTGCCAATACGCGATCTGCATTATAAGCACTTATACATGATACATTGCCTTTGTCACCAACAAATGGATAACGGCCTACATCGTTCTTGTAAGTTACAATCGCACTCTTTAAAGAAGACATTTTCGACCTGGTGGCCGATGCTTTACCTTGATTGATAATGTCGCCTATCATGGGGCCGGCTACCGATGCTAACACCGCAATGATAACCACAACAACCATGATTTCCATCAAGGTGAAGCCTGATCTGTTGTCGTGCATAGATTTAACTCCTAGGGCCGTACACAGGTCTGAAGTCATATTTTAACTGCCATATTAAATTGTTTGTAGATTTTGCTCATACCTTTATAGTATAATCGGTTATCTGCAAAATTCAAGCGATTTTTTATGAAACACACTAAAATATTGTTAAGTGTCGGTCTTTTACTCCTATCGGCAGTTTCTTTCATTTGGTTAATAGCTCATGTTATGCTAAAATATCCTTGGCATGGTCTTTACCACATGACAGACCCCGATTCTCTTCTGTTTGCGCGAATTTTAGAGCAATCTATTCTTAAAGAAAAAATTTTATTGTCTGATAATTATGGTTGTTTTCCATACGAAATTTTACACGGGTTCGCCCCTTTTTACATGTATTTTTTATATATTTTCGTTTCGTTCTTTTATGCAATTTTTCCAAATTGCGGATTCGATCCGATCATGGTTGCGGGGTGTCTGCCTATATTTTTTACTTGGTTAACAGGCGTAATGATTTCGGTATCGGTTTGGTTTTTAAGCAAGAACATTGTTTTGACATTAATTACGTCACTTTTTATGCTGCCCGGTTACTCGGCCTTCATGAATAACGGATTGCTGAAGTTAGACTACGATTTTATGATCTCCTTTTTCATTTGGGCGTGGCTTTTGCTTTGCACGTCTTTTAACAATTACAAAAATAATGTTTTGGTGTTGCTTGGCGGGCTCGTTACAGCCCTCTTTATCGGTGTTTGGTCAGGGAATCCTTTGTTTTTTTTCTTTGTAACTGTTTACGGCTTAATTCTTTGGCTGACCAAACGACCTGACTCATTCTCTTACAACGAATTTGCTTCTTCCGCCATGCTAATAGGGGCATTGCTTAATATTCTTTACATTTTTAAAAACGGTAATATCTCTGACCCCCTTTCAATTAATAAATATAGCTATTTTCAGCCTATATGCTGTTTAGCCGGTGGTTTTTTTCTCTATTTTATAAACTCATTGCAAAAGTTTAAAAACCAAAAAATACTTGGGCTAAGTCTTTTTGGTTTATTCGGACTTATACTTGTCTGCTCGTTTTACGACCAAATAATGCAGGCATTAGGCTTTGTGCTGCAAAAAGACCCGATTCATATAACAATCTCTGAACTCAGGTCTGTTTATGATTTTTCTTCCATTCTTCAAAACGGAAAGCTCGCGGCAATTTTAGTTGAGCATTTCTCATGGACTGTAATATTCTTGCCGATATTCGTTTTTACAAAACCAAAAGGTTTTAAGGCTGAGTCCGGTGCTTTCTTAAGAGATTGGTTGCTGTTGATGATTTTCATGTCTGCTTTTCAACTCAGATATTTTCGCTGGCCCGGAATCGGGCTTGGCCTTTATTCTGGAATGGTTGCCTATGGAATATGGCTATGTTTAAAAACATACATTAAATCAGAAAAATATAAACAACTAAAAACTCTGCTGATTTTTCTTCCTTTAATTCTGCTCTTTTTAAGCCAAAACTACTTTATTATATCAAAAAGTTCATTTGTCGAACCCCACAAAATGGAAGCTCTGGGCTGGATATACAGAAATACTCCCCCCACGTCTGGTTATGTCGATGATGAAAAACCCGAATATGGCATTCTTGCATACTGGGACGACGGAAACTATATAAACTATTATGCCAAACGCCCCTCGATCGTTAATAATGCAATGTGGGGCTATCGAACTATGGCGCACGTTTTTTCGGCATTAAACGAACATGAAGCTTACGCCCTTTGCGAAGAATATAAAATCAGATACATTTTTATAGATCCAAGCCGGAATTTTTCGCCGGAAACTTACGGTTACTGGCCCTATTTTAAAAATTTGCCCAAAAAGCCCGAGTATAAACTTCTCTCTGAAAAAGTTGATTACGTAAAAGATTATGAAAACTATTTTTTCTTTTGGTTAAAAGAAAATCTTGCATTGGCTCCAAGAGCACAATTTGCTGCTGCTTCTCATTTTAGGCTCGTTTATGTTGGAAACACAGAAAAAAAACATGTATTCCCATACGCCCTTTTTGAAAAGGTAAAAGGCGCTGTTTTAAATGTGGAAGCGGACAAAAATACAGAAGTATCAGTTTCTTTAAATATATATTTAGACGGTAACGAATTTTTACATAAAACTAAACTTACTACTGATGAGACTGGTAGAGCGACTTTTGTTCTGCCTTACGCAAATGCTCATATGGGCGGCAGAGTTAAAACAGACTCAATTTATAAAATTTCTTGCACGCAAAATGGTTTAACGGTAAGAGCAAAAGTTGTTGTAAAAGAGCCTGATGTTATAAATGGCTTAGAGGTAGAGCCCGAACCGGCTTAGTCGTAACATAAATTTATATTTAAAAAATACTCGAGATAGGTTAGAATACAGCCTGTATGTTTAAACGTAAAAAAATAGGTCAATTATTGATTGAAGCCGGGCATATCGGCGAAAAAGAACTTAACATCGCTTTAACCGAACAAAAAAAACGTGCAAAAAGAATCGGGCAGGTGCTTGTTGAATTAGGCTACCTCACAGAAGATAAACTTTTGCCGGTCTTGGGAAAACAGTTGAAAGTGCCTTTTGTCGACTTAAGTAAAACAGAAATTAGCCCTGATGTACTTAAGATGGTGCCTGAAAAAATTTGTCGAAAACACAACTTAGTGCCTATCAGTTTTGACGGCAAAAACCTTATGATAGGTATGGCTGACCCTTTACAAGTTTTTATTATTGACGAGATTCAGTTCCAGAACCAATGCGAAGTTATTCGCGCAATTTGTTCGGAAAACCAAATTAACGACGCCACTGACAGACTTTATGTTGCCGGAGCAATGGCTGACGCCTTGAGTGCAATGGCAGATGAAGCAACAAGCGATAGTTCTTCCGCAATAGACGGACTGAAAAAGGCCAGCGAAGAAACTCCGATTATTAAATTGGTCAACCTGATTTTAACCTCGGCAGTCCAAAAAGGAGCATCTGATATTCATATCGAACCTGATGAAGGCGAACTCAGAGTAAGATTTAGAATCGATGGATCGCTGCTGGTAGCTATGAATTTACAACCTGAAGCTTTGCCTTCCGTTATGTCAAGAATCAAAATCTTGAGCGGGATGGATATTTCAGAACGTCGTATTCCGCAAGACGGAAGAATTCAGATGACAATTTTAGATAAACCCATTGATTTTCGTGTTAATACAATACCGACTTCATGGGGTGAGAAGGCTTGTCTCAGAATCTTAGACAAATCAAATGTTAACGTGCAACTCGATCAAATGGGATTAACACCATACAATTACAACCTGCTTAAAAAAGCAATTATTTCGCCTAACGGAATGTGCCTGGTTACCGGTCCCACCGGTTCAGGTAAAACGACAACGCTATATTCATGCTTGAACGCAATTAAAGGGCCCGATATAAATATTTGTACGGTTGAAAACCCGGTTGAATATAAGCTTAGATTTATTAATCAGGTGCAGGTCAGACCCGAAATAGATCTGAATTTTGCAACGGTGCTGAGAGCTTTTCTGAGACAAGACCCTGATGTTATAATGTTAGGCGAAATAAGAGATGCGGAAACAGCCGGGATAGCCGTTGAAGCAGCTTTGACCGGACATCTGGTTTTTGCAACTTTGCATACTAACGATGCGCCAAGTACACCTATCAGACTCGTCGACATGGGAGTAGAGCCGTTTCTTGTTGCTTCTGCTATGCTTTGTATTGTTTCGCAAAGACTTGCAAGAAGAGTTTGCAAGTTTTGTAAAGACGTTGATGATACAATAACTCCCGAAACAATACAAAATCTTGGGTTGCCGCCCGAAGCGGTAAATGCTACTTACTACAGAGGAAAAGGCTGCGAAAAGTGTGCTAAAACAGGCTATAAAGGCAGGTTGGGTATACATGAGGTAATGTATACACACGAAAAATTGAGAAGAATGATTATCACTAAAGTCGGCCCCGATGACTTAAAGACAGAAGCCATAAAACTTGGAATGAAAACTCTTATGGAAGATGTTGTGACTAAGTTTCAACAAGGCCTTACAACCCCCGAAGAAGTTTTCGCTCTCTCAAGAAGTGACTGATTTGATTCACTAAAACTAGGAAAGACAAATGGCAAAATACGAATGCGAAGTTAAAGACGGCAGCGGCGAAATTTTAAAAACAACCCTCGAAGCTCCGAATATGGTAGAACTGGGTAATCGACTTTCAGACAAAGGCTTTTATCTTATTCGGGCTAAAGAAGTTAAGTCGGGCGGGGGATTTGGGTTTATATTTGGCGGTAGCGTCAGCAAAAAAGAAATGATGATTTTTACTGTGCAGCTTGCAACTCTCGTCGGATCAGCCGTTCCATTAGTTGAATCTGTAGGAATATTAGCAGATCAAACACAAAATAAATACTTTAAAAGCATCTTAAACACAGTATGCACTGACTTGCAGTCAGGTCAGTCATTTTCTTCTTCAATCAGAAAACACCCGAAGGTCTTTGATAAAATATATTGTAATATGTGTGAGGCAGGCGAAGCCGGCGGCATGCTCGATAAGGTCTTAGAAAGACTGGCTATTTTTGCGGAGGCCGATGCGGAAATTAGAGGAAGAATTAAAAGCGCGATGATGATGCCAATAATTCAGCTGTCTATGGCTGTGTTGGGTGTGATATTTTTGTTGGTGAGAATTTTTCCGAATTTTGCGGTAATGTTTAAAAAAATGAAAATGGAATTGCCTGCAATAACTAAAACGATGATGTGGGCCTCAGATATGTTAGTCGAAAATTCAATGATGGTTTTTGCTTCATTCGTTGGCTTTATAATTATATGTTTTTTTCTTCTTAAGACAAATACCGGTAAAATAGTGCTTGCGCACATTGCACTAAAAGGCCCGGTAATTGGCGATTTAACACAAAAGATAGCTGTCAGCCGATTTTCAAGAACTTTCTGCTCTCTTCTTGGCGCAGGGGTATCTATTTTGCAGGCGCTGCAAATTACTGCATCTGTAATGGGAAACCCATTAATGGAAGAAATGATTGCACGAATGGTTATAGGAGTTCAGCAAGGTAATACACTCGCAAGTACGCTAACAAAAGTAACAATTTTCCCGAATATGGTAAAAAAAATGATCGAAGTAGGGGAAAATACCGGTAATCTAGATGTTATGTTGAGCAAAGCAGCAGATTTTTACGACAGAGAAGTAAAAGAATCCCTTGAGGGCTTGTCTTCTGCCATTACACCGTTGTTGACGGTTGCAATGGGTATGATCATTGGTGGAATTGCACTGTCAGTATTTATGCCGCTTTTCCAAATGAGCAAAGGCATAAGATAAAATTAAGCCAATGAATACAAAAAATTCTACCAAATCAAAAGATTATGCAGACTATTATCTGAAAAAATTCAATATTTGGTATAGGAAGGTTTTGCCGGTAGATGTTCCTTTTAGTTTTATTGCTAAAAGGGCGTGCTGTGGCAAAATACTGGATATAGGTTGCGGCCCGGGCAGATATCTTAAGTTTTTTAAAAATGCCGTTGGGGTCGATCATAACAAAATATTCATAGAATATGCGAAAAAAAATGGCTTTGAGGCTTACTTAATCAATGAGTTTAAACATAAATTTGATTCCTTACTCTTTGACACTCTTTTATTCTCACACATTTTAGAGCACATGAACTTTGAAAATGCTATTTTACTTATTAAAGAGTATCTGCCTTATTTAAATAAAAACGGCCGTATAGTTATAGTTTTGCCCGATGGAAAATCTTATCACAATGATCCGACTCACGTCTTAAACTTTACTCCTGTTGAGGTTAAGCTTTTGGCAAAAGAGCTTGGTTTAACCTTTAAAAAAGTTTTTTACCACCCTTTTCCTAAAGCTTTCGGAAAATGGCTCGTTAATGATGCCATATACATATTAACCTTTTGAAAGCTTGGCCTTTACAAAGTAACCAATGAAATAACTTCTGACTATTCTTGATAATATGCTTATATAATATTCAAATTTGTTTATTTTCAAAGATTTGCTTTTAATATATTTATTTAGCAGAAATACATGTTCGGCTATATATTTTTTTCCTTTTGCACTATTTTGCATGATTTCTGATGTGTTAGAAGATTCTCTGATTCTAAAGGCATTCAACTCTTTTGACGAAACATGCACATCGCCTTCTAAGGCTAGTTTTATCCACAAATCAAAGTCGGGAATATACATAAGATTTTCGTCAAACAAACCAACTTTCAGAGCTGTTGATCTTCTGAAAGTAACATTACATGGAGCTCCGAAAAAATTGTTCATTATCAGAGACAGTCTTGCCAGTTTTCTTCCCGAAATTGTACCATAACTTGGCCATCTTCTAAAACTGCCTATCTTTATATCTTTTGAATTTATAAGTGTTGTATTGCTTATACTGATTGTAATATTGGAGTTCTCTATAAGCGGTTTGCTTTCTTCTGAAATTGAATTAGCCAGAAGAATGTCATCTGCACATATCAATTTAACAAACTCGCCCTTAGATTCTGTTATACATTTATTCCAGTTTGAGGTCATGCCTAAATTATTAGAATTTTTCAAAAGCCTTACTCTCGGATCATCAATAGATTCAACAATTTTGACCGTAGAATCGAAAGAACAATCGTCTATTACTAATATTTCTAAGTTTTTATAAGTTTGCTTAATTAAAGAAAGCAGAGTATTTTTTATTGTTAACTCATTGTTGTAAGTAGGGACACAAACGCTTATTAATGGATTAGGCATTGAATTAAAATAAAAGACGATGCTAATAAATGCATCGTCTTTATATCCTTCAAAGTTTATTGAAATCTAAGGTTGTCTTCTCTGGTCCAGCCAACTTTTCTGCCGGCCTGAAAAACAATTTCAAACCACTGCCATCGACCCTCTTTTTTTACACTCTTAACTTTTACAACCATGCCTTTGGGCAATTTGGCTATTTTTTCTCCGGAAGTAGTTGGAAGGCTTCTGATGTTGGCAAATGTCTCTGCATTTATTACCGCTTCACCGGGCAATTGGGTGCCCTCTTTATATGTCCCTGTGGTTTCTGCTATGTCTGCCGGTTTTGCCAGTGCAACAGCAAGGATGTTTTCAGGAGAAACTTCTTTAACCGGCAAAACAGTTTTTGATTTGTCGGCGCTGCTCTCAGGGTTTAATTTCATGACAGGCACAGACGTTATATTAAGCAAATCATCACGAACCCAGCCATTTTGCTTGTTGAAATCCCAGGCGATGTGAGTCCATCCGTTTTTTCTTTCAATCACGGTGCCGCGAGTTCCTTTTCCAACTTTAAAAAGCATTTTGTCACGAATTGACGG
>MWDD01000018.1 GCA_002070375.1 bacterium ADurb.Bin157 | reverse complement strand
TTAAACCTTCCAGCGCAGGTAAACCTGAGGCAACAAAAACAGGGTTTAAAAGCCAAAGACTTCGTGACTCGCTGATTTTTAACGAGTGCCAAAGCATTTTTCGAATAGTGATATTTGCAGAGGCGAACAAACTTAACAATAATGACCTGTCTCTGCCCAGCAAAGCCGTTTTTAATGTGTAAAAAGCCAGCTGAACGGCTAATTCATCGTTATTCCGTAAATTCTCAATTACGTAATTGTCCATAAAACACGCGGCACCAAGCGTTTTAAAACAATAAAGCGAATCAGGACAAAAATTATCTTCTATCGAAACATTGCACAAAGGCTTGGCACACTTCAGATCCGAATACCCCAAAGCCGGATGAAAAGGACACTTTTGGCAGCACATCATCTTAAAAGCCCCCATTTTTATGTTCTTATATATGAATCCTTTTTTTATAAAAAATGGGACAAACTATTTTATATTTTTATAAAAAAATCGCCTCACAGTTTATCCGTGAGGCGATTCGGTGTTTTTAACCGACAAAGCTTTTTAATTGATGAAGGTTTTTAACCTTCTTTGTCTTTATTGAAGTATTTTTCGGTTATCATAAACAGAGCCGGTAAAAAATACAAAGTCAGCAGAGTAGATGTGACCAGACCGCCGTTTACCACTAAGGCCAAAGGTTGCTGAATATCGGCGCCGGCGCCCGTAGACATGAGCATTGGGACATGGCCGATGAACGAAGTCAGAGATGTCATTAAAATGGCTCTGTATCGCAGCGCACAGGCTTTACTCGCCGCTGTCAGCAGGTCTGCGCCTTCATTTAAAAGCTGTCGCATGAACGAAATGAGCAGAACGCCGTCTTGAACGGCTATTCCAAGTAATACGATGAAGGCTATGGCCGCCGAAACGGAGAATGTCATGTTCCAAGCCCGGAGAGCAAAGATGCCGCCCGCCAAAGCGAACGGAAGGATCGAAATAACCAGCATTGCATCGCGCAGTTTGCCCAATGCCATGACCAAAAGAACCAAAATCAGCAACAGCACAACGGGCAGCACTATGCCAAGCTGTTTCATGGCTCTTTGCCGGTTTTCGAATTGGCCGCCTAAGGCTATTCGATAGCCGGTAGGAAGCTTTTGCTCGAGAGGCTCAAGAGCAGTATGAAGGTCGGCCACAAAACTGCCCAGGTCTCTGTTGCTGACGTTTCCTTCGACAATTAGGCTTCTGATTCCGTTTTCGCGTTTAATTTCTATCGGCACCTCAATTTCTTTAACGTTAGCAAAGGTTTTAAGAGGAATATATTGGCCCATAGCGGTCTTAACCCTCAGTTCCATGATTTGCGCCATGGTTTTTCGAGTATCTTCGGCGAAACGCACAAACAAGCCAAACCGCCGCTGCCCCTCGATTACGGTTGAAACGACCTTGCCGCCCACAGCTGTTTCGATCAATTCGTTCACTTCTGAGACGTTTAATCCGTATGAGGCGGCGGCCTTTTTATCTACCTCGATATCATACTGGTGCATTCCGGCGAGCTGTGGCGCTTTGACGTCATACGCGCCTTTTACCGAGGCCATCACCGAGGTGGCTTCTTGAGCTATTTCGGACAATTTGTCCAGGTCGTCGCCAAAAATTTTGATCGCAACGCTGCTTTTAATGCCCGATATCAGCTCATTGACGCGCAAAGCAATCGGCTGCGAAAAAGAGTGGCGTAAACCGGGCACTTGCGCCAGCTTTTTCCGCACATCTTCTATGACTGCTGATTTAAGACGTCTATTCGGAAGCTCTTCTTTAGTTTTAAGCATTATTACAAAGTCGGTTTGTTCGGGGCCCATTGGGTCTTCTGAAATCTCTGCACGACCGGTTTTGCCCACTACAGTTTTAATTTCGGGAATTGTTCTGAGAAGCCGCCCAATTTCGTCGGAAGTTTTTACCGAGCCCGCCAGTGAGGCGTTCGGAAGTCTCACGCTGTTAATAGCTATGGCGTTTTCGTCCAAATCGGGCATAAAGTCAGTGCCCAAACCGGCAGCCAAAACTCCGGCGTAAACGACAAGAAGGCACGATAGGCCAACAACAATTCGAGGAAATTTTAAAATCGCCTTCAATGTTTTTTCATAGATACTATGCAAGTATTTTGTAAAGAAGAACTCGTGCTCTTTGCCGCGGGGCAGCAGCCAATGGCATAGAGGCGGAGCGATAAAAATCGCCATTAACAGCGAGGCTGCCATTGAAATGAGCATTGTTTGCGCCAACGGGATAAACATTTTGCCTTCCATGCCCTGCAGGGTAAACAGCGGAATCAGAATCAGCGAAACGATAAATACAGAGAAAGTGACCGGCCTTATCACCTCTAATACAGAGTCTTTAATGGTCTCGAGACGCGGTTTTGTGTTGTCTGCCTCTGCCAAATGCCTGCGCGCATTTTCGGCCACTACTATGGTGGCGTCAACCACCATTCCGACAGAAAAAGCGAGGCCCCCCAAGCTCATCAGATTAGACGACATGCCCGTGAAGTCCATTATTATGAAGCTGACCAAAAAAGTTATGGGCACAGAAAGCAAGACGGTAAGAGCAGTGCGAAATTCTGCCAAAAACAAAAACAGTACAAAAATCACGCATAACGCGCCCTCACCGATCGCATCTGTTACCGTGTCGATACAGGCTTGAATCAATGATGTTCGGTCATAAAAGGTGTTCAATTTAACACTTTTGGGCAGGGTGCTTTGAACTGCTTTAACTCTTTCTTTAACGCTGTCCACAACTGCTTTAGAGTTTGCGCCCTGCAGCATAATGACCATTCCTGCCACGACCTCGCCCCTGTCATCTCTCGTGACCCCGCCCTGACGCTGCTGTCTGCCGTATTCGACGATGGCGATATCTTTAATCAAAACAGGCACTCCGCCTTCTGATTTGACGACAATGTTCTCGATGTCTTCGATTGATTCTAAGAGCCCCAATGACCTAATAAACGTCTGCTGCCAGTCTTTAACAATAAACGCTCCCCCGCCGTTGGCATTATTTCTTTCCAACGCCTCAACAACAGTTCGTAATTCCAGCTCGTATTTTTCTAAGGCAACGGGGTCGACGCTGACCGCGTATTGCTTCACGAAGCCCCCAAAGCTGTTAATCTCGGCCACTCCCTGAATCGGCCGCAATTGCGGCGCAACGACCCAATCCTGCAAAGTGCGCAACTCGGTCAGACTCAATTCGTCGCTTTCAAGGGTGTATTGGTAAATTTCGCCAAGCCCCGTGGTAATTGGAGTCATTTCGGGCACGCAACCCGCGGGCAAATCTTCTTTCGCCTCAGAAAGCCGCTCAAACACTTGCTGTCTGGCAAAATAAATATCCGTTCCGTCTTCAAAAATTATCACAACCTGCGATATCTCAGACTTAGAGACAGACCGCACCTGAATAACGTTTGTCAATCCGCTCATTCGCTGTTCAATCGGAAACGTAACGCGCTGTTCAACATCGATTGAGGTGAATCCCGGAACTTTTGTCAAAATCATTACCTGCACATTCGTGACGTCAGGGAAAGCGTCTATCGGAAGTCTGTGCCAAGAATAGAGCCCCGCGGCTCCGATTAAGATTGTCATAATCAAGACAAAAACACGCTGTTTAAGCAAAAAACCGATTATATTATTCATTTATTTTGTTCCTTAATGCGCGCATCCGGCGCCCATTTTGCCCCGAAAAACATCTGACTGCAGCAGAAAGGAGCCTTCGACGACATATTTGTCGCCCTCTTTAATACCGGATTTCACAAGCGCGTATTCAGAATAGTTATAATCTACGCTTACTTCGCGCATCAAAAACATATCTTCGTGTTCAACAAAAACATAATTTTTACTATCATCTTTAAAAACTGCTGAAGCCGGCAACAAAAGGTATTCTTCTGTTGCACCCAAAAACAATTCGCCTTGCGCAAACATAACCGGACGCAGGAGTTCATCAGGGTTATTCACTTCTAAATTCACCCCTAACAAACGTGTTCCGCGGCTGACTTCAGAATCCACGCCGACAAATTTTACGTCAAATTTAATGTCTTTAAACGCGCCAACCCTCAGATAACCGCTTATATTGTTTGCTTTTGCGTTTTCAAGCAATGACATTATATCTTTCTCGCCCACAAAAGCTTTGATTCGCAGTTTCGAAATATCGGCAATTTCTGCTACAGGCTGATATTCACCGATGGCTCCGCCTATTGTTGTAAATACTTTTGTGACTCTGCCGTTAACCGGAGCAGTCAACGATAAACGCCCAAACAGTGCCGCGCTGTCTTGGCCGTTTTCAACTTTATCGATTTCGCCCACAGAAACCCCCATAATACGCAGCTGCCCGCGCAATCGTTTATTTTCTAAGAGCAAAGAATCGTAAGCTTGTTTTGCATTTTGCAACGACTCGGCGGTGCCGATTTTCTTTGAACTCAAAAGCTCCTCGCGCTCATATTTTTTTTGAGCCAACCCCAGTTCTGAAGACAGCTTTTGCAGCTCTAAGGCTGTTCCCGCAAGCTCGCGGCTTTCTAATACAGCCAATAGCTGCCCGGCTTTAACAGAGTCGCCGACCCGCACGTTCATAGTAGCCACAACACCTAACACAGGCGAAGTTACGGTGCGCAAAAGATTGTTGTCGTATTCCAGTTCGCCTCTGAAATTTACTGCCTGTTTAAGCTTAGTTTTATGCAAAACATCTGTTTTAACCATCTTTGCCAACATATCTGTGATTTTTACGGCTCCGATTTCGTAACGGCAGTCATCGCATTTCACAGAGTTAATCCCGTGCTCGCATCCCATCGAATATAGCTCTGCAACAGGTTTCAAGCCTACGTCAGCCTTAAGACCGTGGTCGTGGCCGGCAGAGGTGCCGCAAGATTCGCCGACTGCGTGAGCGTGACCCGCGTGCTTGATAGCGGCAGAGGCACCGCAAGATTCGCCGGCTGCGTGAGCGTGACCGGCGTGATCGTCATCAGTAGGGGCACCGTGGTCGTGACCGGCGTGTTCTTCTTTAAGTTCAGGGTTTTGAGTTTTTGGCGCGTGTGTCCCGCCGCAAGACGACCCATCCGGCAAAGTATGGCCCCACAAACTCGCTTGTCCGGGCAACAAAATCACCATTAACGCAACTAAAACAACTATATTTTTATTCATACCGATTTTCATATTTTTTCTCCGTTAATTACCTTCGAGGCCGCATTCATACAAATAGGTAAAGCCTTGCCCTGTGAGGGTTTCGATCGCAACCGCCGCGGCCCAAAGCTCTCTTGTTTTTTCTAAATAAGCTTTGCGCATATCGAGCAATTCGCGCTGAACCTGCAAAACTTCCGTTTGCCCTATTTTGCCTAGCTTGTACCCTTCAACAGAAAGATTATAAAGCCTTTCGGTTCCCGGTAAAATATCTGCTTTCAAGCCGGCTGTCTGCATTTTCAAACGCTCAAACTGCTTAACCAGCCCTTCAAGCTTTAAGAATGCCTCGCGCTTAACATTATTCAAAAGCAGAGTGAGGCGTTTTTCTTCTTCTTTTAAAATTTCAATTTCTTTCTTATTATCGCGTCTGTGAGGGAACTCCCCGCTTATGCCAAAAACAGCGGTAGTATCACCTGATTCGCGCTCGTTCACAGCGCCGCCCACGATCTTCCAGGACGGTCTCTCAGAAGCCCTTATGAGCGCCCTGCGACCCGAAATTTTAATCAGCTCCGAATTTAACGCAACTATTTCGGAGTTATGTTTTAATATGAGCTCATTTAAGCTATTTATATCCGGCAATTCCAAATCAGAGCCGGCTTGCCCCTTAAGAGGGCCCTTAACGTTTTGGGTTGTTCCCATTGCCACCGACAATTCGCTCAATGCCTGCTCAAGGTCTCCCTCTGCGGCAGAAAAATCTTGTTCGGCCTGCTTTAATACAAGTTCGGCTCTGTAAACTTCACTCTCTGAAATAGAACCGCTTTCTGCCATTATTTGAGACACTTCGAGCAGTTTTTTTGAGTTTTCGATGTTTTCGGCGGCTTTTTCAACAAATTCTTCCATTATCAGCGCACGATTAAAGCTCTTTGCCGTCTCATTTAAGATAAATTTTCTCAAATTAGATTTTTTAATTTTCTCGGTTTCTTTTGCCATTCTCGCCAAATTTGCGGCGCTGCGGCTTAACCCGAGATTTTTCAACGGAACTGCATATTCAAGGCTTATCTCTGAGGCGCCAAAACCCGATGTACCACCCAATTTTTCTGTGGTCAGGCTGAGTTCGGCGGGACCGCGCAAGCTTGAAAGTTTTTCTTCAATTTCTGCAATATTAATTTCGGAATCGGCTATTTTTAACAAAGAATGGGATTCAGCGATTGCCAGGGCTTCACACAAGGTCAAAGCAGGCAATTGCACGCAAATAAGCACAAAAACATGTAATAAAAACAATGTACGAAAAGATTTTCGCATAATACCTCCGCTTTCGGGAACAAAAAAGGATTTAAATGGGTAAAAGCTTTTTTTGTCAGACTGCGAAAGCGATCGGAGGTCTAAAAAACGCAACGGGCACATTCAAAAGATTAAAACTTAACGCCTGATGCGATAAAAACTCGTAAATCAAATTATTATCGTCGGTAAAACTCTGTGCGATTAAAAAAACACAGCCGTTAACACAAGAAAGCGACGAACAAGCTTTGTGATCGTCGTGACATTTATCGTCTTTCGCGTTACATTGCTCTGAACCGACAAATTCAAAGCTTTCCGCCGCAAGAGCTTGCCTGTGCTCTGACGAGCTATTACAAGCATTCTCGTTCGAGCAAGGCTCAAAAACCTTCAAAGACGAGTGCCGCAAAGATACGTGCAAAGAGGCATGTAAAGAGGCATGCGAAGACGCGTGCGAAGACGCGTGCGAAAACTCATGCGAAGACGCGTGCAGGGCTTCGTGAAAGACTCCCTGCAGCAAAACCGCCACCAGAGCTGTTAAAAGCATTTTGCAAACGTATAAGTATTTCTTTTGCACGTTTCTCGACCTAACGTTATTTTAAAAAGCTTAACCGATTTTCTCTAATTTGACAACCTTGTCAGATTAATTAAGCGAGAAGCGAGAACAGAAAAGGTTTTAAGATCTACGTCTTCTTCGGGGTTTACAGCCGTGCACGAGAGTGTATAAAACGGCGCGTCGGCAGTTTTTTGCATAACCCAGGTAAAATTCAAAACGCCCGGCTCGCTGCCGCCCTTGAAGCCGATAATGTGCCAATCCGCCTTATTTGCGATGCCGGTCCCGGGGTTAATGCGCAAAAGTTTGTTGTCGCGCAGAGAATAAATAACCCTGCAAAGCTCAAGAGTGCTTATGCGCCACTCGATTTCATCGACCAGAAACGGCTTTACAGACTCTTTGCCCAAAAACGACAGGTCTATATCAGAGGCTTTTTTCGCGTCGAGTTCTTTTAATATCTGCTTCTTTCTTTTTGCGTCTGCCTTCGCGTATTCTTTGGCAAGCTCTTTAAACGCGAACTTTAACTTAATAAATTGTGCAGTGGTGAGTAATTCGGTGCAAGTTTTAGGGAAATAGCCTCGCAGCTTTTCTAAGCCGATAAAGTTGAAAATGTGATCGGTGGCTGTGTTGTCGCTGACTGAAATCATCAGACCCGCGAGAGTTTCAAGTGTGTGCCGGCTTTGCAAGGGCCATTCCTGCAAGATTCCCGAGGGAAATGACATATTCTTTTCATCTAGCGCAAGAGTATCGCTCATTTTTGCTTTGCCGCTTGCGACAACGTCCTCTAAGGCTTTTAACAGATACAGTTTAAACGCTGACCCGCACCCAAGCGGAGTTTCATGATTGAGTGTAAATATTTCCTTTTCAGAGTTGTTGTTTTTATCGTGTTTCAGCAAACAAACGCTGACTTTGCCGGGCAGCTTTTTTAAATCTTTAGCGACTTCTTCAAATGTATCTACTGTCAGTTTAGGCACTCCGAACCAAATCGAAGCGATTTTATTTTCGCTGTCAATCCCTATTACAGAGTCTGTTTCGCCTTTTTCAAAATATAATTTAAAGCCTTTTTCGAGTGTTTCAGCCTTAACAAATTTTCCGAGTTCGCCGTTATACATTTTTCTGATTTCGAGTATTTTCTCTAAATTTATTTTTTTCAAAAACGCCGCGGCAAAGTGCTGTTCTAGCTCATTTTCAGGTAAGTTAAAAAAGTTTTTATAGGCATCTTGAGGAGTCATTTTATTTGTATTCGCCGAAAATTCATCTATGTCAATCAACTTATATTCAGAAATTCCCATTTTTAGCCTTTCTGCATATTCAATCTGTCGGTTGCCGCTCACGTTATTTTCTTTCAAAAACGCGTCATCGCAGTTATGCGCCTTGTTAACCAAGTCCAATGAAGCTTTTTCTATGGCTACTATGTCTGTTGAAGCTAAGATTCCGATATCGCCAACAAATGGCTTGCCGGGCCTTGAAGAGCAATCGCAGCTGGGTGAAATATTTATAACAAAACTCAAGTATAAAGACTTTCTGAAGTCGGTTGCCGCTTTGGCATATTCAACTAAGCGCTCCATGAACAGGTTTTTCTGAACTTCGTTTTCAGGGCGCGTAATTGCTTTTACAGGACAAACCCCGATACACTTGCCGCATCCGATGCACTTTTCCCTGTCAATTGTAAGGGGGTTCAGGGTAATAGCATCGGCCGGGCAGTCATTAACGCATGCGCCGCATTGAATACAGTCTTCCGGCACAGTTATGGGATAATCTCTCGAATGCATTTCACGTTTGCCTTCGGGAGTGCCCATACCCATTGAGGCGTTCTTTATACAGCCGCCAAAACCCGCGCTGGAATGGCCTTTAAAGTGTGTGAAATAGACAATGGTGTCATATTTTTCGAGGTTTTTGCCGATTTTTGCTTTTTTAAAGTGTTTGCCGCCTTTTACGGGCAGTTCTAATGTGCCGCCCGCGTCGAGAATATCGATGGGAGCGAATGTGAAGCCATGCTCTTTTGCCAGTTGTATGTGGCTTTCGGTTTGACGGCGGCGACCCTTATAGGCGACGTTTGTTTCTACAAGAGTGCCGTTGAGTTTTTTGCACAGAGGCTCTATAAGTGTCGGAGGAATAAAGTATGTATTGCCGTCTTCTCCAAAATGAACTTTTACGCCGACTTTGCCGCTGACATTTTTTTCTATGTAAGAGAAGAGCTTTAACACGCTCTCGGGAGTAACATTTTTTGTAAAATAGACATCAGAGGGGATAATCGGGTCGGCGGGCTGCGCGTGGGCAACAGCACAGAAAAGAGCCAAAACCGTCAGTAGCAGAAACATTTTTTTCATAAGATACTCCCGGACAGAATTTTGTGTATCAGAATCTAATTATCACATTATAAATCTCATATTTGAGCGTTGCAAGCGAATTTTCAGGGCATCCTGTTATAGCTTAGAAAAATTGTTTCGATAATATATTGACAATATTCGATTATTTATATATTCTAATTATTGAATATTGTTTAATTAATAAATCGGAGACAAAAATGAACATTGAAGATTACGCCGAGCTTTTTAAGGCTATTTCTCACCCTGTGAGGCTTAAAATAGTATGCGGCTTGATGCGCAAAGAGAACTGCAATGTGAGCACAATGTCAGAGAAGCTTTCTATCCCGCAACCCACCGTTTCGCAGCATTTAAACATATTAAAAAATGCGAACATTATTGCGGGCTACCGAAACGGGAACCAAATTTGTTACAAGCTTGAGAATCCTATTGTAATTAAAATCATTAAAAGTTTAGAGGTGCAAATATGCGAACTGTAATAATTGGCGGCGGCGCGACCGGCGCAAGTGCGGCGGCACGTTTACGCAGACTTGACGAAAAGGCTGAAATCATACTGCTTGAGGGCAGCAACGAAGTATCTATCGCGAATTGCGGGTTGCCATACTATTGTTCTGACGTTATAAGCGACAGAGACAAAATAATCATTGCGAAACCGAGTGTTTTCACAGATGTTTTAAATATTGACCTGCGTTTAAATTCTCGTGTAACCGCCATCAACCCCGAGCAAAAAACCGTAACGGTAAACAGCGGCGAAGAACTCACTTACGACAATTTAGTTTTATCTTTGGGTGCTTCTCCGATTAAGCCGCCCATTGCGGGCATAGATCGCGAAAACATATTAACTTTGCGCTCACTGGCTGACGCGGACAAAATTAAAGCTTATATCGCCAAGAACAATTCGCAAAAGGCAGTCGTTGTAGGGGGCGGTTTCATCGGCGTGGAAGTGGCGGAAAATTTGATCGAAATGGGTTTGAACACGTCATTAATCGAGCTTGCGCCGCAAATATTGGCCCCGGTAGATGAAGAAATCGCGGTATTTGCGCAGAACGAACTCAGAAAATATGGCTGCAAGCTGATTTTAAACGACGGAGTAAAATCATTCGGCGAAAACGAAATCGAAACAAATTCCGGCGAAAGAATAGCTTATGACATTGCAATATTGGCGATTGGGGTTAAACCCGACACTGAAATAGCCGAAAAAGCCGGTCTGAAGCTTGGCATAAACCGGGCTATAATAGTGAATGAATCTATGCAGACGTCTGACCCGAACATTTACGCGGGCGGCGACGCGGTTCAAATTTCAGACTTTGTTTTAAACGAGCCGGCTTTGATTCCGCTAGCGGGGCCGGCGAACAGGCAGGGCCGCATAATTGCCGACAACATTTGCGGGCGCAAACAAGTCTACAAGGCCTCTCAGGGCACAAGTGCCATAAAAGTATTTAACAAAACCATCGCGAGTGTAGGCAAAAACGAACGACAATTAAAAAAAGCGAATGTGCCATTCCTTAAAAACATAATCCAGGGAACGTCACACTCGGGTTACTACCCTGACGCTTCTCCGCTGATAATCAAGATGCTCTTCACCAAAGACGGCAAGATTTTGGGTGCTCAGGCGGTTGGCACAGACGGCACCGACAAGCGCATAGACGTTATTTCGACCATAATGCGCTTAGGCGGAACAGTACAAGACATGGTCGACTCGGAATTGTGCTACGCGCCGCCCTATTCATCGGCAAAAGACCCGGTAAACTTATTGGGCATGGCTTCGGCGAACATTCTTGAAGGGCTTCACAAACCGGCATTTTACGAGGATCTCAAAGACAGCGTATTGATAGATGTGAGACCTGAAGTAGCCTTCAAGGCCAAAACCATCGAGGGTGCCATTTCTATACCGGCAGAAGAAATCAGGGCGCGTCACAGCGAGATTCCGAAGGACAAAAAGGTGATATTGTTCTGTCAAAAGGGCTTTAACAGCTACACAGCCAACAGAGTTCTTCAACAAATCGGGTTTCAGAACACCTATTCGCTCGCGGGCGGCAAATATTTATACGATGAAATATCTAACGACAAGGTAGGCATCGTCTGCGCGAGAAACACAAACAAGGACAAAAAAGATATGAGTAACAGCGAAATAATAAAACTTGAATTGTCGGGAATGCAGTGCCCCGGGCCTATCATGAAGCTGGCAGACACTATGAAAAAGGCAGAGGAAGGGCAAATAGTAGAGGTAACCACCACAGATTCGGGGTTTGGCGCTGATATCGAGGGTTGGTGTCAATCTACGGGCAACACTTTGTTGAGCGTAGAAAATTCGGGACCGAGAGTTATTGCGACGGTAAAGAAATCTCTTTTGCCACTCGCGGCGGCTTCGAGTGCGGTCAGCGCAACGGGGCAAACGATTGTTGTTTTCTCAAATGACTTAGACAAAGCGCTAGCTGCTCTGATAATCGCGAACGGCGCGAGGGCTGCGGGCAAAGAAGTTACTTTGTTCTTTACATTCTGGGGACTGAACATTTTGCGCAAACCGGTCTCGAACCCCGAAGGCAAGAGCATGATCGACAAAATGTTTGCTTTTATGATGCCAAAGGGGCCCGACAAGCTTAAGCTTTCAAAGATGAACATGGGCGGCATGGGCACAGCCATGATGAAGTGGGTCATGAAAAACAAAAACGTTTATTCGCTGACAGAGCTGATTAAGCAGGCTCAGGAATCCGGAATCAAAATTATCGCGTGCACAATGGCCATGGACATCATGGGCATGAAAAAAGAAGAACTGATCGACGGCATCGACTTCGGCGGAGTCGCCAAATACATCGCCGAATCCAACCACGCCAACAGCAACCTGTTTATTTAACGGCTAAAACAAACATCCCCCGGTTTATCAACACCGGGGGATGTTTGTTTTACTTTGTTTACTTAACGAGTTCGCCTGCAGCAACGGCCGCAAGGCGCAACTTAAGGCACATTAGCGGCGCAATACTCCGAAAGGTTGAGATATTTGGAGATAAATGCTATAATATTGCAAAATTCAAGAATAATCATTGAAATTCCTATTTTATCCTTACGAGGGGGAAAAGTGTATAGTAAAAACAAATTAAATAAAATCATTAGCGTTTATCCCATTTTCACAGATATAATTCTTTCATGTGCAAACCATGATGAGGCTCGCAGCAAGCTTTTATATGCAACCAAAAACCTATTGGAAGAAAACGAGAATACCGAGTTTTTGAACATCAGCGGCCTGCAGTTTTCGGTCAGACTAACCTGCTATCGTGTATTCAGGCAATTTTTAAGCCTAAGATCTTTTAAACTCACCGGGTTTGATTTCTCAGAAGTTTTATTCAACATTGTACACAAAAAACTTAACCTTCTGCCCCCGGACCTATCAGACGGATTTTTAGAAGATCTTTACCACATTTTGGCGGGGATAGCCGGAAAAGCAAAATTGTACGAACCCTTGACTAAGAACCACAAGAAAGGCAGAACAGCCGCGATTGCTCGATCCGAGTCGCTTAACGAACTTTGCGAATCGGTCGATGGAAAAATCGCAAGCTACAAATGCGGCCTAGAGCCGGATCTGATAGTCGTGAGAGAAAAAAACAAGGAAAGAATTAAAAAATATTTTAATTGTTCCGAACTTGAGTTTTCTGATTACAAATGGCAGTTAAAAAATATTATTCGCGACGTAAAAGTTCTTGAAAAGCTCGTTCGACTGACAGACGAGGAAAAAGAAGCAATCACGGAAGCACGCAAAAATTATATTCCTTTCGGAATAACACCATATTACGCTTCACTGTTTGATTACGAAGCTAACTCAGAATACGACAGACCCGTGCGAACACAGGTGATACCACCGATGACATACGTGCAAAGGGTTATAAATAACCAAAAGAAGTGCCCCGAAAAGCTCGACTTCATGAAAGAAGCCGACACTTCTCCCATAGATTTGATCACAAGAAGATATCCTAAAATTGTCGTATTCAAACCTTACAACACTTGCAGCCAAATATGCGTTTATTGCCAAAGGAACTGGGAAATAGACGACGCTTACGCCCCTAACGCGTTAGCGCCCAAAGAAAAAATCGACGCGGCCATAAAATGGATAAAAGAAAACCCTGCCGTGAACGAAGTTCTTTTAACCGGCGGCGACCCTTTAGTAATGGATCAAAAAAACTTTAAATACGTGCTTGAAAGCTTATGCGCAATTAAAACAGTTCAAAGAATAAGAATAGGAACAAGAACACCGGTAGTGTTGCCTCAAAGAATCACAGAAACCTTAACAGACCTTATAGCCCTGTATCATGTTCCCGGAAAAAGAGAAATTGCAATTGTTACACACTTTGAACACACCTACGAGATAACTCCCGAAGCGATGGCAGCAATTCAAATGTTTAAGCGCAAAGGAATCAGCTGTTATAATCAAGCTGTATTCACAATACAAAACTGCCGAAGATTTGAACTGAGCGCACTCAGAAAATGGCTAAAACTAATTGGAGTAGAGCCGTATTACACCTTTAACGCCAAAGGCAAAAAAGAAACCGACTATTACAGAGTTCCGCTGGCGCGCCTGCAGCAAGAAGCCAAAGAAGAGGCGCGATTATTACCCGGCCTGGCACGAACCGACGAGCCGGTTTATAATGTTCCCGGGTTAGGTAAAAACTATCTTAGAGCCGAACAAAATCATCTGCTTCTCACAATTTTACCCAACGGAAACAGAGTGTATGAGTTCCACCCCTGGGAAAAACACATAACTAACGCCCAATCATATATTCATGAAGACATCTGCATTTATGATTTTTTGAGAAAACTTGAAAAATTGGGCGAGAATAAAGCAGATTACAGAAACATTTATTATTATTTCTAAAAACTATTGACAAACTCAATTAAATTGTATACAATCTAATTGTAACAAATAAACAACGGAGAAATTATATGAATATACATGATTTAATAGTAACCGACATTAAAGACGATAAAAAATCTTTGTCTCTTTACAAAGGCAAAGTGATGCTGATAGTTAATACAGCCACTAAGTGCGGCTTTACACCTCAGTTAAAAGGTTTAGAAGAATTACATGAAAAGTATTCAGAAAAAGGCCTAGCCGTTTTGGGCTTTCCATGCAACCAATTCTTAGAGCAGGCGCCCGAAAGCAGCGCAAAAATTCAAGAATTCTGCCGCATATATTACGGCACAGAGTTCGATATGTTTGCCAAAGTTAATGTAAAAGGCAAAGATATTCACCCATTGTTCAAGTTTTTAACAGACAACTCACCCGACGAGATCGAAAACAGCGAAAGTAAGGGGTTCTTAGCCAAGCTCGCAGAACTTGCGCAAATATTTACGGGCAAAGAAATCAAATGGAACTTCACAAAATTCTTAATCGACCGCGAAGGCAATATTGTTGCAAGGTTTTCACCGACCGTTAAACCCGAAGAAATAGCAGCGCACATTGAAAAACTTTTGTGAGATGCCAAAAGAAGACTTACAAAAACTGGAAAACCAGATTTGTTTTCCTCTTTACGCGGCTTCAAGACTGATTATAAAAAAATATAATCCCCTGCTCGAAAGCTTTAACATTACCTACACTCAATATTTAGTGTTGATGGTATTATGGGAAAACAACGGCATAAGCGTATCTGAATTAGGAGAAAAACTTTATCTTGATTCAGGTACACTTACGCCCGTTCTAAAAAAAATGGAATCAAGCGAATTACTTAAAAGAGAGCGCTCAAACAAAGATGAGCGCTCGGTCATTGTCACCCTAACCCCACAAGGCAAGAGCCTAAAAAAACGCTTAAAAGATATTCCGAATAAAATGGGGGTTTGCATTAATGCTCCGAATGAGGATATAATCAAATTGCGAACAATGCTTCAAAATTTTATTAAAAACATGGAGTGTTCGAAATAATACGACTTAGGAGATTTTTGCAATGAACTTGCATCTTTCCCCAAAGGTGATTAACGAGCTTTTGCCAACTAACATTTTATTCCAAACCGGTTTTTGGGGAAAAGTAAAAAAACGTGTTGGCTATGAACCGATCGCTTTTGACATAAACAACCCCAAATACGACGCCGACGTATTGGTTCTCAACCAAACAACAGCCGACAACAAAGTCATAGCCTATATTCCTCAAGGCCCTGAATTTCAGCCTTCAACAGAGAATTACGGCATTTATCTTGAAGAATTTTCTCATAAGCTTATTCCTCATTTAGCCCCAAACACTTCATTTATAAGATTTGACCTGCCGTGGCTTTCACCTTACGCCCAAGAAAGCATTGACAACCACGCATTCATACCCGCACACTCTGTTCAGGAAATGCGAATGAACTACGGCACAAACTCATATAATTTAATAAAATCTGTTAACGACATGACCGTTGCGTCAAACATTGCGGTAGACATCACCCCCGACGAACAGAGCATTTTGACAAAAATGAAGCCAAAAACCAGATATAATATTGGTTTATCAAAACGCAAAGGCGTTAAAACATTCATTGCAAGCAAAGAGCATTTACCCATTTTTTATGATCTTTACGTTCAAACCGCGCAAAGAAACAAGTTTTTGACCTGTGATTACACACATTTCAAAGCTCTTTTTCAAGTCTTAGAACAAAGCAACGAAGACGCGGACATTGTTTTCATCATATCGTGTCACGAAAACGATGTCTTAGCCGGTGTAATAATGACAATTACCGAAAAAACCGCATTATTTTTATTTGGCGCCTCTTCAAACATAAAAAGGAATTTAATGGGTTCATACGCCGTTCACTGGGAAGCAATATTGCAGGCAAAAGCCGGAAATTGCTCTGAATATGACATGGGTGGGGTATCTCCGACCCCAAACCCCGAGCATCCTTTTTATGGTTTATATTGTTTTAAAACCGGGTTTGGCGGAAAAATCACTCACCGAGTCGGAACCTGGGATTTCCCGTTAAATCATGACGACTACATGGCATACAGAAACGCCGAAACAATACTCTCAGGACTCGGCGGATAAGCTAAGAACAAAAATGGCGTACATATTATTTCTAATTTTTGTTGACTTTCAAACTTTCGTTTGTTATAATCTTTCCATTGCAGTCGGACACAAACCGACGGTTGTATATACGCGAGAATAGCTCAGTTGGTAGAGCGCCACCTTGCCAAGGTGGATGTCGCGGGTTCAAGTCCCGTTTCTCGCTCTCAAAGAAAATGCGCCAGTAGCTCAGGTGGATAGAGCAACAGCCTTCTAAGCTGTGGGCCAAGGGTTCGAGTCCTTTCTGGCGCGCTTTCATGGACGAAGTAGCACAATGGTAGTGCACCAGATTGTGGATCTGGTGGTTGCGGGTTCGAGCCCCGTCTTCGTCCCTTGATTTGCGCTCGTAGCTCAATTGGATAGAGCAACGGACTTCGGATCCGTAGGTTGAGGGTTCGAATCCTTCCGGGCGCGACGCAGTGAATTACGGGCCGCTAGCTCAGGGGTAGAGCATCTGACTTTTAATCAGAGGGTCGTTGGTTCAAATCCAACGCGGCTCAGTGGACGGGGCATTAGCTCAGTTGGTAGAGCAACTGACTCTTAATCAGTGGGTCGCCGGTTCAAATCCGTCATGCCCCAATCAAAAGAAACCGCTTATTAAGCGGCTTTTTTGTTTTTAGGAAATTCTTTTTAAAGGGAATTCTATAACGAACCTATCTGCTATTTCGTGACGTCGTATTCTTCGACCCAGCCGTTTGCCCCTTCGTCAATCCACTTAGGCTCACCGCTTCTGATGAGCTTAACCGAAGCTTCGACCATAAGATCGGGGTATTTTTCTTTCACGGGCAAATTTAAGGGCTGCCCCCTTTTACCGGGCACGCACAGCCAGTCTGTGTAAAATTTTCTTGTCTCGAGCTTATCGCACACATTAGCAAGCCAGGTTCCCGTTGTAAGGCCGCCCGCCCAGTTTTTCGACCACACACAGTCGATTTTGACGCCATGCGCGAGCAAAATATCAGACACAAAAAATTCGTTTTCGCACAAACAATAAATCAGCGTCAGCTCTTTATCGATGCCCCAGACCTTGAGCTTGTATTCATAGCATCTTCCGCTGAAATTATAATTGTCGCATATTCTGTTAGGGTTTGAAATGCGCGGCAGCTCTCTGAAGGCAACGACCTCAAACTCGCCGTGAAAGCCGCATTCGCGTGCGTCTAAGTCTTTGCCTTCTTCGAATTCCATGTAAAAATTGATATCGGAATGGACAAAAAGATCGGGCAATTCGCAGCTTTGGGCAGTCTGCCCCGAAACTCGGCACGAACTCTCGACACGTTCATTCCAGAGCAACCTGCCTGAACCGAAATAATCTAAATCGCTCAAATCGCGCCCCGACGAGGGGTAATAACAAATGCGATTATATTTTTTTAACTCGTCGGCCAGTTTTTTTACATTTTCGTCTGCCATCACAAACACCTTTTACTCTGCCGGTTGCAAACTTGTGAGCACAAAATCGAGAGCCTCGCTTCGCAAGTGCTCAGGTGCCATTCTATGCCCGCCCTCAAATTCGAGCCACGTACATTTCCATTTTAGCTGCTCTAAAAACTTAATGTCTTGTTGCATAAGCTTATAGTTAAAATCGGTGGGGCTGGCCAAAAACGCGCAGGCCTTGCCGCGCGGGTATCGCTTGCTCTGCTTTAAGCTGGTTTCGTGAATGTAACCTACGTTAGTAATTACTCCCGCAATAATATCAGGATGGAAAAAACTGAACAGGTGTGCTGCCATTCCGCCGCCCGAAGAGCCTAACGCCACTATTTTGTTCAAATCAATCGGGTATTTGAGAGCAAGTTTATCTTTTATATCAGCCTTAACGGTGATCAGATTTTTTTGAATATCCATGCCGTTTCGTATTACGTTAGAGCCGAGTATAATGCAGTTATTCTCTGTTGCTGCGCTGCGCCAGGTGCTGATTATATCAGAGCCTCTGCCGCCGGGCGAAAACCCGATAATAGTCGGGTAAACATAGCTGTCATCTAAGTTTTCGGGCACAAACACTACAAATTCGCCTTCATCGAATATTCCCGCCGGAACCTGCCCCGCAAAACAACTCGAGGCGACAATCAGCAAAAACAAAACAAAAAACCTTTTAATGCCTGACATTATACAAGCCTCCGATTATTAAAGCATTTCAGAGCCACTTTTTCCGTTTAAAAAACAATACCATTATAAAAGCACATACAATCATTATAACCCAAACTGCGAAATAACCCCAAGCCCATTTTAATTCGGGCATATTTTCAAAATTCATTCCATAAACACCCACAATGAAGGTCAACGGAATAAAAACCGTGGAAATAATGGTTAAAGTCTGCATTATTTCGTTAGTTCTGACGCTGATTTTTGAAATATACAAATCATAAATTTCTTTTGCCATTTCACGAAGTGCCTCAATGGTTTCAATTACGTTAACAACGTGATCATGGACATCACGGAAAAAGAGCTCTGTTTCTTGTTTTATAAAACGCGTATCGCTTCTCATCAGCCCCGAAGTTATTTCACGCAACGGAAACGAAACTTTTCTTATATAAGAAAGTTCCCTTTTAAAGCTGTGCATCAAATCGCCGCTGAACCTGTCAGGGTGCTTAATCAATTCTTCTTCGTAAACGTCCATTGTATCGGAAAGGCTATCGAGGACATAAAGATAGTTGTCGACTATCACATCTATAAGCATCAGCGCCAAATAATCGGGCCCGTAATTTCTCAATTTGCCCGAAACTTTTCTGAGTCGATCTCTTACCGGCTCAAAAACATCTTCATCTTTTTCTTTAAAGAGCAAAACACGCGTCTCATTAAAGATTAAACTGACTTGCTCTGCTTCAGGCCGCCCGCTGCTGTTAAGCGTCAGTATTTTCATGACAACAAAAATGTACCCGTCGAAAGCCTCAAATTTTGGCCTGTGATTTGGGTTCATAATGTCTTCCATCGTCAGTTTATCTATTTCAAATATTTCTGACAGCTGCTTCAAATAATTCTCGTCATTCAGCCCCGTGATTGTTATCCATTGGCGTTCAGAGCTCTTCGCAAACGGCTTCAACTCATCAATTTGTTCGCACACGCTCTCATTGCAAAAATCCGCGCCATACTCAAAGACCTGCGCCACGGTCTTTCTGCCCCCCTCAACCGAGTAATTGGCAATTGTTCCGGGCGGTTTGCCGAGTTTTCTCGCCGCTATACCTTTTTTCACAAAATGCATCATAAAAGCTCCTGTCATTAGTGATTAGACTGCTCTTTTGCAATTCTATTTTTCGTTTTGGCCGTGGGCACGGCATTTTGAGGGTCGTCGGGCCACGGGTGCTTCGGGTAGCGCCCCCTGAGCTCGCCCACGATCTGCTTGTAGCCGTTTTTCCAAAACGATGCCAAATCTGAAGTTATTTGCACCGGCCTTTTTGCGGGCGAAAGCAAATGCACCTTAAGCCTGACCCGCCCCTCACAAATAGTCGGCGTCTCGTTCTGCCCAAACATTTCCTGCAGCTTCACCGCCAAGACCGGTTCTAAATCATCGCCATACGCGATTTTAATTTTGCTGCCCGACGGCACCTCAAATCTTTCGGGCACCAGCCTGTCAAAACGCTCTCTCAAGTGCCGCGCCGGCCCCATAAAATAAAGCTGTTCCAAAGTGTATTGCTGCAAGTCTTTAAACGAAAAGCACCCGCCAAGCACAGTCTCAAGCTGCTTTTCAAACCATTTTTCGTCGATTTGCTCAAATTCGCCGTCGCCGAAAGTTTTCGTGAGCAATCGCACTCTGCTGCAAAAATCTTGATTTTCTTCGCTATTAAGGTTGAATGCGCCTTTTAAGTCATTCATTATTGCAGGGAAAAACACATTCGCCGCCTCTTCGGCATCATTCGAGTTTATTGCCGATTCGTTGTTTTCAATGAGCAGTTTTCCGTACCAAATTCGCTCTTTTGCGGATACTTTTTTATTTTTGTCATTGAAATACACTTCCCGCGCAAATTTGCAAGGCAGACCTAAACCCTCTTTGAGCCATTCTGCCTCAATTTTACTTGCCAAAAATATTTTTCCCGACCCTGAGGCGGCGCGCAATGCCGAATCGGCCTTTAAAGCCAAAATATACCGGGCGCTCTTTAAAGGCCCTTCATTACTCATAGTAAAGCCTCTGCCGGCGCATGATGTGTATTCGCCGCCTTCTGAGCGCCTCATACAAACTCTGTCGGGAAAAGCCACAAGCAGCGCTTTTCGCAGTGCCTCGGCGATTTTCGCGCCTCTCGCTTCGGTCGGCTGTTTCGCATCGCACGGCAGGTTTGAATCAGGCCGCAGCTTTGATTTGCCAATTATGCTTTCAAACTGTTCGGCAGATTTTTTAATCCTCTCGAAATGGTAAGAACGCCCGCCCCTCCTGCCTGCAACCAATTCTAATCTGTATTCCAAATCAGGGTCTTTCTCGGTTTCGCTGACAAAGTCCTTTTCGCTTAATATGGCCGCCGCCGGCGCAACCTGCTCTAACACGCCGTTTTCGGCGCCCCACAGAAGCATTCTTGCGATTCTCGCTTCGGCGGGCAAACGGGCCATTTTTCTGCCCACTTCTGTGATGCCGCCCTGTTCATCGACTGCCCTAAGCATTTTAAGCAACTCAACAGCCTTATTTATGCGCTCTTTGCCGGGGTTTTCGAACCACCCAAATTCGTGAAGGTTTCGACAGCCCCAGGCGGCCAGTTCAAGCGCCGTTGTGCTCAGGTCGGTTCTGAATATCTCGCCCACTTCTTCTTCTGACAGATAATCATGCTCTGATTTGCTCCAAAGTCTGATACATCTGCCGGCCTTGACTCTGCCGGCACGCCCCGCTCTTTGTTTTGCCGAAGCCTTGCTGATTCGCCCCAACACAAGCTTTTCAAGGCCGTTCTCTTCGTCATACTCAGAGCGGCGGCAGTAGCCGCTGTCAATTACAGTTGTGATTCCGTCTATTGTCAGGGAGGTTTCGGCAACATTTGTGGCAAGAATTATTTGCGGGACGGTGCCGCCCTTTAACAAGCGCTGCTGGTCTTCTATCCTCATAGCTCCGTAAAGATGGGCTATTTCGTGTTTTGTGCGCAGTTTTTCTGCCAAACAGTCGCTGACTCCCATTATTTCGCCAACTCCCGGCAAAAATACCAGATATTTTTCGTTTTGTTCTGAATTATTTACGATCGAGGCTATTTCTGTGCCTAATTCTTGTATAAAGTTTCTGCCGCCCGATGTTTTTTGGTATTCAATCTGCACCGGGTACAAAAAACCTTTTCCGACAATTTCTTTTGGGTTTTTCAAAAAAGATTTAAGTTTGTCTGTTTCCATTGTGGCCGACATGACCATTATACGCAAGTCAGCGCGGATTTCTCTCTGAATTTCGCGGCAAAGAGCTAAGCCTAAGTCGGCATGAATGCTTCGTTCATGAAACTCGTCAAAAATCACCAGCCCCACATCTTCTAAAAACGGGTCTTTTTGGATTCTGCTTGTTAAAATGCCTTCTGTTAAGACCTCAACA
This sequence comes from bacterium ADurb.Bin157, assembly GCA_002070375.1. GTDB lineage: Bacteria > Muiribacteriota > Ozemobacteria > Ozemobacterales > Ozemobacteraceae > MWDD01. The sequence goes on along the minus strand of MWDD01000018.1, from coordinate 28,829 downwards.
ACGGTATTTTTTGTTACATTTGAGCTGAATCTGACAGAATGTCCGATTACGCTGCCCGGCTCAGAACTGTCTAAATCTGCCATTCGGCGAGCAACGGCAACAGCGGCGACCCTTCGCGGCTGCAGCATCAATATTTTCTTTTTCCCTAAAAACGGCTCATCTTTTAAGGCTAAGGGCACAACGGTAGATTTACCGGCACCGGGCTCGGCTGTAAGAACGATGTCATTGCCGGCATTAAGAGCGTCTTTGAGCTCTTGCAAACAATCGTCGATCGGCAAGTTGAATTTTTTCAAAACAGAGCCTCTTATTAAGCAGAAAAGATTTTTTACAAAATATATGATACAATCTTTATCATTAAACAAACGAAAATTTTATCAAATATCGAAAACTTTTACAAAATTAAAGTAAATGTTGCATTCTCATTTTCCTTCTTTTTCCAGAAATCACGAATTAGTGCAAGAAGTTGTCGTGGGTATTTTTGCATCTTTGATTAGTTTATGGGTTGTCTGTTTTGTTACGATCGTGTCTTAAAATTTTCCATTGTGAATAGCATTCCTTCCCATAATCGGGATTAAGAATCAGAACATAATTCATTACCAGACTGTTAATTAATGCAATTGTTTCACCGTTTATCAATAGTCTTCCGCTGAATTTCACTTTATCGGAATTACTTGAAAAATCTGCCCAAAGTTCAAAACGCATGTGTTCAGGTTTTACCTTTTCCTTCAAAATACTGAATTGATCGATTCTTTCAACTGAGCCGGTCAATTCAAACTTGCTTGAAAACATAATCAGCCACGCTGCAAGGTCTTGAAAACAACCAAGAATTAAGCTGGTTGGCAATAACACCTTGGAATCATTTGCCCCCGGCACTTCACACGCAAGAACTTCGCTAATACGCCATTCTTTTTCAGCTTGTATGAAATGCCAGGGTTCACAATCAGTAATAAAATCGATAAACTGTTTTTTCATAAAATACCGTGCAGAATTTCATAAATCGGTTTGAGCTGTTTATCCGAGTCGACCGCATGTATAAAGCAATCTGGAATAAGCAATATGTTTCTGTATATTCGTCTCAACAACAGAAAAATCTGCCTTTGATTGAGCTGTTTGAGCGTCTAAAAGATCAGTGATCGTGCCGCTTCCTGCTTTGTAGCGAACTTGTATAATTCGTAAACTTTCTTCAGCTTCTCTGGCTAGATCTTTTGCCGCTTCATTTGAGCATGAAGCCTCTATTACAGCCTGTAAAGCGGCCCATATTTCCATTTGAAGATTTAGAATAGAAGTTTGTAACTCTGTAGCATTAACAGATAATTCTGCCATAGCCTTTTTTATCTGTTCTCGCCGGGCACCGCCATCAAAAGCAACCCAACTTGCTTCCAGTCCTACTGCCCAGTTATCTTTTTCAGGGAAAAAATCCAGATCCTGTTTTCCATACGCCCCTACTGCATTTAAAGTCGGTTTGTTTGCTGCCCGGTACTGGTTAACCTTTTTGCGTGCCAGAACAATTCTTTCTTGCATGGCTTTAATAGTTGGATGTATTACTGTTGCACTCGCAGTTAGAGCGGTATAATTGAGGGTTTCATGCGCAGGGGTTTCTTCTAAAACTTTTATTATTTCGACAGGGTTGTCTGGCTTGTTTCCCATTGCAACATTTAATGTGCCTTTGGCTAAGGCAACTGAGTTTTCAACTCGAACAAGCAAAAGTTTGGCATCAGCAACCTGTACTTTTGCTCGAAGAACATCTACAAGAGCAACATCTCCAACAGAATGTCTTGATTCTGCCATTTCAAGATGACTTTTTGAGCGTCTAAGGTTTCTGTTTGCGACTTCTTGATTTTGAATAGCTGCTGCAAGCAGGTAGAATGCTTCATGCACTTTTAATACCAGTTGTTGTTTTATTCCTTTTTCTTCTTCTTTAGAAACATCAACACCACTCTCAGCCACTTGCAACTTTGATTTGCGCAAACCACCATCAGCGATTGTTAAGCTTGCATTTGCCTGGGTAAGATAGACATTTTTTGTTTCTGAAAAAGTTGTCTTTCCTGACAACGCCTTAAATTCTGATGGCAAAAACATTGGGGTCTTGTTTCGATTTCCGCTTGCCTGAATCATCACTGTTGGTGCAAAAGCTGAACGGGCTATATTTACGTTTATTTGCGAGGTTTGTGTTCTTCCTTGTGCTGTGGCCAGAATCGGGTTTTGTCCTATGGCGACATCAACACACTCTTGCAGACTAAGTTCACCAGCAATTACCGGTGCAGCATTTACCAGGCCGAACATAAAAATTCCCAACAAGCCGTTTAGAACATAATTTTTCTTCATATTGCCTCCATTTTGTTGTTTTAGATTTGCTATGAAACCGTTTTTTTAAATCGCCGGGCTGATAAGAAAAAGACAGTGCAACCATAAATAGCCAGAGGTATAAGCTGTCTTGAAAGAATGCTCAGATCAGAGCCCTTGAGAAATATGCTGCGTAAAAGACTCATGAAATATCGCAAAGGGTTCAGGTAGGTGAACCATTGAATCCATTCAGGCATGCTTTCAATCGGAAAGACCATACCTGACAACAGAATCGCAGGTGGAAAAAAGAAAAACATGGTTGTCATTGCCTGCTGCTGAGTAGAGCTCATGGCTGAAATCAATAAACCAAGTCCCAGACTGACGAGCAAATATATGCCGGTTGCAAGAAAAAGCAGCGGGTAAGCGCCACGCATTGGTATTTGAAACCAATACATTCCGAGGCTTGTCATCAAAATCAGTTCAACACTACAAATCAGTGCAAATGGCAGAGTTTTTCCGATAACCAGCTCTGCAGGTGTAATGGGTGTAACCATTATTTGCTCGATAGTTCCCATTTCTCGCTCACGAACTATCGCCATTGCGGTTAATTGCACAGATAAAACAGTTATAAGCTGTGCAATAACAGCTGGAACAAAGTATAAAATTGCATCAAGGTTTTCATTGAACCAGGCAACTTCATGCAGTTTAAATGCTTTTTCTGGCACTTTTTTTTGAACAGTATTGGTAATAGCAATATTTTCATTAAATTCCTGAAAAACTCTTGAAAGATAGTTCAGAACAATGTTGCATGTGTTTGAATCAGTGCCGTCAAGAAGAGCCTGAACCTGCACTTTTTTCCCGGCCTCAAGCTCTTGTTGAAAACCTGGATTGATCTGAATTACCAGTTGAGCTCGGCCTTGATCCAGTATGTTTTTTACTTCTTCAGGGCTTGAAACAAATTCAGTTATCGAGAAATGTGATGAACTGGTCAGACAAGTGATAAGTTCGCGGCTTCTGGGTGATCTATCCTGATCGACAATTGCGGTTGAAATATTTGAAATATCATTCGCAATTGCATAACTGAAAACCATTAGCTGAAGAATCGGTGCAATAACCAATAGTCCAACCATTTGAGGGTTTCGAAAAGTCTGTAGAATCTCCTTTTTCAAAAGAGCTAATAATCGTTCAAACATGTGTTACTCCAGTTTTCTCTGAAATTTTTTAATCGAAAAAAGCAAAATTCCAGTTGCAAAAAACACCAGAGCTGAAATTTCGAAAGAAATACCGTTAAATCCGATGCCTTTCAGATAAATTCCTTTCAGAATAGTGATGAAATAACGAGCAGGAAAAATCCATGTCACACCCTGAATAAAAGCAGGCATTTGGGCAATTGGTGAAAGGAAACCTGAAAGCATTATGGTTGGCAAAAGTGATACCATCATGGTTATCAGGCTGGCAGCCATCTGGTTTTTCGTTAAAATCCCTGAACACAAGCCAAGAGCCAGACCGGTTATGAGATAAAGAACCGCGCAGACAAACAGCATCAAAACGCTACCGCGAAGCGGTACATTGAAAACAAACTCACCCATTAGAATGGCCAGAACAATATCCATAAACCCGATCAATATATACGGAATCAGTTTTCCAATGACCAGTTCGCTGCTTTTAACCGGTGTTGAAATCAACATTTCCATTGTTCCGGTTTCCCACTCTTTCGCAACTGACATTGGCGTTAAAATGACAGCCAGAAACATCAACACAAGAGCGATAACTCCAGGAATAATATTGTTTCTGGATTCCATGTCGTCGTTATACCAGACACGTCCGCGTAATTCCGCAGCGGGCGTTTGCTTTACCGGCCCTTTTTTTTCAAGTCGTTGAATTCTGAGTTCCTGATTAAATGCTTGAGCTATTGCAACGGCGTAACCTTTTACAATTGCTGCTGTATTGGCATTAGTGCCATCAATCAGAAATTGAGCTGAACAGGTTTTACCGGCTTGCTCTTTCATACCAAAATCAGCAGGAATAACGAGTGCCGCCATAATATCCCCTGTTTCCAGGCCATTTTCTATAATTGAATACCCTTCAACAAAACCTGAAACAGAAAAATATTTCGAACCGTCGAAACGGCTGATTAAATCGCGGGATGCTGGCGTCCTGCTTTGATCCCAAATCATGATCGGGACTTGATCCACATCTAATGAAAGAGCAAAGCCGAAAATAGATATTAGAACTATTGGCAGACCGAATGCCAGGCCAAGGCTTCGCAAATCTCTTAGAATATGAATGAATTCCTTGCGTGCAACTGCTTTTAGCCTTGTTAAATTCATAGTTTCACATCCGAAATTTGTTTATGTGTGTTGTCATACTCCTCAATACAGGAAATAAAAACATCTTCAAGACTTGGCGTTATTGGTTGTAGCTTAATCTCTGGAAAACCGGCAATCGCAAGAAGACCTTTCATTTCTTTTATGGTTCGATCGCTTGTAACGCTGACATGCAATAAATTGCCGAATTCATTTGCTTCTAAAACCCCGGCCATGTCGTGAATAAGCTCAAGAACTTTCAATGGTTGCTTACATTCCAGCTCATATAAAAGGCCACCTGAACGCTTTTCCTTCAATTGCTGCGGCGAGTCAAGTGCTATCATCTCACCATGGTAGATCAATGCGATGCGATCACAGAATTCAGCTTCCTCCATGTAATGGGTCGTTACAAAAATAGTTGTTCCTTCTTTAGCCAGGCTGTAAATAAGATCCCAGAACCGCCGGCGACTGATCGGATCAACCCCTGAAGTTGGTTCATCCAGAAAGATAATTGGTGGTTCGTGTAGAATGGCGCAACCAAGCGAAAGCCTCTGTTTCCATCCCCCGGACAGAACTGATGTTCGTAAATGTCGCTTATCAGCCAGACCCGCCATTTCAAGAACCCAGTCCTTTCGTTGAGCTTTTTTTGCCGGTGAAATTCTGTATATTCCGCTGTAAAAGTCGATATTTTCTTCAACTGTAAGATCTTCATAAAGGGAAAACTTCTGACTCATATACCCGATGTTCCCTTTAATCGATTCTGCCATTGTTGCAAGATCAAAACCGCCTACCGTTGCTTCTCCTCCGTCTGGTAGCAAAATTCCGCATAACATTCGAATTGTTGTTGATTTTCCTGCCCCATTTGGCCCGAGAAAGCCAAAAATTTCACCGCGTTTCACTTCAAATGAAACGCGATTTACGGCTACAAATGAACCAAATCGTTTCTCTAATTCCACTGCCTTTACGGCGATTTCATCAACCATTGCTTGAACCTCCTTTTTTATCCAGGCGTTCAACTGTTGCTATAAAAACATCTTCCAATGAAGGCGTGATTGTGCGGGCATTGGCAACGACAAAGCCATGATTGCGAAGAGCGTTAACAACCAGATCTGATGTAATATCTTTTGAAGAGCAAAGAAAATGGATTCGATCACCAAAAATGGTTATATTTTCATTTGCGTATTGGCTTTTTAAGCACTGCGCTGCGCCTCTGGCATTAAATGTCTGAAGTTCCAGCAGAGTTCCGGGTAACATTTGTTTGATTTCTTCGGGGGTTCCGGTAGCAATAAGTTGCCCGTTATGCAAAAATCCGATTCTGTTACAGCGTTCAGCTTCGTCAAGGTAAGCTGTTGTAACAAAAACTGTTATTTTTTCCTGCCGAAGTTTGGAAATAATTCGCCAGAAATCACGACGTGAAACCGGATCAACGCCATTAGTCGGTTCATCCAGAAAAAGCACTGTTGGCGAATGAACCAATGCACATGCTAAAGCAAGTTTTTGCTTCATTCCGCCCGACAAATTTCCTGCTAGACGCTTCCGAAATGGTTCCATGTTACTGAATGAAAGCAATCTTTTGTAAATAACTGGTCTATCTGCAACAGGCACCCCGAACAGATCAGCATAAAAATCCAGATTTTCCTGAACAGTCAAATCAGGATACAGCCCGAAGCGTTGGCTTAAGTAACCAATGCATTCTTTAACCTTTTCTGAATCCTTCAGAACATTAAATCCGTTAACCCAGGCATCACCACTTGTTGGATTCAGTATTGACGATAAAATCCGCATGCAGGTAGTTTTTCCAGCCCCATCCGGGCCAACAATTCCAAAAACTTCCCCTTCTTTAACTTGCAGGGTGACTCCGGCCAATGCTTTTATTGATCCAAATTCTTTTACAAGGTTTTCAACTCTGATGATTGGCATATGCGCCTCCTGTCAAGGTTAATTAACTAGGTAAATGACTGCATCACCCGGCATTCCTGGTTTCAATTCCTGATCCGGATTCACCATATCAACTTTGATTCGGTACATCAGTTTGACGCGCTCTTTTGTGGTCTGAATAGTCTTAGGCGTAAATTCAGGCTCTGAAGAAATGAACGAAATTTTTCCTTTGAATTCCTTTCCCGGGAAAGAGTCTGTCAAAACATTGACCTCTTGCCCAATTTTGACTAATCCAATTTCTGTTTCATTGATAAATGCCCGCAGCCAGATCTTTTCAAGATTAGCAACAGTGATAACAGGCGTTCCCAATGCGACATATTCACCTGGGTGGGCATTGTGTGTAAGCACACGTCCATTGATTGGTGATTTCAGCAGAGTGTTTTCAAGATGCACTTTCGCTAGAGCAAGTGCTCTTTCGGCTTGATGTAAACGACCTCGTGCCTGAGCGATGGTTTCTTTACGTGGTCCGTTCTTTAATAAATTCAGCCGGGTCTCAGCCTCTGCTAACGCAAAAGATGCGGCGGTAATCTGTTCTTGCCTCGGTCCTTCTTTGGCCAGTTTTAAATGAGCTTCCGCTTCTGCCAATCTGGAAGCAGTCATATCACGATTGGCAACAACAATTTCAAATTCCCGGTCAGAAATAGCTTCTTTTTCGTGTAACTTCGATTGCCGTGCGAAATCATTAGCAGCTTTTGCCGCATCTGCCCGCGCTGTCTTTACTTGCGCCTTGGCTGCAGCAATTTCCTCTGTTCTGGTTCCAGCCTGTAACTCAGAAAGTTGGGCTTTTAACCGTTGAACAACTGCTTCCGCTTGAGCAATATCTTCAACTCTATACCCGGCTTCAAGTTCTGATAATGCAGCACTGGCAATTTCCAGCTCTGCTTCTCTAAGTCCTACTTCTTCCTGAACTTCTGCATCTTCCAGACGACCAATTTGCTGCCCGGCATTTATCACATCGCCTTCATTGCAGGCTCGATCCAACAAACGACCGCCCATTTTAAAGCTGAGTCCTATTTCATCAACTTCAAAATTTCCAGATGCTTTAATCGCTGCAACATTTATCTGACTTGGTTTTGTCGTCAAGGTTTGTGCAGCATAAGTCAAGGTCAGGGAACAAAAAAAAGCCAGCGTCCAAACTAATAATTTCTTCATACATGCGCCTCCTTTTATTACAGAGAATCTATTTTCTCTTTAACAACAAATTCTTTTGCCTTTCAAGTTCTTTTTTAATCGAGCTTGCAACTCTAAATCAAATAATTTTTTATGCATTCATTTTTCTTAGTGAAAACTCTTTCACTCAAGAGGACAAAAAAAATCACTTCGGATGAACCGCTTCAACAAAACTATTCCACGCTAATTCGCTGTGATCGCGCAAATTCACTTCTCCATCAATAAATTGGGTGGGCATTGTGATCTGAACCGTAATTCCGATGAAAAACAAAGCCAGATTCTTTGCTGCAATGTCTTTTCGAAAAGCTCCAGAAATCTGGCCCTTTTCAATCATTTTTACCAGTTCTGCGAAAAAGCGCTGGGCGATTTGTTTCAGGCGGCTACGACGCGCTGTTTTCCCTCCCAGAACGTCACTGGAAAAGAAAATGACGGGGGCTGCTGAAAACTGAAAGATAACGGCTACTTCCGCAAAATACAACCTTCTGAAGAACTCCAGCTCAGTGCCGCTTTTCTGTTTTGCTTCATCCAAAGTAGCCTGCATTCTCACTTCAATCAAATCAAGAAGCCCATCAATGATTTTGCTCTTGTTTTTGAAGTGCTTATACAGAGCAGATGGCACAATACCAACCATTTCTGCTACTTTCGTAACGGTCAGGCTTTTGATTCCCTAGGTAGCAACAAGATCCATGGCAGCCTGAATTATCTGATCGCGCCTGATTTCAGGGTCTAATCTACCTGCTGCCATTTTTTGCTCCCTATTTTTTCGGTGAAACTACTTTCACTTATACTATCGTCATCCATTTTTGTCAAGTTAGCAAAAATTTATATAAGATAATTGCGCCAACCACATATGCTGCGATCGGCGCTTATTTAGCAAGTTTGTTTGCAATCAGCTATTTTTTCTTGGCTTTTACCTGCTTTGCTTCTTTAACTGGCTTCATTGCTTTAAAATTCAAAAACGTAATAGAAGGCAGCAAAACATTCAGGTTTTCATCATTATATGGTCCACGACCGGAAACTATTGCCAATAGCTCCCGAGCAGCCGAATACAACAGAGCTGGCCCGTTTACATTTACAAGTTGTTCTGTTTTTTCTGGCCCCTGGCTTTCGAAAAACTCTTTTAGAACTTCAAAGAAGCCAACCATAACGACTTTGAAAGCAAATGGTTCGTTGCCATCTTTACTTATATTCTGTTCAACAGTAAGTCTGATTCTGCGAAAAAGCGGGTTTTTATCTTCACCGGTTTCAAAAAACACCTGGAAGTCTTTTATTTTAACGTCTTTATCTCTATCGAAATCAGAATTGGCTTTGCAGTAGACCTCTTCCGCAAAATAACGATGGAGTTGCAATGGTGATAAAGTCATAGGTTATTTTCCCATTTCGAAGGCTTGGCCCCAGCCTATCTCATCATAATATTCATTTGCTGCCTTTAATGGGCCGCTCGGCGGTTTGATACTTCCATATTCCATTACATAGACACGTCTTTCTGGTCGTTCAACATCTGTCAGCTGGAAGTCCCATTCAGCCTCAAGTTTTCTACCAATCAGCACAAGAGTTTCTACTGTGAAGTTAGTTGTTCCCTTAAGAATCTTGGAAATGTAAGCTCGATTCTTTCCAAGCTTCCGTGCAAGATCAGACCGAGTTACGTTTCGCTTTTCCATCATCCGGGCAATTTGTTCTGCAATCTCGATTTTTACTCCTGCGACATGAAATTCGTCGCGAGTTGCGGCTTCAGCAAACAATGTTGCAAAGAAGCTGCTGTTCTCGATTTCCTTAACGTTTCTGTTCGGCATAGTATTTACTCCTCGTTTTTTGGGCCGTTTCTATTTCTGGCGCGGGCGTTTTGCGCCCCTTTTTCAAAAAACTGTGGGTGCAGATAATTATCTTGTTTCGTTCATAAAACCACAAAACTCTGAGGGCTCCGGCCTTGAATTCCCACAATCCTTCGGCATTCTTTCCCTCCAGGGCTCTAGACATCTCGATATTACGCGGCGGCCCCAGGTCTGCTGATCTCTTGATCAAACGCAACATCTGGTCTAAATCCGGGTTTCCAGTGTCTTTTAACTCTTTAAAAAAATCTTCAAGCGGGCACTCTCCTTCAACTTCCTTCCAACAACAAATTTCAAAAGATGCCCCTCGTTGAATACTCTTTATCGGCATGTATAATCCTTGTAAGGCGCATGAATACAGTAACCTCCATTGGGGGTTGACGTATAAAAAAAAGAATGTTAACCTAAACATCGACACCTGTCAACTTTTATTTTACAGGAGGCATTGAAAAATGTCAAAATCTTTAAAATTTGACCTGCCAGCAACCCTTTCTGGTCAGCCTTATCTTTTATACATTCCTTCGGAATCTTGTTTGGCTTTGGTTTAATCATGCCAGACAAAATTTTACCCAATGACACTCAGTTATCAAAATCCGGTCCCGAGACCCATGGACAAACTATTGTTGAGGAAAATCCCGCTCAAGCACCAGCTAAAACTACAGAAAACAAGATTAAATCAACTGATTCGAAGCAAGAAACAGAGACAATTACATTTTCTGAAAACGCACGCAACTTTTGCGAATTTACGCATGCATACTTAAGACAATACATAGAATTGGCTGATCAAAAAGCCGCTTTTCTTTTCGCAATTGTTTCAGCAATTTCTGGCTATGTAATAACTAGCAAAGCATCTCCTTTCGCTATTCCGATCAACTGTAATCTTCCGTTGAATTGGGTTCACATTTCAGGCAAAGCATCTTTACTTCTTTTTCTTATTTCTGCGATAGCATGCATATGGGTTGTTCTTCCCAGACTTAAACAAAATGATAAGCCTGGCCTTATTTTCTGGGGGGAAATTGTAGCTGTCAATTCTGCAGATGAATACGCAAAAATGGTTGGCAATAACAAAGATCAAGCCACGTCTTATGGTGTTGCTATGCACGTTCATACGTTAGCTGTGATTTGTAACCGGAAATACTTTTGGTTAAAAATGGCCATGTATGCAGCTCTTGTTGGTTTAATTCTTTTTGCGTTCTATCTTTGGCCTATTTTGCCAACTATTGCTGGGGGGGCAACACAATGACATCAAGTTCTATTCGGTCAAGAATTATGTCCGGTTTCGAGAGTTATCTCAATCGACAACAGCCATCGAGTCTTGTGGAATTTTCGGAAGCAAAGATAGCAATGGCTTCTGAGGCCAAATCACTACCGCAGATTGTTCAACAATACCATTTTCAAAAAATAATTCGCCCACTTTGGGGTAAATATGATCTAGCCAAACCGGCGATTGGTGACCATCCAGATTTTACAGACCTGGCTGGCACAAATAATGTGGAATATTGTCCTATTGCAACACTTTTTATGGATATTGAAAGCTCAACTCGCCTTGGCGTTATTTATAATCCGGAAGAAGTTTTTAAGATAAAAAACGCCTTTATTGCAACAGCAATAGAAGTGATACAATCCTTTGATGGTCACGTCCACAGAATAATGGGTGATGCTGTTATGGCTTTTTTCGGTGGTCTCGAAGTAATCCCGGAAAATGCAGTATTAAAAGCTTTAAATGCAGCTGCCATGATTCAATACATTGTGAAAAAGGCTATCATTCCAAAACTGAATGAAGCGGGATTTGAAAACCAATTCGGCATTAGAATAGGTCTTGATTACGGCAGTCAAAACGAGGTGTTGTGGTCTTCTTATGGCTTCCCAGGCTCAAATGAAGTTACTGCCACATCTTTCTTTGTTGATTCAGCGTCAAAACTTCAACACGCAGCGCCCAGAAATTCAGTAATGATTGGTCAATCACTGCGAGACTTCATTTCATTCCCTTTTGAATTGCTTTCTATCAAGAAAACACAGTCCGGCGGCCAACTAACTGAAGAGCCATACTTGCTGCCTAACATCACAGATAGAGAAAAAAAACCAATAAATTACCGCCAATATATTTTTAACTCTTTATCTTATCTTGATTATTCGCCACTCTCTCCCTACGATTCTGATGAATTTTCGTCGCAAACCAATTTCCCATCTATTATGATCTCAGTTCATACTGCTTCAGCAAAGAATGGTCAGCTTGAAGATGTTTATACTCATTGTGGCTCTTTTATAGCAAAAGAAAAATGGCTATGCTTTGAGATTAAATACACTGCTGATGCTGAACTGAGAATGCCGTTAAAAGTTCGCTTCGCAGTTGAAAACCACGGCGAAGAAGCCAACAAAGACCCAAACAACGGTAATCACTATACCGACATTGATATCAAGACAAATGCAAGTTTTCGCTATGGCATAAAACATTGGGAACACTGTTGTTATCGTGGCCTGCACTACATGACAGTGTCTCTTTATAGCCAAGGAGCGGTCAAGTTTGTTCGAAAATTTGGTATTTGTATCTCTTAGCAGCTATGAGTTCAAAACGATTTGGCGGTTATTAATGATTAAAGATGAAAGACATTTTCAAGAAATCATGCTTGGCGTTGACGAAGAAATGATTCGCGAGCAAATTCCTGTTTTTAGACGCACGCTTGTTGCCTTTCGTAAAGTTTCAGAAAAACTTAACATTGATTTTCCTTTAGGCGGGTTCGGTTTCACGAATACATCCCCTCGTGTCGGTATTTATTCTGGTCATGATCTCTCACTTAGAATACAAAAATGGGTTTCAGAAAAGTATGGTGACAAGCTTAAATTTGACTTTGACCTTGGCGCCATAGCTGTCGAGATTACCGGGGCAGTTTATAAGCTTAGGCTTCCTATGGTCTATGGCAAAATCGGTGTCTTCTTGGATCATAAGTCAGTTGGAAAAACTTCTGCTTCCGGGGGCCTGAATCTCTTTTCAATGATTGTTGATTTAACGCCTGGTCTAGCGGCTCAATTGCCTAACGCTGAATGTGAAAAATTATTGAGCCTATTTTTGTTGGGCATGAACGTTTTCAATTCTATGCGGGCAAACGAAAGTGAATTTTTATCTATAGCCCAATCGGATTTTAGAACAGCTACGTCTCATTTGCTTCATCAGCCACCAGAACTAGGTCTCGCCAAATGGGCAATTCTTCAGGCGGTCGAAAAAATTATTAAGGATTATATTATGCGTCATGGCGGTAATTTTAATAAGCAAAAAGGCCATAACCTTGCATATTTAGCAGACATCGCTGAACAGCAAGGCTTGCCAGCTCTTGATAAAGCTGATTTAGCCAAGATTCAGTGTGATGCAGGCATTCGCTATAGAGAGCCACAAATTCCTGTTTCTGAAGTACTATTAGCTCAAAATACTGCACTCAAAATATCTCTTCGTGTTTTGAATTTTACCTGACTATTGCCTATTCAAATCGCAACTTTTTATTGCCTGTCTGCCTTTAAATGCTCACAGCAGCTCAATCATGCGTTTCTTCCCTGACTCACCTACAGCTTTGTGCCCCTTCCACGTCAAAGAAAATTGGCCAGCCCCACATCTTCTAAAAACGGGTCTTTTTGGATTCTGCTTGTTAAAATGCCTTCTGTTAAGACCTCAACAACGGTATTTTTTGTTACATTTGAGCTGAATCTGACAGAATGTCCGATTACGCTGCCCGGCTCAGAACTGTCTAAATCTGCCATTCGGCGAGCAACGGCAACAGCGGCGACCCTTCGCGGCTGCAGCATCAATATTTTCTTTTTCCCTAAAAACGGCTCATCTTTTAAGGCTAAGGGCACAACGGTAGATTTACCGGCACCGGGCTCGGCTGTAAGAACGATGTCATTGCCGGCATTAAGAGCGTCTTTGAGCTCTTGCAAACAATCGTCGATCGGCAAGTTGAATTTTTTCAAAACAGAGCCTCTTATTAAGCAGAAAAGATTTTTTACAAAATATATGATACAATCTTTATCATTAAACAAACGAAAATTTTATCAAATATCGAAAACTTTTACAAAATTAAAGTAAATGTTGCATTACAGGCGTGATAGGTGTAATAAAACTCAAGTATTTTTAACTTTAGGCGGGTTGTCATATGGATTTATTTCTGTCTGCGGTCGTTGCAATTTTTGTTGGCGGTATAATTGCGTTGTTTACCGGAAAATGGCGTGGAGTTTCAAACTTTTTCGGCGCTTTTTCGTGTTTTCTGGGCACAATTTTCGCTCTTAAACCTATTTACGATGTATTAATCGCGAACAAAACTCTCGAAGCAATAACTATTGCTCTTCCGATTTGTTCGGCTTCGGTTTCACTCGACAAGATTTCGGCGTTTTTTGCTTTGCCGATAGTCATACTTGGTTTCATTTCGGCTTATTTTGCGGCTGTTACCGTTAACCCGCGCAACGAGCAGCACCCCGGCGCATACTGGTTTTTTTACAATCTTTTGATTGCGGGCATGCTTTCTCTTGTTGCCTCTTCAAACGCGGTTTTGTTTATAATGTCCTGGGAAATAATGTCTGTTGCCGCCTACTTCTTAATCGCTCACAGAGTCGAAATGAACACGGCACGCAATGCAGCCTGGCAGTTTTTGGTCGCGAGTCACATCGGCACAACCGGAATATTCTTTTTGTTTGCCATTTTGGCTTCGGCGGCGGGCGGTTTTCAATTCGAGACTTTTCATAGCAGCGCGTTAGCCGAAGGTTCTGCGGCTGTAATTTTCTTTTTGGCGCTGTTCGGGTTTGGCGTAAAAGTCGGCTTTTTCCCGCTTCACATCTGGATGCCCGACTCATACACCTTTGCCGAATCTCATGTTTCTGCAGTTTTGTCGGGTGCCATGAGCAAGATGGGGTTTTACGGTTTAATCAGAGTTTTAACTTTTTTGCCCGTTCACGCCGAACTTTGGGGCTGGGTTCTTTTATTCGGGGGGTTGATTACGGGGATATACGCTCTTGTTATTGCCCTCGTCAAACTTGATTTAAAAAAGGTCATCTCTTACAGCAGCATGGAAAACGCGGGCATAATTCTTATGGCTATCGGAACCGGCATTCTCGCCAATCGTTGGAACCAGCCGCTGATAGCCTTTACCGCTTTTTCGGGTGCTCTTTTACACATATTTAATCACGCTTTATGCAAAGGGCTGCTTTTTCTTTGCGCAGGCTCGGTTTATTTTGCAACCGGAACCCGCCGCCAAGAGCAAATGGGGGGAATCGGCAAATCCATGCCCGTTACCGCCACCGCTTTTGGAATCGCTTCGATTGCTATTTCAGGGCTTCCGCCGTTTAACAACTTCATAAGCGAATTTCTGATTTTTATGTCGGGTCTCAAAGCGGCATCGCTCAGCACTCCGAAATCGCTGCTTCTGTCTGCGGCGGTATTACTGGGTCTTGGCTTAATAGGCGGTCTTGCCGCTGCCTTGTTTACACGCTCATTCGGGCTCGTCTTTTTGGGAACCCCCCGCACAAACAGAAGGTTAAACACCAAAAACATTAAATCAGACGTTAATTTTACTTTAATAATCTTGTCTGCTGCCATAATCGCCGCCTCGATCTTCGCTCCGATGCTTATATCTCCATTTGCCGGCGTTGTTTCAGAAATAGTCAAGCCCCTGGGCATAACCTATGACCCCGCCTATATAGCGACCATAAGCGCACCCGTAAAAACAATATCGCTCTTTTCGCTGGCAGTCATTCTCATAACTTGCATCGCAGTATTTATTAAATCTAAGTTTTTAGACAAAAATCAAAGAAGCGACGCCCCCACCTGGGACTGCGGCTTTCTAAAAGGCACTCCTCGCATTCAATACACTTCATCTTCTTTTTCAGAGCCTGCGAACGAAGTTTTTGTTTCTGTAAACAGGCTTCACATAAGAGGCGAAAAGATTAAAGAGCTTTTTCCGGCAAAATCTTCATTTCACACAGAAGCGACAGATTCTGCCGAAAAGCACCTGTTTATACCTGCTTTCAACATCATTAACAAGTTCTTAATAATGTTCAGAGGTTTTCAGCACGGAAAACTGCATTTATACATCTTTTATATTGCCGTTACGCTGCTCGCGCTCTTAATATGGAAGGTGGTGTACTGATGAATATTACATCAATCATTTTCATTATCGTATCATTTCTGGCCGCCCCAATTCTGCCGGGTCTCATCAACAAGACAAAGGCGCTGTTTGGCGGTCGGCAAGGCCCTCGCGTTTTGCAGCTTTATTACGATATATTTAAGCTCGCGCGCAAAACTCCGACCTACAGCAAGACCGCATCTGCCCTGACACGTATCGCACCGGTCGCAATAGCCGTAAGCACACTTGCTGCCCTAACTTTGGTTCCGTCGTTTTTTAACAACTCGGCGATTCATTTTACCGGCGACATAATTCTAATGGCCTATTTGCTCGGTCTGGGGCGCTTTTTCATGGTTACTGCCGCTCTCGACAGAGGTTCTGCATTTGAGGGAATGGGCGCAAGTCGCGAAGTGCTTTATTCAGCCCTTGCCGAGCCGTCGTTTTTTGCAGGTTTGCTGATTATGATACACGAAACCGCCTCGCTAGAGCTCTCTGAAATATTTTCAAAACTGTCGCTTAATTTTTGGCAAGAAAACCCCGCCATATTGTTTTTGATTCTTTGCAGCTGGTTTGTAATACTGCTTGTGGAAAACGCGAGAATACCTATTGACGACCCGAACACCCACCTTGAACTTACCATGATTCACGAGGTAATGATTCTTGATTACGGCGCAAAAGATTTGGCACTTATTGAATACGCCTCCGCACTAAAACTCTGGATATATTCCGCTTTAATTGTCGGTATGGTGATTAACGGCGAAATAATTACAAGTCTGACCATGCAAATTGCAATATTTACCTTGGGCATGGCGATTGTCGCTTTTGTAATCGGAACAATTGAATCTATTACGGCTAGAATCAAACTTGTATTTATTCCTAAATTTATTGTCGGCTCGGGAGCTTTGGCAATCATTGCCTTGATTCTGAAAGTGGCAGGAAACTGACTATGAACAACATTGCAACTTTATTGGCTTTAACTTCTCTTTTTTTACTGGGGTCAAGCAGACTAAGCCTTGCCATTAACATGGTAGCGTTTCAGGGTTTTTTAATCGGCATATTACCCCTTGTTTCAGGTCATGGATTCACCTTAGAAGTGTTAATATTAGCGGCTACGGGCATAATTATGAAAAGCATCGCGCTGCCTCATATGCTCAGAAAAGCATTGGAAAAATCAGGCACAAAACGCGAAGTTGAGCCATACATAAGCTTTGGCGCCTCAATTCTTTCGGGTATTCTATTGCTTTTCGTTTCGGGCTGGATAGTCTCAAGACTGACGCAAGACGAGGGCATTGTTTCGTCATCGCTTATTGCGGGCTTTTTCCTGCTTTTCACGGGACTTTTCACAATAATAACACGCAAAAAGGCTTTAACTCAGGCATTGGGCTTTTTGGTTCTTGAAAACGGAGTATATACGGCAGGCTTAAGTTTAGGCAGTGAATTTTCGTTTATGGTCGAGTTAGGAATACTTCTCGACGTATTTGTCGGAATCTTTCTTATGGGCATTATGCTTTTTCACATAGACAATGAATTCGATCATATCGACACCGACCGCTTTGACGCGTTATCTGACTTAGAACTGCCTGATCTGGAACTGCTAAACGGCAATGTATTAAATCTTGACCAAGAACTTGACGAAGAGGAGGGGGCAGAATGAGCACCCTTTGGCTTATTATACTTTTTCCAATTTTAACCGGTATCGTAACTCTTTTCACCGATTCTCACAAAATCCGAAAAATTCTGCTGATCGTTTGTTCTGTTCTTCATATTGTATTTACGGCATTTATATGTCTGGGATCCATTACGCCGACCACAGAGAGCTGGTTTTGCACTGACGCGCTTTCAAAGATATTTCTTTCGTTAACGTCTCTGCTTTATTTTGGCGCATCTCTTTATGCGTTAACTTATTTAAAGCCTGACGAAGAGGGCGAACATGTTTCAGACTTTCATGATTTGTCGTTTTTAAGAAATAAGAACGCTGTTTTTATGGGTTGTATGCAGTTTTTTCTTTCAGCCATGACTTTATCTGTTTTAAGTGCTCATTTTGGTTTGCAATGGATAGGCGTTGAAGCGACTACACTCGCAAGCACGCCCCTTATTTATCACCATCGCAACAAAAAATCACTTGAGGCGGCCTGGAAATATTTGATAATCTGCTCTGTAGGCATTGCTCTTGCACTTATGGGCGTCTTTTTTCTTGCCATGGCCGTTCCGACTCAAGTTGAATTTTTCACACCTCGCGGCTTAAGTAAATTTGCGGGTTATCTGCGCACAGACTGGCTTCAAGTGGCATTTATTTTTATTCTTGTGGGTTACGGCACGAAAGTAGGTTTCGCACCGATGCACACTTGGCTGCCCGATGCTCACAGCGAAGCCCCTTCCCCTGCTTCCGCGTTGCTTTCGGGAGCATTGCTAAACTGTGCTTTATTGGCTATTTTGCGCGTATATCAAGTTTGCGCCGAAGTTCCGGCAGTTCAGGCATTGGCTCTGCAGTTATTTATTTTGTTTGGCCTTGTATCTATGGCGATATCGGGAATATTCATAATGCATCAGGCTGATTACAAACGCATGTTGGCTTATTCGAGCGTTGAACACATGGGCATAATGATTTTTGCGTTTGGGTTGGGCAAAGCGGCGACAGCAGCGGCTTTGTTTCACGCGATTTGCCATTCGCTGGTAAAATCATCGCTGTTCATGTTGGCCGGCAATATTTTGAGTGCATATCAAACCAAAAAGGTCGAAAAAATACACGGCCTTTTGCGAACCATGCCAATTACGTCGGTATTGTGGCTGGCAGGTTTTTTGGCTATTACAGGCACTCCGCCCTTTGGAACCTTTATGAGTGAATTTTCGATTTTAAAAGTTGCCGTCGAGTCGCGCAATTACTTATTTGGCGCCCTGTATCTGCTGTTTTTGGTTTTAGTTTTCGTCGGTATGCTCACCATTTTTTCGACTATGGCATTGGGCAAAAAAATGCCTGTGAACAGCGAAGGACAGCCTATAGGTTACAAAGACCCCGAGCTGCGAAAAGACGGAACAGTATACGAGCACCCGCTTCAATACATCACACCTATTGTGTTTTTGGCCGCTGCGCTGTTTTTGGGCTGTTATATACCCGAACCTGTATTGCAAATAATCAATGAAGCTTCGGCAATTCTCGGAGGCAAAGCATTATGAGCTATCTAACATTAAAAAACGCTGTCCCGGCGCCCATAAAAGGAGTGCCCACGCACGAATACAAAGAATTTAAAGCCGCAATCAAAGAACTTCTCGAACAAGAATGCCGCCTTTCTTCGCTTTTTGCGGTGCCAACAGACTCTGACAATCGAATATTCGCAGTCATGACAAACGACAAAAAAGGCGAAATATATGTTTTTGCCACAAAATACGCTAAAACTTTTGAATCGCTCACACCCGAAATTCCTCAGGCTCATTGGTTCGAAAGAGAAATAGCTGAAATACACAATATCAAAATCAACAATCACCCGTGGTTGAAGCCGATTCGCTTTATGCCTAAATCGGGCGAAAAAAACTTTCCCGTCGCAGGCGATACAGATTATTTTAAAATAAACGGCGAAGAAATTCACGAAGTTGGCGTAGGCCCGATACACGCGGGTGTCATCGAACCGGGTCACTTTCGTTTTCAATGCTATGGCGAAAAAGTCTTGCACCTCGAGATCGAACTTGGCTATCAGCACCGCGGCATCGAACGTATTTTTCCCAAAACACCTCATAATAAACGCATCAAAATCATAGAAGCGGCAGCGGGCGACACCACAATCGGCCACACGACAGCCTACGCGCTTAACATCGAGGGGCTGGCGGGGGCACAAATTTCGGCAAACGACGCGCTTGTTCGGTCGATAGCGCTTGAGCTCGAGCGAATGGCGAACCACACCGGCGATTTGGGCGCTATGGCCGGGGATGTCGGGTTTATGCCCACATCGTCGTATTGCGGGCGCATCAGAGGCGATATACTCAACACGACGGGCATGATTTGCGGCAACCGCTTTGGAAGAGGGCTTGTGAAGCCGGGGTCGAGCGGTTATCAGATCGATGCTGAGCTCAAAAAGAAGATTTCAGACAAGCTCGACCTTATAGAAGCAGACGTGAAGTCGGCAATAGAGCTGATTTGGCAGACTCCTTCGGTGACGGCGAGGTTTGATGAAACGGGTTCGGTTTCGAGGGAAAATGCAGTTGCGATCGGGTTGGTCGGCGTAGCTGCCAGAGCTGCCGGCATTGCCGTTGACATAAGAATGACGCACCCATTCGACGCTTTTAAAGAGTTAGAAGCGGTGGTGCCCGTAGGCAAAAAGGGCGACGTGGGGATGCGCGCGCAGGTAAGGTGGCACGAACTGCAGAACTCGTTTAAGCTCGTAAGAGATATGCTTGCAAAATTGAACTTTGAAGCGGAAAAATCAGAAGTAAACGATGATATTTGCGGCAAACTCGCCCCTGATATGATTTCGGTGGCTCTAACCGAGGGGTGGCGCGGCGAAATATCTCATGCCGCCATTACAGACGCTAATGGCAATATCAAAACCTATAAAATCACAGACCCGTCGTTCCACAATTGGTTTGGGCTGGCTTTGGCCTTGCGCGATCAAGAAATAAGCGACTTCCCACTTTGCAATAAAAGTTTCAACCTGTCATACTGCGGTCATGACCTATAAGAGGTTAATATGCTAAAAGTTATAAAAGCCAGAATACACCAACAAAACAGAACATACCCGTTCCCGCAAAAAATGCCCGTAATGGACCCGAGATACGCGGGGAGGCCCATAATAAAAGCCGATAAATGCCAAGCCGCATGTCAAAAATGCGTTGATTTGTGCCCTACTCAGGCTGTATCAAAAATTAACGGCAAAATAACAATAGATTTAGGACGATGTTTATTTTGCAGAGAATGTGAAGTAAAGTGCCCCGGCTCTGCAATATCGTTCACGAATGAATTTTCTATGGGTACGAATTCTCTTGAAGCGCTTAAAGTAAGCGATGAAAGCTATGCAAAATTAGAAGAAATGGGCGCAGAACTCAAGCGCTTGTTTGGGCGTTCGTTAAAACTGCGTCAGGTGAGCGCGGGCGGATGCAATGCCTGTGAAGCCGACTGCAACGTTTTAACGACACCGACTTTTGACATGGCGCGCTTCGGAATCACCTTTGTCGCTTCTCCGCGTCACGCAGACGGGCTTTTGGTAACTGGGCCGGTAACACAAAACATGAAGCAGGCTCTGATTAAAGCTTATCAGGCTTTGCCGGCGCCGGCCATAGTTATTGCCACGGGCGCTTGCGCTATTTCGGGCGGGCTTTTCAAAGATAACTTTGAAACCAACGCCGGAATCGGAGACTTGATACCCGTAGACCTTTATGTTCCGGGCTGCCCGCCGAACCCCTGGACAATACTCGACGCGATGTTAAGATTTATGGGTGCTCACAAATAAAAATAATAATGTTGGTATAAATGAATCACTGCGATAAAAAAATAGTTTATCTTCAAAGAAGAAAGCTTGCGCTTAAATCAATAATCGTAGGCGCTTTTTCGGGCCTTCTCGCCGTAGCTTTCAGAATCGGACTCGAAAAAGCAGAACATGTAAGAGCGATAGTTTTCAAACTAATGCGCGATTATCACGCCGTCGCGCCGTCTTTGCTTTTTGCCGTTTGTATGGCGGCTATACTTATAGGCTTAAGAAAATGGGCGCCCGAAGCCTCAGGCAGCGGAATACCGCACCTAAAGGGCGTATTGCATAATGGGTTTAAGCTCAGGGCGCTGCCTGTAATTCTGGTTAAGTTTTTCGGCGGCATAATAGGCATAGGCTCAGGCTTAGCGCTGGGGCGCGAAGGGCCAACCGTTCAAATGGGTGCTGCTACGGGGGCGCTGTGTTCAAACGTATTCAAATCTGATGAAAACGAACGGCGCCTTCTTTTGTGCGCGGGGGCGGGCTCAGGGCTGGCAGCAGCCTTTAACGCACCTCTTGCGGGGCTGATGTTCATAATCGAAGAACTACATCTGAAGCTTGACCGATTCAGTCTGACGGTAGCTTTTTGCTCGAATATCTCTGCAAATTTGGTTTGCCGCATGCTTTTGGGGCAGAGCCCGATATATAGGCTAAAAACATTGTATTACCCCGACATGAAACTAATTTTGTGGTGCGTGCTCTTTGGCGTGGTAATAGGGCTCGTAGGCCTCGGCTTCAATCTTTGCCTTATAAAATCTATCAAGCTCTTTGGCAGAATCAAGTTTGGGCTGGGCATCGCGCTTGGCGTTTTATTCGGGTTTTCGGGCTTTTACTACCCCGAAATTCTCGGCAGCGGTCATCAGCTTACAGACCTTGTTTTCACCGGCCTTATCCCGGCTAAAATACTGCTTGTTTACCTTATTGCGAGGTTTTTACTTACAATTCTCAGTTACAACACGGGCGCCCCGGGCGGCATTTTTGCGCCGATTTTGTTGCTCGGCTGCATTACGGGGGCCATTTTTCACCATTTTGTTAACATGGTTCACCCGGGCACATTTCATTTAATCATATTTCTCGTGCTGGGCATGGTTGGCATGTTCTCTGCGGTAGTGCGCGGGCCTGTCACCGGAATAATTCTTATTTTGGAAATGACGAACGAATTCTTACTGCTGCTTCCGCTAATGGTCGTTGCAATCGTCGCATATGCAGTTCCCGAATTCTTCAAGAACAAACCCATATACGACGAACTCTTGCAACTGGACCTGGAAAAAAGATTCGGTAAAGAATCTTAAGCAACCGCCTCAGAACCGACTGATGCCGGCTTTGAGCGCATATTCATAATATAAAACACGGCAAAATTGCACACAACGCCGACTATTATGCTGTCTATGGGCAAAATCTTTGAGCCGAACATGTTCCATAAGACAGAACCGACTAAACCGCCTGCAAAACCGCCAAAAAACGATGCTTTTGTAACAGTCTTTTTGAGCAATGCGGCAATAAGCTGAACCAAAATCATTGGCGCCCAAAAATTATAGGCAAAAACGAGGATGTCGAGCATATTTGGGATAAACATTGAAATAGTCATGGCAGACAAACCTGTTACCAGGTTAACAACTCTTGCAAGCCTGAATTTATACTTGTCGTCATGCCATTTATCTGAAGTTAAAGGCATAAATACGTCTTGAACTATTCCAACTGAAGAACTGAGCAAAAACGAGTCAGCCGAAGACATGATAATAGCGACAACACCCGATATGACAATTCCCTTTAAACCGATCGGCACCAAAAGATTTATCATCGACGGAAACACTGCATTGCTGTTAATCTCGGGAAGCAAAACCATTGCGATAAGCCCCAAACCGCCCGCAATCAAAAAGAAAGGAACAGACAACAAACCGCTGCCGATTGTTGCGCCGGCAAGCTTTTTTTTGTCTTTACTCACCAAAAGACGCTGAACATATGGCGGGACAAGAGTTTCGCCTAACACAAACACTAAGAACAAAGACACAAACTGCAAAACAGATGAGCCCTCGGGAATAATCTTTAAATGTTGTGCGGGCAACTTTGCTATCAATTCAGACCAGCCGCCGCATTCGTTCAGGCCGAGGCAAAAAATGACGGGAACCGCAACAATCAAAAGACAAAACTGCAACACGTCGGTCCAGACAACCGCGCTTATGCCGCCGACTGTTGAATAAAGCATGACTATCAGACAACCGATAACGATACTCGAAGCAATCGAAATACCCAAAAATGTGTTTATTATCAAACCCATTGCTCCAAGCTGCGCACCCAATATACCGGCACAGCTCACAAAGCTGAGCAAACCGCCGATGACGCGCGCGGGTTTACCATAAGTTGGCTCCAAAATGTCGCCCACCGAAACTGCTCCGTCGTGAGCCGACATTTTAGGAGCAATAAAAATGCCCACAAGTATTATCTGTAAGCTGAAACCAATAAGGGCAACACTGTAAAATATGCCGGAATCAAATACTTTGGCGGCGTTGCCGAAAGAATAACCGCCCCCGATAAACGTTGCGCTTAAAGTTGCAAAAATTGCAAAACCACCAAAATTCATGTCAGAAATGGCAAAATCGTTAAACGATTTGGTGCGGCGTGCGCAGAAAAAACCAATAAAAACAACTAAAACAACATACAGAATAACAATAGAATTGTCTAAATTCATATACACCTTTATTGAACAGATTCGCATAAAAACCAAATTTTGCGTAAGCAAGAAACTACTTAATTTTACCGCCGCTGTCAAGAGATGCTTTTGACATAATTGCGAAAATTAGACATAAAAAAACGGTCACACAAAGCATCAGCTTTGTATGACCGTAATTTAATATTTTAACGATCAGTTGCCGGCCATCATGGCGGCTACATCAGAGTCAGCGTCGGCAGTGGGTTTGATGCCGAAGGTTTCTACCAGCACTTTTGCCACGCCCGGCGACAAGAAAGCGGGAAGAGTCGGGCCAAGGCGCATATTCTTGAACCCTAAGGCCAAAAGAGCAAGCAACACGGCTACCGCTTTTTGTTCATACCAAGCGATGTCAAACGAAAGAGGCAGTTTGTTAACATCGTCAAGGCCAAATACTTCTTTAAGCTTGAGAGCAATTATGGCCAGCGAATAGCTGTCGTTGCACTGTCCCGCATCAAGAACTCTGGGGATCCCGCCGATATCACCTAATTCGAGCTTGTTATAGCGATATTTTGCGCAGCCTGCGGTCAGAATAATTGTTCCTTCGGGCAGTTTTTTGGCTACGTCTGTGAAGTATTCGCGGCTTTTGTGTCTGCCATCGCAGCCCGCCATAACCACAAAGCGCTTGATAGCACCGCTCTTAACAGCTTCAACAACTTTGTCGGCCAAAGCAAGCACCTGATTGTGCGCAAAGCCGCCAACGATTTCGCCTTTTTCAATTTCTGTCGGAGGGGGGCAAGTTTCAGCCAATTTGATGATGGCAGAGAAGTCTTTTTGTTTGCCGGGTTCACGATCTGCGATATGAGGCACTTCGGGGTAACCGGCCATGCCTGTTGTGAAAATTCTGTTTTTATAGCTTTCTTGAACGGGAGTAATGCAGTTGGTTGTCATAAGAATCGGCCCGTTAAACGAAGCGAATTCTGTATTCTGCTTAAACCAAGCGTTGCCGTAATTGCCGTAAAGGTGCGGATATTTCTTTAATTCGGGATAATAATGCGTAGGAAGCATTTCACCGTGAGTATAAATATCGATTCCCCGGTCTTTTGTTTGTTCGAGCAATTCTTTCATGTCGAGCAAATCGTGTCCTGATACCAGGATTCCGGGGCGATTGCCGACACCGATTTTAACTTTGGTAATTTCGGGATTGCCGTAAGTGCTTGTGTTGGCCGAATCAAGAAGAGCCATAGTGGTAACGGCTACGTTGCCGCATTCGAGATTAAGGGCGATGAGTTCGTCTGCCGAAAGGTTTTTAGTCATACCGGCAAGAGCTTTGAACATAAATTCATAAATACTCATGTCTTCTTTGCCCAAAACACATGCGTGTTCGGCATAAGCGGCGATTCCCTTTAAACCGTAGGTTAAAAGCTCTCTTAATGACCTTACATCTTCGTTTTCAGCTGAGAGAACGCCTAAGGGGGCATCGCAAGTTTTTCCGCCCAATAGTTTTTGAGCTTCTGCGATTTGTTTATTGATTCTTGCATCGTCAAAATTCGCATTGGTTATGGTCATAAACAAAGAATTACAAATAAAACGACCAAGTTCAAGCGAGGGTTTTAAACTGCAAGCGATAATTTTTAACTGCTGAATTAACTTATCTTGTAAATTAGCTGTATCCGCTTTTTTGCCACACACACCCTGAATTGTACACCCTGAATTTTTTGCAGTTTCCTGACATTGATAACAAAACATTCCCATTCTAAAACCTCCGTTTATTTACCAATTATGGCATTTATTGTAACTTGAGCGTCTTTTTTAATGACTCCCAGAGTAAATCACCCTTTTCAATCAAATCAAATGAAGAGCCGGTAAGACCCCATTGTTTGATCAACAACCGAACCGGCCCCATTATTAAACGAAAAAGCATGTCAGATTCAATATCGTTTCTGATGTCGCCGTCTTTTTGCGCCTTTAAAAGCATGACTTTTAACGAATCTTTGTGCTTATGCATCATATTCATCAAAAGCTCGCCGTATTCGGGCTCATCCATAAAAAGCTCCTCGCTGAAAAGAACTTTCGCCAACGGCGGATTATTAGCCACTAAAGCAAAACGGCTTTTCACAAATTTTTCAACACCGGTTATTCCTTCGTTGCTGACCGATGCTATTTTTTGGTTGCCCGCGACCTCAAAATTTTTAATCATTGTTTTAACAATTTCAGATTTATTTTTAAAATGTCGATAAATAGCCGGCTCGGTGATACCAAGATTTTCGGCCAGATTTCGTATTGTTAAATTTTGAATTCCGCCTCTTGCTGTTAAGCTAAGTGCGGTATCAATAATTTCTTTCTGTCTTTTTGTTAATTTTTCTTGAATCATTTTTACCAAACTTCTTTATGTTAGTTACCGTTAACTAACCATACTTTTTTTTCAATTGCATGTCAACACAAATTTTCAATTATTTTTAACAGTCATTGGTAATTTCACATAATTCTGCTGTCATATGCCCATTGCAAAAGGGCCTGACGTTGCCGTGGCCGGCATCGTATATCGCCGGAAACACAATTACGGCGAACCTGAATTATATGGCGTTTCATAGCCTTCCATCTGCGAATTTGCCGCTCATCATCAGGGCATCTTCGGCCCATAAAATATCGGCAATACCACTGAAACCATCCGCGCGGGTCTTCGTGGTATATCCAGCCCTTTTCGCGCCAAACAGACAAAGGCTGAGAGGCTAACACTTTAAAATAATTAAGTTGTGGATTAGAAAATTCGTGGCATAATTTTGCTTTTTCGTACCAGTCTTCGGGAAACTCACTGCGACAGTCTGTCATGTATTTGCCGCCAAAGACGCCTAATTCGAGCATTTCTTTGGGAGTAAGATCAGGGTCGAAGCCCTCTGCAAAATCGCAGCCCGGTTCTTTTGTCAGGTAGTACTCGTATCCCTTTTGCATCAAATCATTAACTATTACTTTTATCATTTATTAGAATCTCCGACTTAAAGTAATAATAACATTCTTTTGTTGATTTGATTAATTATTTGCAAAAACGCCGTTTTTTCGGTAGTTATCAAGCAATTCCATCGCTTTTTTTAACTGAGATCTTGTTAATAATTTGTCTGCCATGAAGTCTTTTACCCTGTCCGCATATTCGTTGCCCGATTCGGCCGCCAAACAAAACCACATGTAAGATGAGATATAATCTTGCGAAACTCCCTGCCCTTCGTTGTAAATTACACCCAACATGAATTTTGCCTCGGTCGATCCGTTATTAGCTGCTTTTAAAAGCCATTCAACGGCCTTTGAAGGGTCTCGAAGAACTCCGTCGCCGTTCCCGTACATTTCAGCTACTATTACCTGGGCTTCTGTATTGTTATTTAGAGCAGACTTATAATACCAATCAAAAGCCAACTCGTAATTAGGGGGCCCGGCACGACCCTCAGAAAAATAATCTCCGAGTCTTTTTTGTGCAACGGAATTATTATTTCGGGCTTCACTTAAAAATATGCTGTAAGCTTTTTGAAAATCGGGAGCAACCTTATTGCCAAAATAAAAATCTTCGGCAATAGCAAGAGTTGCCGAACCCAAAACATTATCAAAAGCGTGTGAAACAGAACTTCCATGTACACAAGCTAAACAAACAGCGAACAAAACAACCTTACTACTGAGCTTTTTCATAAGATCTGGTTCCTTTTGTCAGGTCATACATAATACGATTCAGCATGACTTTATGTTACATTTATTTTATATAATCATTTAATTTTGCCTAATACTTCTAACTTGTTGTCTAGACACAATTTCAGAGTTGTTTATTTTCACATAATAAACTATCATCGCAAAATATCAAAGCTTATGAAATTTTTATGGATATCAACTTTAATCTGGGCCTTTTCGTTTAATCTTATCGGCAACTGTTTAACCGGTGTGGTCGACGTCTATTTTTCGGCATCTGCCAGAAACTTGCTTGCTTTTTTGATTTTTTTGCCCTTTATACGGTTAAAAAAAATAAATCAAATGCTTGCCTTAAAACTCATGACAGCCGGTGCAGCTCAGCTTGGTTTCATGTTCATTTTTCTTTATATTTCATTTTCTCATCTGCAAGTAGCAGAAGTTTTGATGTACACAATATTTACCCCTATTTATGTTTCGTTGCTCAACGATCTTTTTGACCGAAAATTCAGATCAAAGTTCTTTTTAACCTCGTTTATTTCAGTAATAGGTGCCGGCGTAATAAAATACACCATGATGCAAGAGAGCTTTTTAACCGGATTTTTAATAGTTCAGCTCTCTAATTTTTGCTTTGCTTTTGGGCAAGTCTATTACAAAAGAATAGCTCAAGATGAAAACAACAAAAATCTGTCTGAATTAAAGCATCACGAAATTATCGGTTGGTTTTACTCAGGTGCGGTAATTGTTTCCGCCACCGCGTTCTTCATATTAGGCGACATGGCCAAGATCCCACAAAACCAAACCCAATGGTTTGCACTCTTATGGCTTGGAATAGCCGCATCCGGCATAGGCTATTATTTATGGAACAGAGGCGTTACACTCGTAGACAACGGAACAATGGCCATAATGAATAACGCCCTCATACCCGCAGGGCTTGTTATAAACTTCTTTTTTAATAAGGGCGAAATAAATTATTCAAGACTTATAGCCGGAGCCGCACTTATTATAATTTCACTCGCCCTAAACAACTATTTTGTGTCTTTAAAAAAATAATTAAAAATATTTTATATTCGTTAGCGTCCGACTACCTATTTTATCGCTTCACAATATTTGCTGATGTCTGTTGTTGTTGCCCTATGTCCAAAACTTAATGCTAAACAAAACATCATACTTGTCCGAAACTGTTCATGGATTTGTTTGCCTCCTTATTTTTCAGTCCGGGTTAATACCCGGATTTTTTTTACCCAAAAAGCCCACACTTAAATCAACCAATAACCCGATCTACCACCAAACTCCGATAACAGACTCTCGCTTAAACACCCCAATCCACCACCAACGAGAGCTGCAAGGACGTCAGGGCCTTTGAGTTCACAAATTTTGGCGAGCTATGGGTCAGCGATTTTATGCATGGGCCCAGAGTGCTGCATGAAGGC
>MWDD01000017.1 GCA_002070375.1 bacterium ADurb.Bin157 | reverse complement strand
ATTGGCTCTTTTATTATGTTACCAACAATAGCCCTCAGCTGCATGGGGTTCTTAAGCCTTTTTTGACTATTTTTTTCTGACTTCTTTTATCGCACTAAACGAAGCTCTGTAAAGGTTCTTTCTTTCTTCTTGTAATATTCGGGAAAATTCTGGTTCAACGATATTAGAATTTTTAGCAATTTCTTTTAGCATTTGCATTTCTTCTTTTGATATTTTTCCATCTGCCATTGCCATTGTTATCAAACATTTGAATAATTCACGACTATCTGTAACAGTAGAGGTTTTCATTACGTAATCAACCGGATTCGGCTGACTACTGATTTCTTTAATAATTTCTGATATTTGATTTTTTGTTATTGAGTATTTATGAGACAACTCACCTATATAATCAATTTCACTTTGCTCAACTATTCCGTCTGCAAGCATCATTCCTATTGCCCATCTTATCATTTCCAACCCTGAAATAGAATTTTTAAAAGTTGGATTTTGTGTGGATTTCCCTGCTTGTGGGCTTGTGTTTGCCTTTAAGCTTTGAATTAATTTGCGCGCTTTAGCATCATTTGAGAATACTACGTCTTCTAAAACCCAATCTTTTTCTCCGCTATTCATTACTGTACCGCAATAATCGCATTCATTTGCACTGCTTTTGCTTTCCGGAGCACCGCAGTTTGGGCAGTGAGCACTGCTTAAAGAGCTGTCCAACAATGTTTTGGCATTAGCTTTTCTTGTTAAAATAAAGATTTGCTTATAATTAACCGGAATTCGATTGGAGTAGTAACTTTTTGCAGTTGTCTTTGGTTTTGTTGAAGGTGTGCCGGCAGATATATCGGCCATAGTAGGTATTCCGCTCCATACAACCTCTGCTAAGGCTTTGTCCTCAACGCCAAAATTTCCTACTGCTATTAGATTTATCGAGCCAACTCCGCATCTTGAGAAGAAATTTCTGTCATTTTTTGAATTTTTATATAGTAATTCTTCTTTGTCGCAAAAGTCATTTTGCGCAATTTTTCTTAAAAATGATATGTCCCCCAGTTTTTCAGCTGTGATTTTCCGCCAAAACATTACAGAAACTTTGTCTTCAATGTGTTGTGTGTTAAAAGCAGGATCCTTAATTTTATATTTGCTATAACCCACAACTGTTGCTGTGTCAGAAGTGATTCTCCAAGCACTTCTTTGAGTGATTTTGGTTAGAACCCAGTCATGTTGGCCTGATCTTAGAACAGAATTACAGACATCACATTTACTTAAACGCCCTAGTTTTACAGGGTTTCCGCAGTTTGGACAGCTCCCCTCCATAAGGCCGGGTTTACCTGTGGTTTTGGCTCCGGTTCTCCTTATGAGTGTCCAGACTTCAGTGAATGGTTCCCTGAACTTTGATCCTTCTATATAAGAGCCATCAATATCGCTCTTCCTGTAATTAATTCCTTCCGCGGTTATTGCAACGTGGATTACTGAGAAGTTGTCACTTTGTTCATGCTTTAAGAATTTTACATCATTGACACTCAAACTCTCCATATGATCAATTACATGGTCTCTTTTTAGTTCCTCAAGCTGAATACTAAATTGCTCGTAGGTGCCGTCAGATAAGAAAAATTCTGCATTTTTAAGATCTCTTTCTGTCCAAGCATTTTGTATGAGCACAAAAGCTTTTTTTATTCTTTCGACAAACGTCTGCTTATCAAAATATGGGTCGTTTAGCTGGAGGGTGTTGATAACACGCTTTTCTTCAGCTTCATCAATAATGGGAGAGGCTTTTGATATAACAAACCCCGTAAAAGCGTTGTCGCCTTTTTTGTATAAAATGTAGCCTCCTATGGCAAGGACAATGATTAAGGGAATTCCAAATTGTGGATAATAATAAGTAAATCTAAGAAGCTCAATAATCAATCTGAAAATGACGGTGATATCGCCGCCGCCACTTCCGCTTCCGCCGCCTCTTCCTCTGCTCCCACTGCTGTAATTGTGACCTCCCCCGGCTCTGGCGTCTGCTGTTTCATATATTAAAATCACTGACAATATCAATAATATAATAACTGACAGTGAAAACAGTATCCTATTTTTTAAAACTCGTCTTTTATTCATTAGTTTCTCCGTGTTCTTTTCATAATATACATTTACCTGTTAATTGTGTCAAAGTATAAAGCTATATGTTGTTTAGTTATTGATTTTTAAGCCTAAAAAGCCGATAATATGAGTGAGGGGAGGTAGTTTATGTCAATTAAACCCATTGATTTTAAAACGACCTTATATAATGCAGATGACGCCGGAAAAGTGAGGGAAAATCAAAAAACTCATGAAGCCGGTGTTGCAGGTAATGCGACGATGAATAAAAATGAAACCGATCAAAAGTTAGAAACAATACAGAAAACTGACCCTGCAGACGGGCAAACAATTAAAAAAGAAGATGAAGAAGAGCAAGACAGAAAAAATCGACAAAAAAGAGAAACTTTGAATAAAAATAAAAAAGATGAAGCAAAGGTTGAAAAACCAAAAATTCCCGACGGAATTCATTGCAAAATTGATTTTAGAGCTTGATGCCGTAATCTAATGATTCGAGTTAAAATAATACTTTTACTTTTTTTGCTCAGTCTTTTTGCCGTACCACTACGAGGTGACAACCAAGAAGAATCTTGGTTATTTAACAGTCTTGGAATAGAAAAAATCAAAAAAGGCGATTTGACAGGTGCAATTAAAGACTTTGAAAGCGCTTGTCGTGCAAATCCTTTTAATGACACTGCGATGGCAAATCTTGCTTGTGCCAGAAATAATCTGGGTGTCTTTTTTGCTTCGAAGAAAAAATACCCCGACGCAATAAGATGTTTTACGGCCGCAAAAGTACAAAAACCGGAAGATATTTCTGTGCGCCTAAATTTACTTGCGGTCTACATAAATTTAAAAAAACAAAATTTTGCCGAAAATGAAGCTAAAGATATTCTTACTTTGCGTCCTAATGATCCGAAGCTTGTTCTAAAAATTGCTTTGGCATTGCAAAAAATACAAAATAATGAAACGGCAATAGAGTTGCTCCAAAAATATGCGGATAATTCTGAACCTAACTTTGACATATTTGTAATGCTCGGAAAACTTCTATATAAAACCGGTGATTTTAAAAACGCCAAATATTACTTGGCCCTGGCATCGGAATTATTTCCTGCTGATAAAAAAATAATTGCACTTATTGAAAAAATTGAGAGAGAAATGCATGTTGAAGACAATCAAAGAAAACTCTCAAATGCCCATTTTAAACTGGCTTACCCGGCTAACTTTTTACCTGAGAAAATTGAAGAAATACTTGAGATACTTGAAGAAGCTTATAGCGAAATTGGCGGATATCTTGAATTTTATCCCGAAAACTTGACTGAAGTCACTGTCATGAATACTTCCGACTTTAGGTATGTGCATGAACTACCCAAATGGGCTGCCGGCATGTATGACGGAACTATAAAAATACCGGTGTCGCTAAATTGTTCTTATGAAACTCTTAGAAAAACTATCCGACACGAATATACTCATCATTTAGTTTTTAACCTGTCTGAAGGGAAAGCTCCAATTTGGCTGAATGAGGGATTGGCGCAACTCTTTGAAACTTCTTTGGAATACCCTGAACAGATTGATAATAACGAATTGCAAGGGGCAGAGTTATGCGAAAAACAAATCGAATTAGGCTTTAAATCAAAGCCCAATTCCGTTGAAGCAAAAAAATTATATGCCTTGGCTTTGAATAAAACGTCTCGATTTATTGTTTCTAATGGTTGGGAAGCAGTAATCAATAAGCTGAAACTATCAGATTGATTATTCGCGATTAAAAAGTGCGGAACCTATTCGAACCATTGTTGAACCTTCTGAAATAGCTAAAACAAAATCTCCTGACATACCCATTGATAAAACTTCCGCCTTGTATGAACTGCCTTCTGATTGACGACTCTCATTAAACAAAGTATAAAGTCTTTTAAAACAATCTCCGGTGGTTTGGGTATCAGAGTTTAAAGGAGCCATGCCCATTAAACCCTTAATACTTAGTCTATTGTCATTATTATATTGTTTTATAATATCAAGAATTTCAGAAGGATCAAATCCCTGTTTTGTTGATTCGCCCGATATGTGAACTTGAAGCAAAAATGGGCAAATAACACCTGTTTTATCAGCATATTTTTTAAATTCTTCAATTAGTTCTATTCGGTCAACAGAATGTACAAGAGCAGAGGTAGGGTAAACATATTTTATTTTATTACTTTGTAAATGGCCGATAAAGTGCCATTCAATATTTAAGTCACTTAATTCCTTTGTTTTATCTCTTAATGCTTGCGGACGATTTTCAGCAAAACTTCGTTGTCCATAAGAATACAATTTTCGTATTTCTTCAGAATTAACTGTTTTGGAAACAGCAATAAGTTCAACCTTTTGCTCTGCTCTGCCCGATGCTTTAAGTGCATCGGCAATTTCACTTTTAATTCTGTTTAAATTGTTCAAAAGATACATGATATCACCTATCTGTTTTAATCAATGTTTTCAGGCTCAGTCCGAATTTTAAGAACATTTGCACTCAATGGTCTGAGACATAATCGTGCGGCAGAGTTTTGTAAGTGCTCAATTCTGAGTGAGTCCGATTCGGTATTGTCAATCCATCTTTGTAGATTACCACCTATGCAGCTTCCCTTAATTATCAGTTTGAGGCTTTCTCCGTCAAATATACCTCTGAAATTCATTTCTCCTTCCGAATTACTTGGTAAGGTAGAAGCGTAAACCCCGGCACCGGGCTTATAAATTATAGCTTTTATTAGCCATTCTCTTGCGGCATCAATAAAATCTTTGCCGGGTCTTTTAGTTGCAATTACTTCTTGAAGATCTGCAGCTGAAATTGCTGTGCCTTGTTCACCTATAAGCATTAAATTTAAGCTTGAATCAATATTTGTCGGGCCTGTAATAAAAATATGTCCCGGAGTTACTATAACCAAGTCTGATTCTATTTCTCCTCGTATGAAAACAGAACGCTCCGAGAATAATATGCGTGCTCCGTTTAAATTCGCAATGCTCAAATTATTGTAACCGTCAAATTTTCCGTCGCTTGCCAAAACAATATATTTGTTGTCAATGAGCTTGTCATGTTCAACTTTCGGTGAATTTGGCCCCATGTAACTATCGGAAAAAAAGTCTCCTGAACCGGGGTGATAATCAACTGGTATTGGTTTTCCATTTTGATGACCTTTGCCTGTTTCGTCTATATAGATACCGAATCGGCTTTTGCTTAATTCTCTTAAATATTCTATGTTTGGGCGCCAGGGGGGGATAAAAGACTTATAGTCCTCGGAATCGTAATCAACAATCAAATTTGTTGAGTTTTTACTTTCAATACGGTCTGCTGCTTTTTGAATTCTCAAACTTGAATTAACAGCTATTAATCTATTTTCGAAGTTTATTTTTGCTTGGGTTTGCGGCCGCTTATAAACATAAAAAGCCGTTTGCAAAGCATCGTTAAAAGTGTGATTGTCAATAATTATGGGGTATGAAGAGTAAAGGGGGCCAAATGAGGGTGAACTTCCTATTTTGCGATAGTATTTGCCGAAGTTCCCTGAAATAATTTTTTCGCCTTCACTTTGTTTAAATGGAGAAAGAAGGTCGGGTGTGTAGATTTTTAGTAGTAAATCTGCATCCGAACAAAGACCAAACCGATTCAGTTTGTTTTCAATAAAAAGATTTTTGTTTGAATTTATAAATTTTTCAAGAGAACCACAAACCTCTATCCAAGGGCGTATGGGAGCTCCGTAATAGTATTCGTCTAAGCTTTGAAAAACTCCAAAGGTTTTAGACAAATCATATAGCTGAATAATTGCATTAGTTGTGTATCTGTGACTTCTGCATTTTCCTTCACTTAAAATACGGTATCTGAGGCTTTCGTCGATCAGAGGAGTTTTTTTGTCGTCATTTGTGTCAACTTTCCTTACGGAAACGATTCTGAACGCGGCATTAGTTTTAGAGCCAACTGCTTGCCAATCTTCTTTCTCTAAAAGGTTAGATAAATCCGTTGAAGATAAAATTTCTCCGCCAAACGATTGCTGTGAAAAGTTTATTGAATCATTTATTTTTGCTATTGCGTAGTTTATGCCTGATTCAGCTGCTAAACGCGCTTGAAAACTTTCTATTTTAAGTCCTCCGAGGTCTTTGTCGGCAAGATAGACACGGTAAAATAAAGCACCAATAAGTAGTAATGAAAATAGTATCATTACATAAATCGGGAAAAAAGAATGTTTGCTTTCCTGGGTATGGCTCATTTGTTCCTCAAGTTTATTATTCTTCGAAACTCTCGATCAGTTTCTGTTCCGTTCGGAGAATTCATTTTAAAATAAATCTCAATCTGATTGGCAGATTTGCGATTAAAGATTCCATCTTTGCAATTTACTAAAATTGGATTTCTGTGCTTTCCAAATCTTGTAACATTTGTTGAGGTAGGCTCTTTAGATATGTAATACAAAAGGTCGTCGGAAAAAATAAATCCCTCTTCAAAAGATTCAGGTTCAAGTGTCGAATGATCGCTTGCACCCCGATAAAAACATTCTTTCGAACTACCGTTAAACGGATGCGATAAAATTACTGCATTTCCAATTTCTAACGAGACGTCATCTAAAACTGAATTAACATTTTTCACCCAAGCATATTTTTGTTGGGCTTTTTGCATGTCTGTTGAATTTATAAAAAAGAAAAACACCGATGCTCCGATAGATACTGCTAAAAACACAGTAAATAGAAGTATTTCCCATAATGTTATACCATTTTTTTTATGGATCATGATTTTGTTCTCGCGCCGATATATTCTAACGACAGATTTTTTTGTAATGGGAAAGAACCCCACATAACTTGGGCTTTTATTAGTACATTTGAGTCATATGTAGGATGTGGGGATATATCAATTTTACCCATTAGATTTAAATCTTCATACCCTTTTATAGGGACAAATTTGGAGTCTGCTATGCTAAATTCATATGGTCGGCATAAGGCTTCTTCCATAAGATTTTCGAGAGCTACTGAAGCTCTTAAATGTGTGTCAGAATCAAAAATCGGAATGGCTTTAACAGAATAAAGCTGTATAAATGGCCACAGAAAAAAGGTCGCTATTCCCAAATATAGCAATTTTTCGAAAAGAGATCTTGATGTGCCGGCTTCCATATATTTTCACCTCTTCTTTTTCATTGCGGTGTATTCATTCAATTCTTTGATGAATCGCTCAGCTTGTGCTATTTTTTCTTCATCTTGTGCTATCTTTATGTAATTATTCCAGGTTTTCACGGCTTCTTTGTTCATTCCAATTTTTTCATATATTACCGCCATATTATACAGCGCTTTATCTAAAAATGGGTCTTGTTTAAGTGCAGATTTATAAATATCTATAGCTTCATCATAACATCTTTCTATGTCAAGAATGCAAGCCAGATTATATAATGCTTGAGTATTTCTCGGATAAACTGAAACTATTTCTCTGTATTCTGATAAAGCTCCTTCAACATCATCTTCGATAAATTTTTTGTAAGCTTTTTTTAAGCGGACTGAAAGATCTGTGTTTGATGCCGGCAAGCGGTGAATTTTTGTTTCAGTGTGCTTATTATCAGTTATATATTCAGAAGTGTATTGTTTGTAATAGTGGTTAACTTTTCTGATGTAGTTTTTGGTTTCTCTGAAGGGAGGAATCCCTTTATGTTTATCAACATTTCCCGGACCGGCATTATAAGCTGCTAAGGCTAAGTCAGTGTTTCCGTTAAAGCGTTTAAGCATCATTTTGAAATAGCTTGCACCTCCGAGAATGTTGTCTCGGGCATCAAACTCATTTTTGCAGCCTACAAGTCTGGCGGTCGTTGGCATCAGCTGCATTAAACCCTTTGCCCCTTTTGCCGATTTTGCACTCGGATCAAAATCTGATTCGGCTTTTATAATTGATTTAATAAGATAGGGATCCAGACCATACAACTTTGCTGCTTCATTTATGTGATTACTGAAAGAATCGTCATTTGGAAGTAAAAAAGTTTGTTTTTTGGAAAAATGAACCGAATCCGGTGAATCGGGTGCTTCGCATTCTTTTTTCGTAGTAACTACAATTTTGTATTTACTGTTAGGTGGGCTGTCTGTTAAAAACAAGCGCCCATGCTCGTCGCGATAAGAGTAAATCGCCGCATCAGATGCTGTCACAATCAGACATACCAAAAGACCGGTAATTATGGCATAAGCATATTTCAGTTTCAATATCTGCTCCCATGAGATAATAGCTCTCAATAGAATTCGGCAGAAACACAATCAAAACTTAGAAATTAATGTTTGTGAACATACTCCCAGCTTAATACACAAGAAGTGAAGTGCCATTGGTCATCATCAGACAATTCTTCGCTGTTAATAAATTTATTAGAAATTTTATTGCACAGCCAACATTCTCTGTCTTGAGAGTTATAAAGATTTACCAAGGCTTCCATTGTAGGAGCTTGTCCGTCTATTGAAAAGGTTGTGATTGCTGCGTCGGTAGTGTGATTGTTTGCGTTACTTTCTTGTGTAACAACGATAGTTGATGTGTTCATTTTTGCCTCTTTCGAAAATAGACTTCGCCAGTTTTGCGATTATATATATTTATCGGCTCACATGCAAATCTCATTTAGAAACTCAATTTCACTTCAGGAGTAGATTAAAAAATCTAAATTGTCTCTTAATCCTTTAATAATGCTAAAACTAAAAAAAGTGGAAAGTTATATATTAGCAACTATCCTCACTGTGATTGCTGTCAGAGAGAAGTTTGATTAAAATTTCTTTTTTTAAATTATTTCTTATTTCTTCGTGTGCTTTTTTTAAAAGGTTTTTTCGCTTTTCGATTATGGGATCAGGATCAATTAAGGCCTTTTCATAATCTTTGAAAGGAAATTTCCTTCTGAACCATTGTTTTAGCAGATACATTTTTTACCCTCATTTTATTTACAGTCTCGGCTGAAAAAGAAGAATTATTAACTGTAAACTTGGGCAAGTTTTAAAACTTTTTCATGAAGTTCATTTGAACAAGACGCAACTAAACCATTCTTGTGACGGTAATCTTTGGGGGCATAAGAAAAACTGTTCCCTTTGAGATCTGTAATAATGCCGCCAGCTTCTTTAAATAAAATCTCAGGTGCTGCTGAATCCCAGGCTTTTGTTTTGTTGGAATTATTAATGTAGTAATTGGCTTCATTTTTCGCTATCGCCATTAGTTTTAGCCCAACTCCGCCCCTAGATATTTGATTGGTACCGCCCAACAATTTGTGTATCCGTTGCCCGAGTGAACAAGGGTGATTTTTGCTTATAGCGAGCGTGAGATTCGGAGTAAACGATTTAGAAACATATAGTCTTTTCCAGTCGGATTCAGAAGAATATTGCCAGCAACCTTCGTTTTCAGAGGCCAGATAAAGTGTTGAAGAAGTTGGCTGATATACTGCCCCTAAGGATAAACTTTCATTTATTGCCAGAGCAATTTGAACAGAAAACTCGCCTGTTCTGTTTATGAATTCTTTTGTGCCGTCAATAGGGTCAACAATCCAGAGACGATTTGATTCTTTGATCGAAGGAATCACTAGCCCATGTTCTTCAGTCAGTATTTTGTCGCTAGGAAAATATTGTTGTAATTCTTTGATTATTTGTTCGTCAGACCTTTTGTCTGCTATTGTAACGGGCTCTCTGTCTTCTTTATACTCAGTTGTAAAATTTTCAGAGTATATTTGTAAAATAATTTCGGCGGCGGACAAAACCACCCCGACTAATGAAGGGGCATCGGGGTGGCTTATAGGTATGTTTTTGATGCTGATCAAATTGAAAGAGCCTTGTCTTCAGGGCCTTCTAATTCAACTGTCCAGCCCGGGAATGGTTCCGGAATTTCGCCATATTGAATTTTCAACAAATTGTCATACAGATTTTGGCTTACGGGGCCAACCTTTCTGCTGTTAACAATATAGTCTGCATCGAGATATTTAAGGCTGCCTACCGGTGATATACTCGCAGCTGTTCCGGTTCCAAACACTTCAGTGATAGAACCTGTTGTAATTCCCCCAATAACTTCATCGATTGAAATTTGTCTTTCAACAACTTTGTAACCCAGTGATTCGCCGAGTTTTAAAACGCTGTCTCGTGTTACGCCGGGAA
Source organism: bacterium ADurb.Bin157 (assembly GCA_002070375.1). GTDB lineage: Bacteria > Muiribacteriota > Ozemobacteria > Ozemobacterales > Ozemobacteraceae > MWDD01. The sequence goes on along the minus strand of MWDD01000017.1, from coordinate 41,121 downwards.
GTATGCTTCCATTAAGTACCGGAGTGACAAGGGTTTTTTCGTCGAAAACAAAGAAAATGTTCATTGCGCCGACTTCTTCGATAAAACGATGTTCTGCGCCGTCAAGCCATAAAACTTGTGCGCATCCTTGTTGTCGTGCCATTTTGCCTGCTAACAAACTCGCCGCATAATTAGCGCCTGTTTTGGCTTCTCCAAGGCCGCCTTTGCCGGCTCTTGTAAAGTCACTTGAAACAAAAAGGCTTACCGGGTTAAATCCTTCTTGGTAGTAGGGACCAACAGGACTAAGAATTAAGCAGTAAGTATATGCTGAAGAAGCTCTTACACCAAGTGTTTCGTCAGTTGCAAACATAAATGGGCGAATATATAGGGCTGTCCCTTTGTTAGACGGGATCCAGCGCTGCTCGGTGTACACTAGGGCATGTATGCTTTCCAAAAAATCATTTTCCAAAAAATTAGGCATGCAAAGTCTTTCTGCTGATCTGTTAAAACGCTTTGCATTCATGTCCGGTCTAAAAAGTCTAATTTTCCCGTCTACCCCTTTAAAGGCCTTTAAGCCTTCAAAAATTTCCTGAGCATAGTGCAAAACCAAAGACGAAGGAGCTACTTCAAAAGAAGTGAACGGTTTGATGGTTGGACTGTGCCATCCGTCTTCTTCCGTATAATTCATTGTAAACATGTAATCTGTAAAATATTTACAGAATCCAAGAGTGTTGCTGTCTTCAAAAAGTGGTTTTAGATTTTGCTCGGGTAACTGCTGAAACTTAATTCTCATTTTATGCCTTTCCTCCGACCTATTTTTAGGGTGTAACAAGTACACCGTTTGTTAGTGATTATAATCACGAATTGACTTTTAAGGCAAGGAAAAAAACTTTGGCAAAATAAACTGTTAAATTTTTCTCTTTTATATGATATTCTGTATCAATTCTATAAAGGAACGTTCTTAATGAATTTCTCAAAACAGATTAGAAATTTTTCGCAAAGCTGTAAAAAAATTAAACTTCTTTTGTTTGATTGCGACGGTGTCTTAACAGACGGAAGAATCGTTTTAGGCAGTAATGGACTTGAAATGAAATTTTTTTCCACCGTTGACGGAATGGGTATTAAATTATGGCATGATGCCGGTTTAATTGCCGGATGTATAACCGGAAGAGCCTCTGAAGCCCTTGAAAAAAGAGCGTTAGAGCTAAAGTTTGAAGAATTGCATCAAAAAATTGCAAAAAAAGATGAAGTTTTGGCAGAAATCATGAAAAGACGTGGTTTGGCCGCTGATGAGATTGCTTATATCGGGGACGATGTAAATGATTTGCCTGTTGGTATAAAAGTCGGTTTATTTTTTGTTCCTGCAAATCATCATGTCTCCATAAGACCTTATGCAGATTACATTTTATCTTCTGCGGGCGGTGAAGGTGTGATTCGCGAGGTTGTAGATATAATTTTAGCTCATCAAGATTTGCTAGAAAAGGTTATTTTTGAAAACTATATTAGATGCTAATGATAGATGAATATAAAAAATATAAACGAATATTTAGGTATTATTTGCTAAGAGCTCTTTTGAGCGGAATAGAGGCTCTGCCTGTAAAAGTTTTACCAAAACTAAAGCTTTTATTGATTAAGATTTTTTCGGTTTTTTGGAAGAAGGAACTTTTGAGGGCCGAAAAGCTTTTGCCTGAAGAATTTGCTCAAAAGAAAAATACTATTTTGAAAAAAATGCTGGAGAATCAGGTCCTGACCATATTGGAAGTTTTGTTTTACGAAAAATTGGTCGAAGCTAAAAAAGATTTTGTAACTGTAGTTGGTAAAGAGCATTTAAAGCGTGCTCTTGACTTGAAAAGAGGAATAATAATTTTGACAGCTCATTATTGCAACTGGGAACTATTGGGTTATGAGCTGGTTAAAATGGGGTTGCCTTTAATTGTTGTCGCACGTGCACAGGCTGTCAACCAAATGACAGAGCTTATGAACAGTTATCGTGAAAAACGCGGAGTTAAAGTGCTTATGAGTGATACTGTAACAGACGCGTTATCTATACTAAAATCAGGAGGAGCTTTAGGACTTTTAACCGATTTAAATGCTCGAGAGCACGGGTATCAGGTTGAATTTTTTGGCAAAAAGGCTTCTTTTTACAGCACTCCGGTCGTTTTGTCGGTAAGAAGCGGAGCGCCTGTTGTGCCAACATTTATCGAACGCTCAACTCAGGGAAATATGATTATACGTTTTGAAGAACCCTTAAAATGGGCTAAAGATGAGACAATGAAGCAAAGAATACAAAAATACGCGATTTGTTATGAAAAAGCATTCAGAAATAAACCGCAATTTTGGTGTTGGTTTCATGAACGCTATCAATTTGCCGAATTGGGTAAAGCCTGATGATAAAGAATATCCTCTTAAGTTTTTGGTTTTGGTCTGTTTTACTTGTGGCTTTTATTGTTTTAATATTGTGGGATGACGATTTGGAAGAAGGTATTAAAGCAGAGTATATTAAGCATCGTATGGTGCTTAATGATGTGAACTTTAGCCAGATTGACAAAGGGTTTGAGAGCGCAAGATTATACGCAGACACCTGTGAAATGGACGATAATCAGAACAACATGGAAGCTAATAATGTGCGAGTGATGATGTTCAAAGAGAATGTTGCAACCTGGACAGGCAGATTGATTTCTGAAAAAGCTCTAAAGACTCCCTTTGAAGCAAAATTTTGGGGTGACGTTAGGCTTTGGAACAGTGATGATGAAAGATTTAGAACCGAAGAAATGCGTTATTATATAAATAGAAAAGAAATGCATACGCAAAAGCCTATTACCGCATTTAAAGATAAAATAGTGGTAACTGGCTTGGGAATGTCTTATTTTACTGAAACACAAGAATTAAAAATAAATCAGCAAGTTGTTATAAGGATCTGGAATGACCAAAAAGAAAAAAAGACTGATGAAAAAGAAGAGCATAATATGTTTATGGGAACATTGCCTGTTGCACCACCGATCGAAAACATACTTCAGAATAAGTTAGAAATTCGAAAAGAAGACAAAAATAAATCCGGAGTAGAAAAATGATTGTAAAAAAAGCTGTTATATTATTTGCAACAGTAGCTTTTTGTTTTATGTCTAATTGCGTTGGAGCTGAAACTACTGTTGCGGCAGGCGATATGGTGATTACGAGCAAGTTGATGACCCTTTTTAAAAACATTTATGTTGCAAGAGGGGGGGTAAGAGCAGAAAATAAAGATTCTGTGATGACAGCAGAACGCGGAATTTATGACAGAGATCTCGAAATAGTTAAAGCTATTGAAAATGTTAAGGTAACTCAACCGGGGTCAGTTCTTTCGTCTGATTATCTCGAAGCCTACATCAGAGAGGACAGAATTCTTGCCCGAGGAAACCCAAAACTTGTCAGAATAATGGAAAGAGTTTCTACTAATGCTGAAACAGGAAGAAGTGAAACAAAAAAATCAAGAATTATTTTGACTTGTAACGAAATTGAAGCTTTTCAAAAAGAAAATAGGTTTTTGGCCAAAGGAAACGTTCGGCTTATAGAAGTTGATTTTAGGGCAGGTGAAACAGAGGAAGAGGCCGCAGAAAATGAAAAAAAACCTGTTTCAGATTTAAGATGCGAAATATTAGAAATGTTTTCGGGTGAAGACAAGGCAATAGCAAGAAACAATGTTGAAATACTAACTGATACTCTTCGGGCAACCGGAGACAAAGCAATATATTTAAATGCTGAGAACAGGATGATTATTGTGGGGCATGCTCATGCTTATCAAACTACAAAAGATAAAACCGGTAACGGAAAACAAGTTTCAGAGTTATTCGCAAATAAAATAATATATTACCCGAATGAAGAGCGCAGTATTGCAGTCGGAAATGTTCATGCAACTGTGTATCCCGGTAGTGGCAGCGGAAAGAAAGATAAAGATTCAAAAGATAAAAAGAATAAGAAATCAAAAACTAATTCAGTCGATGGCGAAAAATCAGAAGACGAAGATGACAGCTTCGATAGTTCCGAAGATTCCGAAGAAGACTATGAGGAAGAAGATGAATAATTTAGAAGCGATTTTGCCGAACAATAATGAAACAAACTTGAAAAGCGACATTATTCAAAAAAATGTTGATACAATAACTGTAGGCTCTGTTTGCAAATCGTATAAGGGACGACAAGTTGTCAACAATGTTTCGCTTGATATTAAAAAGGGTGAAATTGTGGGCTTGTTAGGGCCAAACGGCGCGGGTAAAACCACAACTTTTTATATGGTTGTCGGCTTAGTCAAACCGGACAGCGGAAAAGTTTTTTATAATGACAAAGATATTACCAAAAAGGCAATGTACCAACGGGCTAGGATTGGTGTCGGTTATTTGCCTCAAGAGGCAAGTGTTTTTCGCAAGCTTACTGTGAAAGAAAATATTTGGCTTATATTAGAAGGAATAAATATAAGCCACAAAGAAAAAAAAGAACGTCTTGATATGCTTTTAACCGACTTAGATATAGGCCGACTTTCGAATAGTTTGGGTTATTCTCTCTCCGGAGGAGAGCGTCGCCGCGTAGAAATCGCACGAGCATTGGCTGCTGAACCTAGTTTTATTCTGTTGGACGAACCTTTTGCAGGAGTTGACCCGATTGCTGTTCAAGATATTCAAAGCATTGTAATTAAACTTCAAAAAAAGGGTTTAGGGTTGCTCATAACAGACCATAATGTCAGAGAAACTCTTGCAATTGTTGATAGGGCATACATTATGAGTAACGGAAAAATACTTGTATCGGGCTCTGCTCAAGAGGTGGCAACTAATGAAACTGCCAGAAAATTTTATTTGGGTGACAGATTTCAACTTGATCAAGTGGAGAAATTAACAGAATGACTTATATTATCGTTTTGATGCTTGTTAGCGGTGCAATAGCATATGTCGGAGATGCTATCGGAACTGCGGTAGGTAAAAAACGGTTGAGTGTATTTGGGTTGAGACCTCGTTGGACTGCTCTTGTTGTGGCGGTGGCCACCGGATTTTTGATTACTTTGTTTACGCTTACGGTTTCGGCAGTGCTTTCTGAAGATGTTAGGATTGCTTTGTTTTCTCTTGATAAAATAAGAGAGGAAACAGAAGAACTTAGAAAGAATTTAGATGAAATTCAGCTTGAAGTATCAAGGTTGAGCAACTTAAAAAATGGTTTGGAATCAGAAAAGCGAATTTTACAAGAAGATGTTGAAGCACTAGCTTATCAAGTCAGAATTAAGGAAACCGAAAGTGTGGTCTTCAGAAAGGGAGAGCCTCTTTCTTTGACATTAATTAAATCCGGTAATAAACCAAAAGAAGTGATGAAGGAACTTACAACCTTCATCATAAGCCTTTCTGAAAAAGTGCGAAGAAGAAACATAAAGGTAAAAGATGAAATTTATTTTTTTACTGAAAACAGAGAGCATCTAAATTCAATGGCTGAGATTATTGCTAATGCCCCGCAGGATATGGTTGTGGGAGCTGTTGCCGATGAAAATTTAAATGCCGGCGAAGAACTGGGAAATGTGAGGTTCATGGTTTTGCCAAATAATTTAATATTTAAAAAAAACCAAGAAATTGCATCATTAGAAATTGACGGAACAATTGAAAGAGAAGCTATTGCAAGAACTTTGCAAAATTTTATGGAAGCCTTAAATCATGAGGTTGTCGGATTGGGGATGATCTCAAACCCTTTAACAGGACAATTTGGCACCATGTCTTATAAATCTATGATATCTTTTTATGATATGGTAAACAGGATAAAAACTATGGATCGTCTCGTAAAAATTACGGCTTTTGTAGGAGAAGATACCTATACAATCGGGCCATTAAATGTGTTGTTCAGATTTGGTGATGATGACGAAAGCACTATTCAAAGCGGAGAATAATATGTTGTTGGGCAAATACTCTGTCGATGTTATAAATGAAGGAAGCATGCTTGTTGACGGTGGAATTGCATTTGCAGGTATAGAAAAAGAAGAGTGGAGCAAATTTGCATCGCCTGATGAAAAAAATCGTATTCGTCTTGGAGTAAACCAGGTTTTGATAAGAGGCTCAGATGTTAATATTTTAATTGACGCAGGGCTTGGAACCAAGATAAGAGAAAGTAAAAGAAAAGCAATGGGTCTCTCTGCCTCTGTAACTATGGAAGAGAAACTGGCCAATTTTGGCTTGACTACTGATGATATAACTCATGTGGTGTTTTCCCATCTGCATTTTGATCATTGTGCCGGCGTAACAGAAATATCAGGGAATGATATTTTGCCGGTTTTCGCAAATGCTGTTTTTGTTATACAAGTAGAAGAATGGCAGGCAGCGGTAGCTCCCGATGAGATTTCTAAGAGTAGCTATGCTTTAAAAGATTTTTTACCTCTTCAGCAAACAGGTCGTTTAAAGCTGGTTAACGGAAATATAGAAATTACAGATGGCATTTTTCTTGAAGTAACGGGGGGGCACACCAAAGGCCATCAGATAGTTCGAGTTGAAGATGAAAAAAGTAATTTTATTTATATAGGAGATATTTGTCCAACTTCATTTCACCTGGATTCTGACAGACATGAAGCCTTTGACCTTTATCCGTTAAATACAATTACCGCAAGAAAGAGGCTACTTCGCTATGCTTCGAAAAGAAAGTCAATCATATTTTTTCCACACGACCTTGGCGGAAATTTATACAGAATTATTGAAATAGAAAATGTTTATAAGGCTGTAAAGGCATGACTCTAAAAAGAATTGAAATTATTGCAAATCCTAATTCAGGAACCATAAACATAGGAAAATTAGAAAAAGCATGTGAGCATATAAACAGATTTCTTCCCTCAAAAATTATTTTTACAAAGACTTTTGAGCATGCAATTGAAGTTTCAAAAGCGGCTTCTTTAAACTCTGAAGTTATACCGGTTCTATGCGGCGGTGACGGAACGATATTCACCTATATAAATAATGCTTCTTTAAATAAATTTTTTGCTATTGTTCCCGGGGGAACAGCAAATGTTATTGCAAAAGAGCTTGGAATCCCTTTTAATACATTAATGGCCTGTAAAACAATTTTAACTGCGGCGGTGAAAGATGTAGATGTGGGAGTTTGCAATAACAAAAAATTTCTTTTCGCAGCAGGAGTGGGATTTGATGCAGAAGTTGCGGCAAATGTCAGTAGCCCTCTTAAAGCAAGGGTCGGTCAGTATGCTTATCATTTGTCGGCACTAAAGACATTATTAACTTATTCGCCCCCAAAACTGGAAATTTTCGCTGATGATAATTTAAAACCATATATTGGTGAATTTGCAATAATATCTAATATGCGGCGATATGGAGGTGATTTGTTCTTTGCTCCAAAAGCACGTTATGACGACAGCTTATTAGATGTTTTAGTTTTAAAAAGGCTAACCCTTAAAACTCTTATGAAGCTGCTTAAATATGCAAGAGGCGCGGGAGCTTTTCCAGTCGAATATGCTTATGAATTCAAATGTTCGAATTTGAAAATAGTTGCAGATTCTGCTGTTTCATTTCAGCTTGACGGAGAAGTGTTTGAGCCCCAAAAAACATTTCAATTTGCTATTTTACCCGAGAAAGCAAAAATCATTACGCCATGATTGAGACATTCCTTGTAGTTCTATGGGCTTTGCTTAAAGTTGTCTTTATTGCTGTAGTTGCATTATTGTTAATTGCTGTCATTATATTATTGCTTCACCCGATTGTTGTTGAAAGTAAAGTGCGAGCTTCTTTTATCGGACAAAAGTATTATATAAAACTTAGGTATTTGTTCAATATAATTGCAGTGGAATTTGAGGGAACAAAACATAATCATAAAACATATCTCAGAATTTTTTCTTTCAGAAAACTTTTAAACGAAAAGCGCAGATTTAAGCCTAAAAAAAATATTGCTGAAACTGCTGAAACTGAAACGCCCGAAATGCCTTTCGTTGACTCTGAGATTTATTCTGAAACACAGGCTAAAGATGAGAGTAAAATTGAGGCGGGAGTAAAACTCGAATCTAACCCTGAGTTTGAGTTTAAGTCCGAGTTTGATCTGCCCGAGCCAACTGATTCTGAGCATAAGTGTGAATCTGCGCCGGAATTACTTGAATCACCCGAACCCGATGTTGAATCACCCGAACCCGATGTTGAATCACCCGAACCCGATGTTGAATCACCCGATAAAAAGCAAAAAACAAAAGACAACGATTTTAAATTCTTGTTAAGAAATCTTAAGAAAAAGCTTAATTCAAAAATTACAGAATTTAGAAAACAAACTAAGCTTTTTATAAAAAAATGGAATGTTTTTTGGCCTGTTATAAAGAGACTTTTTAAACGGGGCAAGAAGTTTATTCGCTTTGAAAAATCCGACATGGATCTGTGGTATGCTTTACCTGAGCCACACTTGACCGGTATGCTATATGGGGTGATGGCGATTTTATGCGATGCAACAAAAAGAATCGGTATAACTTTTTCTTTCACTCCGGTTTTTACTCAAACTACTTTTTATGCAATATTAGATAACAAAATTGTTTTGAGGCCTTTTTATCTCGTTTTTGCCTTGTTTATGTTGATTTTTGAATTTTCTGTTTACAAGGAGTGTTATTACCTTTATAAGGCCTCAAAAAACAAAAAAAACGGCGGCGATTCTTAAAAAAAATGATATTTTTATGGTCAAATTACGCTAAATCGTGTATACAGAGACTATGAGTAAGTATTTGTTTAGATATAAATTTGTGCAAGGCAAAGAAATAAAATATAAAATCGGCATAAATGGCGGATTAGATATTGTAACTCCATCCGGTATTATAGCTAATCCTATAAAAATGGAAATGCGAGTTAGTCAAAAAATTATAGCTTGTGAAGACGATTATGCTGTTGTATCTGTAACTGTTGATTCTGTGACTGCGGCGGATGATATGCCTAAGGAACGCTTGCCGGAAGTAGGAGCGAGTTCTGTCATGAATCTCGACAGCCTCGGCAATGTAACATGGATAAATGGTCAAGCTGCCTGGGATGGCGCAGAACATTCAGTAATGACTTTCCCTGAATATGAAATTCAACCCGGAGACAGCTGGACAGTTAAAACAAATGACAGAGTTGGTTCTGCTGCTCCTATTTACACTAAATATCGTTTAAACGGGTACGATCGAAAAAAAAATCATTTAATGGTTTTTTCTACTGAAGTATTCTCCGGAACGCTGCAAGAAAACGATTATAAAAATATTGGAAAAGGTACATTCAGTTTTAATTCTGATGACTCTTGGGTTGAGGAAAGCGGTATTTACGTAAAGTATAGCTGTTATATTCCTCTGCCCGATAACCCTGCCGCTAAAATTCAAGCTATTACAGGTTTAAGAATCGATATGGAGAGACTATGAATTACGCATGCTTTTTTTAAAGAAATCACTTTTTTTGTGCTTATTTTTGGGGTGTTTGATAACTCTTCAAGCAGTCGAAGACAAGGATTCTTTAAGACATTTTGCTCGCAAGGTTGTGAATGGCAACAGAACTTTAATTGCCGAAGGACATGATCTAACAGATGCTTTAATTTCAAAACGCAAAGCATTGGAGGTATTTTCTCCGAGCTTGACTCTTTCTGCAGATTCAGGTAATTCTGTCAACAGAAGTTATAACTCAGCAACCGGGTTTGATGAAGATTATAAAACTGAAAATGTAGATTTTGGAGCCGAAATTTCCCACCGTACCACCTTGGGTAGGCTTAATTATGGCTATTTGTCCGGAAAAACAGATTATACAACATCAAAAACAAGTTATTTTAATTCATTGTATATGTCTTGGAGAACGGGTTTGCTCAGACGCGATGATCAAATTGGCTTGTTGGATAAAAAACTTGCTTATACGGATTATGAAATAAATGAAGCTCAAGCTGACGCTGTCTTGCTTGATGTGCTTATATCTTCTTATCAAAATCTTTTCAATTTAATTATTGCAACTGAGAATAAAAAACTAAAAGACAGAAATCTGAACTTTTACGCAACGCTTGTTGAAGAAGCTGAAATAAAGCTTAAAAATGGGTTGGGAAGTGAACTGGATTTAAAACAAGCAAAAATGAGGCAGAGGCAAGCAGAAACCGGGCTCTTTGAAATAGAAAGAAGTATAAATGGATACGAAAGGCAGATTGCTGCAAAACTGGGTGATTTAACTTGGGATAAAGAAATAGTAAATTTTACTTTTGAAGACGTTTTGAGCGAAGTGCCGAACACTATAGACTCAAATAGACTAATCAAAACAGCATTTGAAATGCGTCCTGATTTCAGAGTTATAGAGAGGCAGTATTTAAGGCAAAAATCTTTATTAGAGAAAGCAAGATTGTTGCGTCGTCCGGATTTATCGGCTTTGGCAAAATGGGGAAAGCAGGGAAGAAAGAGACGTGATCACGACAGAGATATTTATATTCCCATAAATTCCAATATGTACAGGCTAGAAAAATGGCCTTTGGAAGATAAAGATATTTATCACGAAATAAATAGCATTTGGATTGAAGTTAAAGAAGAATACGATCTTTTAGCCGCGAGAGATAAGATTGCAGGTATTTTGCAAAGGCGACATATGGATATAGTTGATTTTGAAATCCAAGTTCCCCTAGAAATTTTACAACAAAGTCAAAAGACACAAAAGCTTTTTAATCTGGTTATGGCTTTAATTGCCGGGATTTCTTTGTTGGTCGGCGGCATTGGAATAATGAATATAATGTTGGCTTCAGTAAATGAGAGGAAAAAAGAAATTGGGGTAAGAAGGGCTTTGGGTGCCAGTAAATCGGATATAGTAGTTCAGTTTCTTGTTGAGGCAAGTTTGATAAGTTTTATCGGCGGTTTTATTGGGATTTTTACCGGTGTGGTCATATCGTATGCTATATCTTACTATACCGGGTGGAGAACCGTGATTCCCTTGTCTTCTGTTTTTGTATCTTTTTTTGTTTCTATTGGGGTTGGTATGATTTTTGGAATTTTCCCCGCGGTAAAAGCGGCGAAAATGGATCCTGTGAAGGTTCTTCGATACGAGTGAGAATGCCCGAGAGGGGACTTGAACCCCTAAGTCCTTGCGGACACAAGAACCTGAATCTTGCGTGTTTGCCAATTTCACCACCCGGGCGGACTGTTGCAATAATAGCAGTTTCTTTGTATAAAATCAAGTATCATTTAGATAAAACTATTTGTATAGGGATAAAATTTGTGTTATAAAACCATCAAGCAATTAATGGGAGAAATTTTACCAAATGAATGCAGATGATATTGTTGGATCAATAGATGTCCAGGCGCTGCTTGACCGTTTGGAATGTTGTTGCGACCCCCAAGAGTATTATAAGTTAAATCATTTTTCTACAGCTCAGATTAATGAATTAAAGACAATAATTGCAGATTCATTGATTGCAAAGTTGGCTTCAATGGGTTTAAGGATAGAAGAGAATAACTAATTTTTCTAAAATTATCTTGTCTATTTGCGATTATATCTGTATAATCAAACTTGACCAAATTACTAGGAGGGTTTCTCGTGAATAAATCAGATCTTGTTAAAGCTATTTCAAAAAAAGCAGAAATTACAAACGCGGCTGCTCAGGCAGTACTTGAATCTTTCATCGAAGCTGTTAAAGCCGGTCTAAAAAAAGGCGACAAAATTCAGCTCATCGGTTTCGGTTCTTTTGCAACTGTAAAGCGTGAAGCACGCAAGGGTGTTAATCCTCAGACCAAAAAACCCATCAAAATTGCTGCTAAGAAAGTTGCTAAATTTGTTCCGGGCAAAGAACTTAAGGATATGGTTAACGGAACTACAGCCAAGAAAAAGAAATAATAATTTTTTAAAAATAAAAAGCCTCGGAATATTATCTGAGGCTTTTTATCTATTTAGTTGTCTTGACAAAAATATTAAAATAGATAAATTCTGACTAGTTTGGTTTAAAAAGTTGAGAGCAAAAGTGGATGTTGCCAGTTTAACCAGTGTCGGTATGGTCAGGAAAAATAATGAGGACTCTTGTCTTATTATTCCTTCTTGGAGCAGTTTAGCCATTAAAAAGAGGATATGTGTCTTTGCTGTTGCCGATGGAATGGGGGGAGAAAATTCAGGAGAGGTTGCCTCAAAGATTGCGGTTGATTGCGTGAAAAAATGGATAAATAGATTTTCTTCAGAGCTTTTAACTGTTGCAGAGATTGAAGAAATGTTTTCTTTTATAAATAACGAGATTTGGGATCATGCAAATAAATTTCCCGAGACAAAGGGTATGGGCACGACGCTAACAATTGTTGTTTTGAAGGATAATGTTGCAATTGTTGGTCATATAGGCGATTCAAGACTTTACAGGATTCGCAACGATGTTATGGAGCAGCTTACTAATGATCATTCTTTGGTAGCTGAACAAGTGAAAAACGGCAAGATAAGTCGTGAAGAGGCCCGTAATCATTCCAGTAGGCATATTCTAAGTCGAGTTTTAGGCGGAAGACAGTTTGTTGTTCCTGATATATTTGAGATAAAGATAGAAAAAGATGATTTATATTTTATGTGCACTGATGGCGTTTATGGCATGATAAGCGATTGCGATATTAAAAAGAAAATAAATGCTGCTAATATAGAAAATATGGCAGCTGCTGTGATTGAAGCAGCTAATAGCGCCGGTGGCAAGGATAATTCTACTGCTGTTTTCTTTAAAATAAACGGGTTGCCGGTTGATTTTCCGGGGTATTTTTCGATCAGTCGGTTGAAAAGTTATTTTAAAACCAAAGACATGGTTGGTTTTATATAAAAATAAAGAAAACAGTGGAATTTATTATGATTTTAAAGTATATAATGTAAGTGAAATTACGGAGGGTAAATTAAATGGATGCTACGTTAATGATAATTATCGGAGTGGGAGTTGTTATCGTTGTTGCAATTTTATTTTTTGCATTACACGGTAAAGATGCTCCCGAAGATGAAAGCGAAGAAAAAACTCCCGGTGAGAATTCCGGCAGCTCCGGCTTGGGTCATACGAGAATTAGGCAAGTTTTGTCAGGAGATGATTTGCAAGACACAATGAAGGCCGAAGAAACCGAGCTTTTAACTAAATACACAGCCGGTTCCGGAGAAGGTATTCAGGAAGTTGAAAAGCTTCTTGAAGGGGATCCGAACAATGTTGACCTTCTTGATTGGCTGGCGTTCATGTATTACAGCAATAATGATATTGATAAAGCTATTAGCACCTATAAGAGAGCCCTCTCCATTAAATCAGATAACGAAAATCAGCATTATTACCTTGGAAACAGTTATTATAAAAAGAACATGACTGAAGAAGCCAAAAAAAGTTGGAGCGAAGTGATAAGACTTAAGCCTTCTTCTAAGATTGCAAAAAATGCACAAGAGAGAATTGATTTTCTCAAATCTCAGGGAAAATAGCTTCTCTGTCACTAAAAGGAATCAGCTTTATCAGTGAAACCACCGGAATTAACCGATTATAAACTTGTTCAAAAAATTGGTTCCGGGGGAATGGGGGATGTCTATAAGGCAATCCGCAATAGCGATAATAAGAAAGTTGCTATAAAATTCCTTGATCCGGAAGCCGCCAAAGTATCTGCCGTTCTTGCTCAGTTTAAGCAGGAGGCAGATATTTTACATATTTTAAATCATCATAATGTTTGCGGGTATATTGACAGAGGTGTCAAAGGCGAGTTCAACTATTTGGTAATGGAGCTTGCGGACGGCATTCCTTTCGATAGAATCCCTATGAGCTCATCAAAGAACACTGTTTTTGACGAGCTGAGAGTTCTTTCAATAGAAGAGTATTTGAAAATATTCAGAGATTGTTTTGTTGCTCTGGGTTATATCCATCGACAGGGGCTTGTTCATCGCGATATTAAGCCGGCAAATATTATTTTACGCGGTGAAAATTATGACCCTTGTCTAATAGATTTTGGTATCGCGAAATATGTGTCGGCAGATGACGATCTGAATTTGAATCCTGAAACTATGTTTACTGTTGTTTACGCTAGCCCCGAGCAATTAACGAATAAACCAATCGATCATCTTTCAGATCTTTTTTCTTTTGGGGTTGTCATGTATGAAAAACTTACGGGAAGATTGCCTTTTCCGGGCAAAAAAGCTATGGAGGTTTTTGTTGCGCAGACAAAGTGGAATTTTTCGCCACCCCGACAGCTAAATTCTGCAATCCCTCAAAAGCTTGAAGATATAATAATGATGCTTTTGTCAAAAGACCCTGTTTCCCGATACCCTACCGCAGAAATGGTTCTGGGTGATATAGACCGTATTATTGCTATTTTAAAGCAATCGCGGGAAGGTTTGGATATAACTCCTATTATCGATGATATTAGGGGGGTTGCAGTTACAAAGCGAGGTTTCAAAAAATTAACCGTAGCCGAAGAGCAAAACATGATTAAAAAAATCAGAATTGAATTGGCCGACTCTCGTCAGCGTCTGAGACTTGAGTCAGCAAAGGGAAAAATGGCCGATTCTGAAAAAATAGCGAGTTTACATGAATTGTGCAATATGCTTCAGGCAGATTATGAGCGGCTTAGCGAAAGAATTCAAATGGCTTTGGGTTTTAAAAGCCAGCCCTTGGTAATTGACAAGTTTAATCAGGTATTTACTTTAGATATTATTTCTTATGAAAAGCGAGGAGTTTCTTTTTCAATAAATACCATTGAGCAGAAGGTTGTCAGCCCCGACGGTAAAGATATAATTGTCGGTAAAATGAATTTCAGTGAGCGTGCAAAACGCTATTTTTCAATAAACAGACAAAGAGTAGAAAGTTCTGCGTGGGCACAAACAAATTGGTTCGTTGGGCCTTACGAGGAAAGAGAATTTCCTGTTTTTATAATGGTTTGCGATGGCAAATCTTCTTGTCCGGCCGGTTATGATGGTTTTTTATGGCCTCGAGAATTTTTGCACATTGTTAGAAAATTTGGATGGACCGGTCTGGGTATTGTAGAAAAATTCAGGGGTGTTGACAGGGCAGGCAGCACTGTAAACGCAGAGCACAGAGAAACCGTCCTTTTTTCTCAAGCCTTATTTGACAATTTAGATGACAAGAAGTAGGAGTCTATATGGAGCAATTCTTTGTGGGTTTTGAAACTTTGGCAAAGTTATATGGTTCTTTGGCCGAAGCAAATATGTTTTTTTATAGAAATCATGAAGATGTCGATAATTTTAGAAATTTAATAGAACAACGCGCTATGGTTATCGAAGACACTGAAGTTATTTTTTCTGAGTTGAAATCTAAGTTTTTTGATAAATTTGGCGAGGAAAATATAACACATGCGAATCTAATCGATTTTATATATGCTGTAGTCGAAAAAATACCCGAAACAGCGGACTATGCGAAACAGGTTACCGATTCTTTAAGAGAGCTTGTTGAAACAAATAAATTGGTAGAAAAAAAGGTTGGTTCGTTTCAAGAAAAATTAAAGACAGAGGTGGGTAAAGTTCGCCAAACTTCAAAATCTTTAACGGGTTATAGGCAGCTTGAAACTTATGGCAGCTGTTTCATAAATAAAATTAAATAAATAATATTTAGACACCGAGTCAGAGGATTGTTGCAGTTTGTTTTTCCGAGTGCTATTATAGTAATAGCTGATAGGAGACGGTGTGTGATGTGGCGACAGACAATTTTATTGTTTATTATTTTTCTTTGTTTGGTATCTTTGACTTATTATTTCTTTTCTAATAAAAGCCAAGATTTGTCTTATGCCAAGCAAGAACCGACCTATGGCGGGGTTTATCGAAGAGCTTTTGCCGATTCTTTTATTACGTTAGATCCGGCAAGAATTAAAGATTCTAATTCTCATGAGGTTGCCAGACAAATATTCGACGGGTTGGTTTGTTTTGACGGCAAAGGCACTATAGTGCCGGCCCTGTGTGAAGATTGGACTATAAGCGAAGATAAGCTTACTTATGTTTTTCGTATTCGCAATAATGTTAAGTTTCATAGTAATGTTTGTGGAAGACCAACTAAGAATGGTGGACGCCAACTTACGGCATTAGATGTGGTTTATACGTTTAAAAGACTGTTAGCGCCAAATGACAATTTTCAAAATGCACTTTATTGGGTTATTAAGGGTGCAAAAGACTTTACCGAACAAAAAAACAATGATATCACGGGTATTCGTATCCTCGATGAGCAGAGGGTTGAGTTTACTCTCAACAGTCCCTTTTCTCCTTTTGTATCATTGCTTGCTATGTGCAATGCCTTTATTGTTCCTCATGAAGACGCCGATGAGCTAGATATCTGCCCTGTCGGTACGGGGCCTTTTTATTGGATGGGTAAAAACGGCGACACATTATGCTTAAATGCCAATAATGAATATTATCAAGGACGACCTTGGTTAGACAGAATTGAATTTCCGGTCATAACAGATGAGAACAGACGCTTCAGTGATTTCATGGCAGGACAGCTTTCACAAGTTGATGTTCCTGATTCTATTTACAAAAGAGTCAAGCAAGATGCTATTCTTTCGCCTAATTTGGTAGAGACGAACTTATGGGGAATAAACTATTTGGGTTTTAATCTTAATGAAAAACCGTTTGACAATTTGGCTCTAAGAAAAGCATTGAATTACGCTGTGGACAGAGAAAACATTGTTAAGCTCGTATTAAACGGAAGAGCTCAGGTCGCAAAAGGTATTTTACCTCCCGGGATTTCGGGATATAATGAAGAATTAGTCGGTTACGAATACGATATTGAAATGGCAAAAAAATATCTTGAAGAGGCCGGATACCCTAATGGAAAAGGCCTGCCTCAAATAACTCTAAAATATAATAAGGATCCGATACATACCCGCACAGCTGAATTTATTCAGGCCAATTTCAGAGACATAGGAGTAGAATGTAAGTTAAAGGGGCTGGAATTCGGAGAGCATCTTGCTGATATCGAAAGTGGTAAAACATCCTTTTTCAGAATGGGATGGACAGTTGATTATCCTGATCCTGATGCCTTGTTACATACTATGTTTCATTCTTCAAATATAAAAGTGGCTTACAATTTTACAAGATTCAATAATGCAGAGTTTGACAAAATACTCGACTTGGCTCGTTTTGAAACTGAGCAAGACGAAAGGGCAAAACTATACAAAAAAGCGGAAAAATACGTTGTAGAAGAGGCGCCATGTATATTTATGTATTTCTATACTTTGAACGTCTTATTAAAGCCTCAGGTAAGAGGCTTTTCAATTGGTCCCATGGGAGAGTCTGTAGTTGAATATCGCCATTTATGGCTTACTTCAGCATCTCAGGAATAAAGTAAAACGCCATAAAATAGATTATAACAATAAGTATGGTTAGCAGATTTAAATATTTATCAATATATTTTTTTGCTGTTGCACCAAAATATTTAAATAAAATACCGACTAAATAAAATCTGGCTCCTCGTCCGATGATTGATGCCATAATAAAGGGCAAAAAAGATATCTTTGAAACTCCTGCCGTGACGGTGAATACTTTGTATGGGATAGGCGTGAAGGCAGCGGAAAAAATAATAATGTAAGAGTTTTCTTCGTAGCTTTTGCATATTTGATCAAAGACTTCAGGTGTGAAGCCCGGGATATATTCGAAAAAATAGCTTCCGAGAGTTTGCCAGAAGGCATAGCCGATTATGTAGCCAAACATGGCTCCGACTACCGAACCTGCTGTGCATACTGTCGAATACCAAAGAGAGAGCGAGGGTTTTGCTAAAGCCAAGGCTATCAGAAGTACATCGGGCGGAATTGGGAAAAAACTGGACTCTACAAAGGCCAGCAAGAATAATGCCGGCACCGCGAAAGGGTGTACAGCCCAAGATAAAACCCAATCATAAAGTTTTTTAATAAAACCCATGTAATTTTTCCTCGATTTAATAGTAGCAAGATAATACAGAAGAAAAGAAGATAAGGCAATAGTAAATAAGTTTAATTTAACACTGACTTATTTTATAATGAGCATATGAAAAAATCTTTTTCACATTTAGCTTTTGTATGTCTCTTTGTGATTTTGCCGGCAATGTTAACATCAATGTTTGTTAACGAATTTTTTGAGCATGAGAAAAAATTATACTACGATAAACAATTTGATAGTCTAAATCACTCATTAAGTGAAACTTTATATAATTTGCAATCTGAAGTGTTTTTGCTCAAAAAATCAAAAAAAATATTTGAATATTTTAAAAAAAATAAATCAAACAAAGCAAAAATTGAGACTTATTGTAAAGAATTGGCTGACGACCTTCCGGTAGAATTCGACTTGTTTTTATTCGATAAAGGAAAACAGGTGTGTCCTAATTTTTTAAAGTTTAGGTCTCGCTCTGTTGGAGGAAGAGTTTGGAAATTATTGGCTCTTGATAACGAAAAGCGTAATCAAGAATATAAAAAATATAAAAAACTGATTGCCGGATACCTTGGAAGCACCTTTAGAGTCGCTCGAATGCTTGAAGAGCGCAATTCAATAATTCCGATTGTAACCAAATTTACCGCCGGAGGAATATATTGGAACTCGGAGGACAATGATGAATCATCAGGCATAATGATTGTTTTTTGGCAAATTCCCAAAGATGAATACATAATCAAAAGAGTTATAGAAGCAGAAAGCCATAAATATGCGGATGTTTTTGTTGCGCAATCTGAAAAAGACGCTTTAAACAAAGATATATTCAGAAGATTAAATGTTTTAAAAGAAAAGAATATTGTAGAAAATAAAGAAAAAATTTGGAATTCGGTGAATTATAAAGACTATTTTCTTACCGCTTCAACACCAGTTACCGAGAATTATCAATCGACTTGTGGAAACATAGTAACTATTACAGTTTTATCTGCTTTGTTGGCTTTGCTTTTATACGCTTATTATGTTTTTACAAAGGAGATATCGATTTCTATAAAATATAAAATCGCCGGACTCTTTTTTACTGCATTTTTGGTCGCATTTGGCGGCTTTATATATCTCGGAAACTTATATATTGAAGATAAGCAAAAATCCCTAATCGTTAAGGCTTCGAATTATAGTAGGTCTCTTTTGACACGTATCGACGAACTTTTTAAGAGCGATAACATTAATTTTGACAGCAAGTGTTTTGATATTTGTTTAAAAGCGGTAAATTACGAGAATACGAATAGTTTGGCCGCATTGAAAATGCTTATGGATTCAGATGAGTTAGTAAGCGTTGAGGTTAGAAATGCATCAGACTCAAGTTTGATTTTTAGTTTTAACCACGAAATAATTTATGAAGACCTTCAGAATGTGTATGAGATTGTAGCGAGACTTTCGCTTGATAACAGATTTAAAAGCAATTTGTCAGAACATTCAGATAAAGTAATGGTTGAGTTTATAACTAACCCTGAGATTGGACTGTCTCCGGTAATTAAGCAGGATAATAAAACTCACCTGATTCTTTTTGGCTCAATGCCGTTAGCTTCATATTGGACCCTAATCCCTAAGAATGGCGAAAAATTGTTTGTGTCGGTACTTATTATGGCTAACAAGTTTATGGGAGCAAGAGTGATAGAAAAATTTAATGAATTCAATGATTCATCACTGTTTGCGCCGTATCAAGTCGCTTTTGCAAATAATAGAACCGGAGATGTTTTTCCCGATTTTCTGATAGAAATTCCGAGTTTTGAAATTTTTAACGAGCAAGTTTATTTTTCAGAAAACCTTACAGAGTCGGTTTTTGAATCAGATAACAAAAAGTTTCTGATAACAGCCCAAAGATCAAGGCAAACGCGAGATTTTTGTTTTTATTCTCTTTATCCCCTCGAAAAGATTGACTCTGAAATTTTACTTACAAAACTATATTTCGTGCTGGGGCTTTTATTTTTTACCATAACCGCTTCATTAGCCGGGAAAATGCTGACCGATTTTTTTATTGTTCCGATTTATTCTTTGGCAGAAGGTGTCGAGGCAATATCAAAACGAAATATTAGTTACAGAATTTCATATTCTCAAAGCGACGAATTTGGAGACCTGGCAGAGCGTTTTAACAGAATGATAGCAGATTTAAAAGAAATGGAATTGGCTCAAGACGTTCAAAATTCTTTGCTTCCAAGCGATGTCCCAAATCCGGAAGGCTATGAAATTGCTTTTTCAAATAAAATGGCTGCTGCTGTTGGGGGCGATTATTTCGATGTTTTTATGTGTGACAACGATAAACTGTGCATTATAATAGGAGATGTATCAGGGCACGGCGTTTCCTCTGCTTTAGTTATGGCTATGGCTAAAGCCACTTTATATCACGGTTTTAAGGAAAACAAAAACCTGGTGGAACTATTTGCCGAATTAAATAAAGTTATAAATTATTATTTCAGCAAGCCCCCCGTCAGAAAAATGATTACTCTTTTTGCCTGTTTAATAGAGGTTTCAACCGGGATTGGAACCTTTGTTAATGCAGGTCATAATTTTCCTTTGTTGCTAAAAAATGATCTGAGCGTAGAAGAATTATCAGCAGTTCATTTGCCTATCGGAGTATCAAAAAAGCCTCCAAAGTTACAGCCGGTAACATTTGAGATTAAAAGCGGCGAAGGTATTTTGTTTTACACCGATGGTATTGTGGAGGTGTGTTCTGTAGACAAAGAGCAATATGGCTACGAAAGATTTAAGTCTTCTTTGCATTCAAGCTATGGCATGTCTGCGGTTTCTGTGATAGAAAAAACTGTCAAAAACTACTCTGCTTGGTTAGCAGACAATGAACCGGATGACGACTATACCTTAGTTTACTTAAAAAGAAATTAAGTTTGTTTAATTATAATAAAAGTAATGTCGTCTGAAAGCTCTCTTTTGCCCATAAAATTATTAAAATCTTTTAAAATCGTTTCCTTAATATCGTTTGAGTTTTTTTCTTTATTATTTTGTAATAATTCAAACAATCTTTTTTTTCCATAAGCCTGACCCTTTTCATTCGTTAGTTCGCAGAGCCCGTCAGAATAAATCATCATTACGTTATTTGGTTCAAAAGTCAGTTCTTTGCATGTGTAAACGTTTCTTTTTGCAGATACTCCCAATGGCATTGCATCTTCTTCAAGCTCTTTTATATTACCGTTTTTATCGCATATTATCGGATACGGGTGCCCTGCATTTGTGAAAAGATAAGAATCGTTTTGTAGGTTGAGTTTTATTGCAAGCATTGTCATTAACTTTTTCCGTCTTAGCAGTTCATAAATCATTTCACCGACCTTACTAAATATTTTATTCGGAAGCATTATCGAGCAAAATTTAAAAATAGAGGCTTTTACCATTGCAACTAAAATCGAAGAGCTGACTCCATGACCTGTAACATCACCTATTACAATCAATAATTGATCTTTATCGATATGGAAAAAATCTGCGTAATCGCCTCCGACATCGTCAGCCATTTGATTGTACAACGCAAAGTCATATTTTTCGGTTTGCATGGTTTTTGAGGGAATAAGGCACTTTTGTATTGCGGCGGCAAGCAGCATTTCTTTGATTTCAGAAACCATCTTGTTAAAAGTGGCGGCAAGCAAACCTAATTCATCTCGATTATCAATTTTCACCGAATAATCCGTATCTCTTTTTTGAAGTGCTTTCAGACCCTTTTCTAATTCTTTGAGAGGATTTATAAAGTTTTGAGACAGTAATAGCCCGGTCAAAACTGAAAAAACCAAAACTATCAATATTCCGAATAAAACGTTGTTTTCGAAATTGTGTATTTTTTTATCAATAAAGCTGACCGGATACATTGCAATGACATAAGTGTTTATTAGTTTTGCGCCCGGAAGACATACGGCTATATGGTTCATACTATTTATTTTAATGACTTTTGTTTCAATATTTCTGCTAATTTCTGTTTGGTCTATAAGATTGTTTAAGGCTTCGTTATAGGGTGCTGCTTGAGGTATTTTTATTTTGTCTTTCTTGTGATACGCGAAAAATTTAATTCCGACATTTTCAATGTTATGTCTTTTTTTAAAAGCGGATTCTAAATATTCGACTATATTTTTTCTTCCGATTGTGTTTAAAGATATGTATGCAATATTGCAATTTAAATCGTTGTAGTAGTTCCAATACCAGTATACGCCGTCGTTACTGAATTCGTGATAAATCAATTGGTCGGGCTGTTCTATTAACCTGCTGACCCCCATTATGGGGCTTTCAAAAAAGTTTGCCAACATCATGTCGGCTCGTTTTATATCGGATTTTGCTTTTTGCAACTGTTCGGGCATAACTTTTTGAAGACACAGAAGTGTTAAAATGCGTGCAAAAGTATTAACTCTGTTTCTTATTTCTTTTGAGGCCATGTTATAAAGCCTATTTTGCTTTATATCTCTTATGTCTATCCAGTTTAGCCAGCCGTCGTGATTTATGTTATCTTTGGTTATCGGATATGCAGCATTATTGATTTCTTTTCTTGTTTCGTGGTGTGCAAGCTTAAGTTTGTTTTTCCAGCGATTTTTGCTTTGGTATATGCGTCTGAATTTTTCAAGTATTTCTTGTTCTTTATTGCTGTAATCAGAATCCAGCTTATACAAAATATCTGTTAAATTTTTAACTATATTGTTTTCTAATATTGTTCTGTGGTTAGTTACAGCATTGAAGCTAAAAATATAAAGAGTAATAATGGGCATATAAACAGAACTCAGAAATACAAATACCAATTTATGTTTGATTGATATCCACGTCGATTCAGCTTTGATTATATGTTTTTTTAATACGAAAAAACCTGCAACAGTTATTATTGTGAGTATCAAAAATGCCAAAAAATTAATTTTTGTATAATTGCCGTATCCATCTTTGGTTTTGTGCCCAATGATAACTTTATACCCTTTACTGTTATAGATTTTCCATATATGATTTGCATGTAAATGGGTTTTAAAGTCTTCTTTGTAGAGTTCTGACGGTAATGATTTATTTAATTCTTCATTGCCTGCCACGAATTTGTTATCTGAATTTTTTAAAACATAACTAATCGTTTTTTGTTCATTGAGTAACTTTATTAATAGTTGCTGATAATTAATGTTTTCTTCTGCTCTCACCAGTAAGCCGTTTAAAGCATTTTCTGCTTTAGAATGGAATAATATGGCCGGCGAGTTATTTATTGAAATGTTTGTTATAGCTTCTGTATGTTTCTTTAAAACATCTGAGTTAAAGTGGTTGCCTGCGAAAAAAATAAGATCTGCTTTGCGTGTCGAATAGTCAAAGGTAAATGCATTATCACATATTTGCGTCCACAGGTATGTCATCGGATACAAAAGATTTGTTGGCAGGTTTTCTATGTTAATCGGGCTACCCTTTTTATCAAAAATAAGAAATGTGCTTTTTACTCCGAGGATGCTCTTAGTTTCATTTATGGTTTTTATAACTTCATCTTTGTTAATTTGATCTTCTGTTTTATCATTGGTAATTTCAATAATTCTATTAGCAGCCTTTTTAAGGTGCGGACCAAACACTTTATCAGTCGTCATGTTTTGGAAAAGTTTATTTGCGACATTCTCAAGATATTCTTCCATCTCAGCAATGTCTTTTTGGGCCATGGAGACAAATAAATGGTTTGCAATAAAGTAAGTGAAGCAAACCGGTATAAAAACCAGTAAAGTGAAGATAAACAAAAATTGTTTGCTGTTTCTTTGCAACTTAAAATTCACTCTCGGGTCAGTTGGCATATTATACTACAAGATTAAAAACTATAGCAAAGTTTGATTTGTTTCCGGGTTTATGCTATTTTGTGATGTAAATAATCTAGGAGGCGAATCGTGGCAGATCCAAAAGCAGTATCTTCAGCTCAGCAAGACAGAATGAAGTCTCTCGAAACAGCAATAGCAGGAATTGAAAAACAATTTGGAAAAGGTGCTGTAATGCGCCTTGGAACATCAAGACATCTACAAGTAGAAGCAATTCCTACCGGATCTTTGTCTCTTGATTACGCTTTAGGCGTTGGAGGCATGCCCCGAGGCAGAATAATTGAAATATTCGGGCCGGAATCTTCGGGTAAGACTACGATTGCGTTGCATAGTGTTGCTCAAGCACAAAAAGCGGGCGGGCAAGCTGCGTTTGTTGATGTTGAACACGCTCTTGATCCCGGTTATGCAAAAAAACTCGGAGTAGACACAGAGAATCTTCTTATTGCTCAGCCCAGCAGCGGAGAAGAAGCTCTTGAAATTACCGAAATGCTTGTAAGAAGCAATGCGGTAGATATTATCGTTCTTGACTCTGTTGCTGCACTGACAAGTAAAGCCGAAATTGACGGTGATATGGGTGATGCAACGGTTGGTATGCAGGCAAGGTTAATGTCACAGGCAATGAGAAAATTAACTCCTGTAGTCAGCAAATCAAGATGTGTTTGTATTTTTATAAACCAAATCAGAGAAAAAATCGGTGTTATGTTCGGTAATCCTGAAACAACTCCGGGCGGAAGGGCTTTAAAATTCTTCTCTTCTGTCAGACTTGATATCCGCAGAAAAGATCAGTTAAAAGAAGGCGAAGAGGCTATTGGTTACACAACTGAAGTGAAAGTTGTTAAGAATAAAGTTGCGCCTCCATTCAGAAAAGCCAGATTTGATATGATGTTCGGAGAAGGTATATCGACAGAGGGCGAAATTGTAGAATTGGCAGAAACTAACGGTATCATTAATAAATCCGGTGCTTGGTTCTCTTACGGCGATACCAGAATGGGACAAGGGCGAGAAAATGCTAAGCAGTTTTTGAGAGATAATCCTGATGTATTCGCTGAAATTATAACGAAAGTTAAAGTGAAATTGGGAATGATACCCGAGCCTGTGGCTCCGGCAGAAGAAAAAAAGAAGAACGCATCATCTAAAAAAGAATGATTATTCTCGGTTTAATGAGCGGAACCAGCGGCGACGGCATTGATGGCGTTGCCGCTGAATTTTATGATAATGATTGCTTTAAGTTTTTATGGCATAAATCTTACAAGTTTTCTGAAAGGCAGTTTACAAGAATACAAAGATTGATAAAGTCGGCGACTGCTGAGACTATAACTCTTGGACACGCCTATATCAGCAGACTTTACACTGAGGCTTGTATTTCTTTTTTTGAAAATGAAAAAGCTTTGCCTGATTATCTCGCAGCACATGGACAGACTGTTTTTCATCATCCTAATATTGCAATATGGGATGAATTAGAGCTTTCGGGAACTTTGCAGCTATTAGATGGTTTTTTGCTTTCGCATCTGACAAAACTACCTGTAATTTACAATTTTAGGCAAGCAGATATGGCGGTTGGGGGGCAGGGTGCTCCGTTGGTTCCTTTTGCCGACTTAAAGATGTTTGGCAAGAATATTGAAAATAAAAAATACAGAATAATTTTAAATATTGGCGGCATAGCAAATGTAACAATTTTGCAAGGTTTGCCAAACGGGAGCACTGTGAAATGTGCTTTTGATACCGGCCCCGGTAACGGATTAATGGATGATTACATGCAATTAAATAAATTAGGCCGGTTTGATGAGTCGGGCAAAATTGCATCACAGGGAAAAACAATAGATGATGTTCTTAAGTTCTTTTTAGCAGACCCATATTTTGAGCAAGATCCTCCAAAATCTACCGGAAGAGAGTATTTTTGTATTGAGCGTATTAAAGATCGGCTACAAAATATATCTTTTTCAGATTGCATGTCGACTTTAACAGATCTCACTGTTGAAAGCATTTTTCGCGCTATAAAACCATATATTTATAACACAGATGAGCTTGTCGTCGCCGGCGGGGGGGCATTAAATGTCGAATTGTCAGAGCGGTTGCGGAAAAAATGCCTGCTTAGCAACGTTGCCGTAAAAACATCGACAGAATATGGAATCCCGGTTATGGCAAGAGAAGCGATGGCGTTTTCCATTTTAGGACATGCATTTTTAAATAGAGAACCCGGAAACTTACCTACGGCTACCGGTGCAAGCAAAGAGGTTGTCTTAGGTAGTTTAGTTTCAGTCTGTTAAGGCTTTCCGATTAGCATGTAATAGTTATTGTAGTATAATTTAGCTGCATTATACACATCATCCGGAGTTATTTCTGAGTAGAGTGACAGTAATTTATCAAGAAGATCATCTTTTAAGCCGTTCCAGAGGAGAAAAGCCATTACTGCAGATCTTGATTCAGGTTTTTCGACAGAACTCACGAATTCGGAGATAACCTTCATTTTAGTTGCAATTATGTTGTCTTGAGACACTTTAATGTTAGGAATCCCGGAAATGATATTTTCAATAGTTTTTATTGCTTCATTTTCTAAATTTGCCGGGACAGCGGCATATATAGACATTATGGATGAAGTTTTGTTTGTTGCAATGTTTCCGGTGACTTCTTGAAATGCGCCAATTTTTTTCAGTTCTTGTTTAATTATTGCATTGTCGCTTCCATAAAGCACATGTGCCAAGACTGAGTTTGCAACAAAGTCTTTAATTTCAAGTTTGTCTATAACGGGCTTCATTCTAAAGGCTACTGCTATATATGATGTATCAGGTGAATTGTCTATTTTGATTATATGTTTTTCTGATTTTTTAAGTAAAATACTCTCGCTAGGTTTTATGGTTTCTTTGACGTTTTCAGTTTTAGGTAGCGAAGCAAAAATTTGAGACAGTTCATTCATTGTTGATTCAGGGTTGAAACTGCCTACTGCAACTATATTCGGGCTTGATGAATACGCCCATTTTTTGTAATGTGCCATAGTTTCATTGTATTGCATTTTACGAATTTCGTTTTCTGATATCTCATGAGTTTTTGCTCCAATGAGGGCACTTCTGATGTTTTTTTCAAGTAATTTAATCGGCGATTCGGTATGTTGGTTAATACCTTCAATTACAATATTTTGTGCATTTTCAAAGTTTTTTTTGCTATAAAATTTTGTGTCTGTCAGAAGATTTTTGATATATCGAACCAGTTCAATAAGTTTGTTATTTCTAATTTTTCCTCGTATTATAAGGCAGTCTGATAGGGCGTTTGCTTCAATTCTAGCGCCAATTAGTCCTGATTCTTCGAGATCGTTCAGATTTTCGTCGTTTATATAAGAGGCGATCATGGCTGCCAGCAGAGGATAAATAATATTTTTTTCGCCGGTTTGAGTGTCTATCAGTATGGTTAAACCGGCAAGTTCACTTCCGGGATAATTGTTTATAAGTATTTTTGCCCCGTTTTCAAGGGTTTTTGAAAAAATGTTTGTTTCTTGTTGCTTTTTATATTTTAGGGGTTTCATTACGCTTATAGCGTATTTTTTACCGACAAAAATCTCTTCGTATGTCTTTTTGAGGCTTTGTGTGTCAACAGCAATTAAGTCTGAATCCAGTCTTTCCAATGCTCTGAAATCTCCTAGGATTTCGGCAAGGCCGGTATAGAATACTCTGTCAATTCTTGATTCAAAACGTTCTAAGTTTTTAATTCCGGCTAATTCGATAATGTTTTTTAGATCTTTTTCTGATGGAATTTGGCTTTTAAGTGTATTCATTTTAGATATGACAGAATAAATTGCTCTGTCCTCATGTTCTTTTGAGTATGTGAATCCTAGGGTAAACAGGCCTCTGTTTTTACCGGGTAAATATCGGGCGAAAATATTTTTTGCTTCAGGAAACTCATTTTTAAGCAATGTTTTGAGTGGTGATTTGTGGTAATCATTTAATGCAGTTTGCAGTATGTAGGCGGCGGGCATTTTAGGGTCAGTAAATGCGGGCGCTTCGAATCCAATGATTACTTCGGTTTCTCTTATGTCCGCGTATTCAACTATTTCTGTGTTTGAATCGATCTTGCAAAAATCTGTGGCTTTTGAGTGTGCTTTTTTTGAACCATCAGTTTGTATTTTTAGTTTCGAAAACTTTTTATTTACCGCTTCAAAAATTTTATCTGTTTTTAAGTTCCCCGTTACTACTAATACAGCTTTATTTGGCTGTATTATTTTATTTGAAAAATTTGATATATGTTCGGCTTTGAGTTCGTTAAGCAGCGCGTCGTCAATCGGGCAATTATATTCCAGTTCTCTTGACTTAAAGAGTCTTTGCCAGGTTTTTTGTTCAAGAAGGCAGGTTGCGCGGGGATATCTTTTTTGTGATTTTGAGAATCTTGTTACGTGTTCTTTGGCAGTTTCGAAGTTTTCGTTTGTAGGGTTAAGGCTGAAACCTAAGGAGTATATTCCGTCCAACACTTTCTCTATTTCAAGTGCGGTTCCTGTGCATCCAAGGTAAATTATATCTTGTCCGCCACTAAAATCTTTTGTGATACCAAATTTTTCAAGTTTTTCATTAAATTCAAAACGAGTTTCGTCTTTGAATTCTGAGAGCAACAACAATTGCTTGTATATTCTTGCCATTCCGTTATTGCCGCATGATTCATAAAATTCTCCGGCATCAAAAAAAAGGCCGGCAGATATAATTGGAAGACTGTTGTCTTCAATAGCAATAACTTTCATTCCGTTTGGCAAAACTGCGTATTCAGGGGGATATTTTACTAATGCTTCTGCGTAATGCGCTACAAAGCTAAATAAAAATGCTATAAAAAGAGTATGTAAAACATTCGTAGTATTTTTCATCGGTCCTCCGGAGTTTTGTTGACAACTAACGAGATAAAATCGTTCTGCCGTTTGATTGATCTCTTATGACTATTGAATATTTGGTTATTATAACCATTTTGTAATTTTCTTCTCCGTAGATTTCTTCTCTGTACCCCATTTCTCTTGCGCACTCTTTTCGGGCATCTATCAGATACGGTTTTATTTCGTTCATCAAATCGTTTTTAAGTTTTCTGAAATCTCTGTCTGATAATTCGGCATAATAGGTATAACCGTCGCCTTTGTCAGTTGTTATAATTAATTCGAGAACTTTTTCACCGGTAATTGCATACGCCTGCCCACCGGAACAGGGTATAAAAAATACCAAAACAGCGATAAAAAAAAGCGCAGCGATAGATAGGTATAGTTTTCTTTTCATAAAGGAATTTTACAATTGTTAGCAAAAATTTGCAACTTGATATTAAGTGATAGTTTCTTTGTGCTATAATTTCTGATATGACTAGAAGCAGTGTCCAAGAACAAAAATATATAGCCATGACTAATGGTTCGGTTGAATTGCTTGTGTGTAAAATGGCTCTTCCAACTATGGCCATAATGATGATTTCAGCCATTTATAATATGGCCGACACGTATTTTGTCGGTAAAATAGGAACCAGTGCTACTGCAGGAGTTGCTATCGTGTTTTCTCTGATGGGCGTCATTCAGGCAACGGGATTTTTTTTTGGACATGGTTCCGGTTCTTACATTTCAAGAAAGTTGGGCGAGAAGAAGATAGAAGAAGCTGAATATATGGCGGCTACCGGTGTATTTTTATCATTTTTATTTGGATTACTGTTCAGTTTTATCGGTCTGTGGAACTTAGAGCCGTTAGCAATTATACTTGGTGCAACCGATACAATTTTGCCTTACGCCAAGGATTATATGCGTTTTATTCTTCTTGCCATGCCTTTTATGAGCTCTTCTCTAACTATGAACAATCAGCTCAGGTTACAAGGCAGTGCTTTTTACGGTATGATAGGCATGATTTCCGGTGCAATTTTAAATTTTATTTTAGATCCGATTTTAATATTCTGGTTTGATATGGGGGTTGCCGGAGCCGGTTTAGCCACTATGATCAGCCAACTATTTAGTTTTTCAATTTTGTTTATTGCAAGCTCCCAAGATGGTAATATACGTATTCACATAGACAATTTTCGACCTCGAATTAAATATTTCACAGAAATATTTCGTGGAGGTTTTCCTTCTCTTTGCAGGCAGGCCTTAGGCAGTATTTCTATTCTTGCGCTGAATCACAGCGCCGGTATTTATGGTGATGCGGCTATTGCAGCAATGTCTATCGCAAGCAGAAGCGCAAATCTGTCATTTTCAATTTTGATCGGTTTTGGTCAGGGGTTCCAGCCGGTATGCGGTTTTAATTATGGTGCAAAGCTGTATGCCAGAGTTAAAAAGGCCTTTTGGTTTTGTGTAAAGTTCTCGACCGTAGTAATGTCTGTTATTGGTTTATTAGGTTATACATACGCTCCTGAAATAATTGGATTCTTCAGAAGGGGTGACGCAGAAGTGGTAAGTGTCGGTGCATCGGCTTTAAGATATCAATGTATGGCGTTTCCTTTATTAGGGTGGTCCACATTTTGCAATATGATGCTACAAACTATTGGGCAATCATTTCGGGCCAGTGTTTTGGCTATCGCTCGTCAGGGATTGTTTTATTTGCCGTTATTGTTTATTATGGGGCGCTTTTATGGTATTTCCGGAATTCAGGTCTCTCAACCCTTAGCGGATGTTCTCTCTTTTTGTTTGGCTATTCCTTTATGTTTGAGTGTTTTAAAAGAGATGAAATGATTATATTCAGATGAGATTGGAGTGATATGTGCGAATAATTGAAAAAAACAAAGATTTTATTGATAAGGCTTTAAATGCTATTTCTGCTAACGAATTTTTTAAAACACTAACTATTACTCAGCGAGAAAATATTGTAAGTAAAGTTGCCGTTTTTGAAGAATATGAAGATGGAGAATATTTAGTAAGATTGGGAGAATCCGGGGATTCTTTGTTAGTGATAATAGAAGGAATTGTTTCAGTTCTGATAGGTGAGGGCGAGGAACATTTTGAGATATCGCGTTTAGAAGAGTCACAAATGATTGGTGAAATGGCTTTGGTTCTTAATGAAAATCGCACTGCTTCTTGTGTTTCATTAGGAAAAACTCAAGTTTTAAAATTATCAAAAGAGGTTTTTAAAAAAATAATATCAGCTATTCCCGAAGCTTGCTTTTCTATGATGCAGCTTTTGGCGCACAGACTCAAAAGATCATCTAAAATGCCTGTTTTATCGGATTATTGTTCAATAACGCAGCTTCCTGAACCTGAGACTTTACGTCTTTTGCCTGTCAGTTTTATTCAGCGTCATCGTGTTGTACCTTTAAAAAAGAATAAGAATAATGTAACCATAGGTTATTGCGATGTTTTTGATAAAGCTCTTCTCGATTCTGTAAGACGTTTTATTCCCGGGGTAATATTAAATCCTGCGCGAATTGAATTAGATTATTTCAATCAGATATTAAAGTGCTATGGCGGAGAGCTGGCAGTAAATGATAACGTAGAATCAGATAAAAGGAAGAGTTCTTCAATAGAGGAATTGCTAAAAAGACTGGTCGAAGAGGGTGGGTCTGATCTTCATATTTCTGCACAACAAATTCCAAGATGGCGCATAGACGGTTTAATGAGAGAAATTTCCGGGTTTGGCAAAATCAAGACCGATGAAGTTCTTCATTTGCTTGAGCATATGATAAGTCCCGCCATTTCTGCACAGTTTAATGAAACCGGTGATGCGGATTTTGCATTTTCGACAGATGATCGCTCAAGATTCAGAATTAATTTGTTGCGTGACAGCAATGGTGTCAGTGCCGTTTTTAGGCATATTCCAAATAATATAATGAGTCTTGAAGAGTTGGGTATGCCTGATATATTGAGGGTTTGGGCAGAGCATCCGAAAGGCCTGATATTAGTTACCGGGCCGACAGGAAGTGGAAAAAGCACTACTTTAGCGGCTATGATTGATCATATTAATAGGCTTAAAAATTGTCATATTCTTACAATTGAAGATCCTATAGAATATGTTCATGTAAGTAATAGTTCTTTGGTTAATCAGCGGGAGGTCAGTGTACATACCTCTTCGTTCTCCAGAGCTTTGAAAGCTGCTTTAAGAGAAGACCCGGATGTGGTGCTCGTTGGAGAAATGCGAGACTTAGAAACGGTCTCGATGGCATTAGAAACAGCTAATACAGGTCATCTGGTTCTGGCTACACTACACACTTCGACAGCAATTAATACGGTAAACAGAATTATAGAGCAATTTCCTTCTGATTCTCAGCAGCAAATTAGAAAGTCTTTGTGTGATAATCTGATCGGAGTGTGTTGTCAGCGGTTGTGCCGAAAGGTTGGCGGCGGTCGGGTTCCGGCTTATGAGATAATGAATATGGATTATGCTATGAGCAATTTAATAAGAGAGGGTAAAACTCATATGCTCGAAACAGCTATTATAACCGGGCATGGGAAAGGAAATCGTTTGTTTAACGATACTTTGGTTAAACTGGTAAAACTCGGAAAAATTACAAAGCAAGAGGCCTTATCGCAGACAAGTGATGCTGAAGATTTGATCCGGAAGTTTAGTTCAATGTAGAGTTTATTTTTATCTTAAAAAAACGACCTGCATGACTTTAGCTGTAATTTTTTGTGCATTAACAAGTGTGATGTCTTCCGGGACCTTTACAATAAGCTTTTTTTCTAAATTTGGCAGTATTCGCCCTGCTGTTGTCAAAGATGAATTAAATGTTTTATCTTTGCCGAGGGCATTTGTGACAGTTATCTCCAAGAGCAACTCTTCAATTTCTAGTTTTGTAAGGTTTTTGCAGAATACGTTCAGTTCTCTGAGTCGATCATATGGGTCTATATCAATTTTTAATATTCTTTCAACGGCTCTGTCTTTGATGTTATCCCATTTTTTAGTTAATTCTTTGTTTCCCTCAAAGCTTTTTATATGTTGTTGGTGTAAATCTATTAAATCAGGAAAATATTCTCGATTAAGCATTATTTGGGCAACCGGAATTAACCATTTCGGAGACTTAGTTCTGAAATATTCATTTAAGGTTATTGAAAGAATTTCGCTTTCATTTTCTGATTTAATGGCAAGATCAATTAAAGATTCTAGGTCATATTCAGATTTTAGGCTTTGTATTGGTTTGTCCGGAATATTTTCAAGAGGACGTATCTTGGAGGCATAATTTATCCATTCTTTTAGTGTGGGCGGATTTACGGGGTCTTTAATATGAAAATCGAAATACCCCGGCCCTTTGGTATTAAAGGCTCGTGCTAAAAAGCCTTTTTGTCCCGGGGATGGATAGATATATCCTTTGTGAGTTTTGCCAAAATAACTTTCGTAAACTTTAGAATTCAAGCCTTCATGAGCATAGAACTGGGCTTTAAACATTAAGCGTATCGGATGCCAATTTGCATTTAAGATTGTATCCATAAAATCATTTGCTTTATTTGGCATAAACCATCTTCCAATGCCAATTTTGGAATATTTAATCAATCTTTGTTCTAAATCTGAAGATAAATAGATGTGTCTGCAATCACTTCTTGTAGAATCGGTTAGGTCGATTCCGTCTTCGGTAATTTTAGAAGGAGTAAATTTTTGTGGAATAGAAAATTCATATCCGTTGATATTCAATTTATAAACAGAGCCAATTGAACCTGTTTCAGTCAAAGTTATTTTTTGAGGAGTTGTCAAAAAAATATCAGCCGGAATTTTTAAAAAACTAGGGAAATGGTTTCTTGCTATTATTGGTAACACAATAAAAAAGAAAAGCGGAAGCGAAACAAGAATTGTTCCGAGTATAGCTTTTTGCAAGCGCGTCAAAGTAAATCCCGCATCAGGTTTCCATTGTTTCTTTGGGCCTTTGTGAGATTTTTTAATTGTTTCTTTTTCTTCTGAAACTATCAATTCGTTTTCAATAATATTTTCTGACATTTTACAAGTATGAGTTATCATCGGGCTGAGTTGCTATATCTTCAAGTAACTCATTGACGCTTTCTATTATCGGACTATCCGGAAATTTTTCTTTAATTTCATAATAAACTTTTGTCGCATCTTCAATTTTGTTTATTGCTGTAAAAATTTCGGCTTTAGTGAACAAAAATCTGTCTAGCAGTTTGTTGTCACTATTTGCAATCGGGTGATTATTAAGCAATTCAAGAGCTTCACTCCATTTGTCGGTGTTTATAAGGCTTATTACATCAATGTAAAAAGAAAGGGCTTCAATATTGTCCAGATTTGAAGATATGAGCTCAATTTCTTTTTGTGCAATATCGGTAAAGGAATTTTCACTAAACTCAAGCACAATTTTTTCATAGAGATCTAGGGCGGTTTTAAAATCTTTGGTAAATTTTCTGGCTTCGGCAAGATTGAAAATAGATTCTATAAATGCTTTGGTTGTAATTTCTCCGGTTGAGGAGGTTATGGATTTGTTGTAGAAGTCGATTGCTTCAATATATTGTCCCGCATGTAATGCAATTGCACCTTTATTCATAAGTATATTGTAGTGATTTCCTTCAGTAAGTCCTTGTTCGATAAGTTCAAGTTTTCCTTTATTAAGGGCATATAGCTCGGTTCTGAATAGATGTGGCGGTCCAAAATCGTGATAAGAAATTTGGTTGCTCATCCCTATTGCGGGTATGCCTTTTTTTGAAGATGTGATAAAAATATCTGAACACAAAAATGGATTTATTTCATCGTCATTTTCCGGGAATATTCTTTTGAAGTCTTTAACATAACTATAGATATAGGGTTGTTTTGCATTATTGTCTGGATGCTTTGTTATAACGATGATATCTGTATTTCCGTCTCTGTTTAAATCATGTTTAAGAATTGCATCCGGAAGCATTCCTTGGTAAGTATCTATTACTTGCCTTGTTGTTTGCCCTTTTCTCTTAAGTAGCAACTGAGCCATTTCTCTGTCATTTGAGTTATTTAAAAGCAGGTATAGGTCTCCGACTTTTGGAAGATTGACAGAAACGTTTTCAGTCTCGTCTGCAAACAACACAGACAAAACAAGGCAAAACATTATTGACAACAAGAATTTGTTTCTCATTTAGTCGGTTTCCTCAATTTGTTTTTTCATCAGCTCTATGGCTTTATCGGCTAAGTGTTCAATAGGAATGTTTTGACTGCAGCCTGAAGCCGGAATGTGTCCGCCGCCGCCAAGTGCAACCGCAACTTCTTTAACATTAATGCCGCCCCTGGACCTAAATTCACAAGAAGAAACGCCGTTTCTGCCGGGAAAAACTACTACTGAGGCCAAGGTATTTTTCATAGCTAACATCATATTAAAAACGCCGCTTGCATAAACGTTATCAGTGTTTGCGTTCAATTGTTTTAGGTCTGAATCTTTTATTATCAGTACTCCGAGTTTATCATTTGATTCCAGTTTGAAATTTGACAAGCCGAACCCTTGTACTCTCAAGTCAGCCTCGCTTCTGTCGCTGTTAAGGAGTGTGTATATTGTTTTAGTATCAGCGCCGGCTTTAAGCAAAGTTGCGGCAGCCACGTGAGCAGTATATCTAATTCCTTCGTTTTGAAATGATCTTGAGTCGGTTATAAGGCCCAGCATAAGGCTAGATGCCACATCTTCATCTATAGGGAAGTTTGCCAGTTCAAGCAAAGCAGTAATTATTTCGCAGGTTGATGAAGCTTTTTCATCAACGTAGTTAATATCACCGAAATTTGTATTACTAGCGTGATGGTCTATGTTGATGAGACAGGTTAGTTCTTTATCGCGGTTAAAAGTTATTCCGCTTCTGTTTTCTTCTCCTGAGTCAAGCAAAAGAACCAAATCGTGTTTAGAGTCAATTTGTGTGTTTTGTATTATCTTGAAATCAGACGGCCAAACAAAAGCGAATCTATCGGGAATTCCGTCGGCCAAGGCAACTTCAATGTTTTTAATGCCGGCTTTCAGTAAAGATTTGAGTAAACCTGAAACCGAGCCAATTGCGTCTCCGTCGGGTCTTATGTGTGAAGAAATCAAAATAGAATTACTTTGATTTATTTTATTGATAATTGTTTTGGCAGTCGATAATAATTCTGAGGGTATCATTTTATTCATCTTTATCTGTTACATATCTAAGTTTGCTGTCAACATCATATTTCATTCTGTCGCAATAGTCTTTGGGATTTCCCATTTTCAAAGAAGATTCTTCGATATAATCTGCGAGCATATCTCGTATTTCAAACCAAGCGGTAAGCCTTGGTTCAAAATTGCAGTGACCGAGTTGTTCGTATCCTGCGTTTAAATTTGAATCAGCTTTGCGTGCATCTTTAATTGTTTTCGAATCAACCGAAGATTTTCTTACGGGAAGATATGTCGTTCCTATGCTCCATTCAGCGCCGTTTTCTGTGGAAGTAAACCATTTAACAAAATCCCAGGCTCCGGCTATCTTTTTGGGGTCTCCGTTATTAAATATATTTATGTTGCTTCCAGAGAGAATAACTCCGTTGTTTATCTTGTCGTTAATAATTACTCCGGGCAAAGAGGCAACACCATAGTTAAATATTATATCTTCTTCCATAAAAACTTTGCTGATTATGCTGCTTTCAATAATACCAACTTTTCCTGCTATAAAGTCATTTTGGTGGTCAAATGCTTGTCCTTCTCTTGCAGAACCTGTTTTAACCATTTCTTGTAAGTGGGAGAGGGCTTTTATAGCGGGTTGTTCGTTAAATCCGGAAACCAATATATCTTCTTCGTTTCTTTTAACAATGTATCCGCCGAACTGCATTATTCTGTTAAGAAAGCCCCAAACGTTTGCTTTACTGCAGCCGTATCCATAATATTCTTTAAATCTCAATTTATCGGCTTCGGTTTTTGCTTCCTCGCTTAGTTTGACATAGTAGTTTCTTATTGTTTTGCTAAATTCAGCCAATTCATCCAATGTTTTTGGGGGGGCATTTGGATCTAGGCCTACTTCTTTGAACATATCCTTATTATAATAAAGTACCGGCACACTTTTATTAAATGGGAAAGAGTATAGTTTTCCTCCAAATGTGTTGTTTTCTAACAACACGGGAATAATATCTTTTTTTATGTCTTCCCCGCCTTTTGCTATGTCGGCTTCGATAAGGTCATCCAGACAGACAATTTTATTGTGTCTGATGAACTTTTTTGTGAGTGTTTCGTAATTTTGAGAAATATCGGGTGCTTCATTTGCAACCAGAGATGCCAAAACTTTTTTTGCCAAGGTATCATATCCGCCCATATTAACGCTTTTGACATGGTAGTTTTCTTGTCCGGCGTTATATCTGTCAATCATTCGGTTCATTACTATTCCGAGGGGGCCGCCCATTGCGTGCCAGAAAACTATTTCAGTTTTGTTGCTATTGTTTTTGCCTTTTATAAGTGTAGGGCCGGTTGTCTTTTTTTCGTGATCTATTATTAAACCGACTATTATAAGCCAGAAAATAAAAACTCCGATGAGAAAGTTTCTCATGATTTTACTCCTTCATTCCTGATGTCGCCTGAGATTCCACAAATTGTTTTTGAGCCAAGAAATACATGATTACCAAAGGCAGAATGGTCATTGTGGAAGCTGCCATCAGAGGACCCCATCTGGTGCCTGCTTCAGATGAAAAGTAACTTAATCCCACTTGAATAACACGTAAGTTTGTGTCATTTGTAACGATAAGCGGCCAGACAAAGGCGTTCCAGTTGGACAGGAATGTAAATATCGCCAAGGTTACCATGGGGGGTTTGCAAAGAGGCAATGCTATTTTATAATAGAACTGAAATCTGGTGCAGCCGTCTATAACCGCAGCATCAAATAGATCTTTAGGTAATTGCATAAAGAACTGTCGCAAAAAGAATACGGCGTAAGCAGAGGCCAACCAAGGTACCGTAAGAGCTAAGTAGCTGTTCACCCAATGGATTTTCGAGAGAAAAATATAGTTAGGAATCAACAGTGCTTGTTGTGGAAGCATCATTGTTCCGAGAAGCATCATGAAGATTGTATCTTTAAGCGGAAACTTAAAGAATGCAAAGGCATAAGCTGCGAGTGAAGCAAAAAAAAGTGAGACAGAGGTTACTGTAATCGTAACAAAAATTGTATTTAAGAAAAACCTGTAAAACGGTTGAGCGGTTAGGGCATATGTATAGTTATCTAACCATTGGAATGGTTTCCTTACTCTTTTATCTCTTTCAGATTCAGGTTTAGCTTGTTCTTCTTCCCATCTTTTGGCATCAGCCTTTTTTCTTTCGACCCTGTCTGCTTCTTCCGGGCCATTAAAGAACTCGGGTCTGACGCTGTCGGGCAAGAGCACTATGTCTTTTGTTGTGCTCAATATTTCATCTTGGCTTTTAAAAGAAGTGCTTATCATCCATATGAAGGGAAAGAGCATAAAAATAGCACCAAGAATAAGTATTACGTGAACGGGTATATATTCGGGATGTTTAATTTCATTCATTTTATTTGCCTCGCTCAAGAATAATGTACTTTCTTTTCAAGGTATAGCTTATTGAAAAGAGTGCAAGCAAAGATAACCATGAACAATACAAATGCCATTGCGAGAGCATAGCCAAATTCAAATTGTTCGAAAGCTTTTCGATACAAATAATAAACAACAACCATGGTGCTTTTAAGGGGTCCGCCTCTTGGGGTCATCATGTAGACCTGTGAAAACACCTGAAAGGATCCTATGGTTGACATTGTAAAAATAAAAAATGTTGTGGGGGTTAGTAATGGCCAAGTGATGTGCTTAAACTGCTGCCATCTGCTTGCACCATCAATTCTGGCGGCCTCATAAAGGTGTTTAGGTATGTTTTGCAATCCTGCCAGGAAAATAATTATATTATGTCCCAACCCTTTCCATACGCTCATAAAAATAATAGCCGGAAGTGCCCAGTCCGGGTCTTGTAACCAAGCGACCGGGTCTATACTGAACCAAGACAAAATTTTATTTAACAACCCGAAATCGGGGTGATAAATAAAGTTCCATACTATTGCAACAGCGTTTATAGAGGTAATAACCGGAATAAAATAGATCGTTCTGTAAACGCCTATTCCTTTGATTGGGTTATTTAAGAGAATAGCGATTCCCATTGATAAAAAAATCGAAAGAGGAACACTTATTACAGCATATTTGATGGTATTCCATATTGATTTAAAAAACATCGGATCATGGAACAACTGTTTATAGTTATTTGTTCCGATGAATTCCGGTGAGCCTATCAGATCCCATTCGTAAAAACTTACGGCAAGAGAATAAAAAATGGGTAACACATGAAAAGCAACAAGAATCAGTACCACCGGCATTAAATACAGATATGCTCCCCAGTCAACTTTTGTTTTGTTTGGCATTACTCTTTCCTTTAAAATGAGGGCAGTATAAACACTGCCCTCAACGAAATAAAATTACTTTTTGCGATTTTTGCCGGCAAGCATTTTCATGAGATTGTCATATAATTGCGGAGTTTCATGTTTGAATGGAGCCGGACCGGGCTGTGCCATATTAATGTCACTGTCCGGATATTGATAATCTGTAAAATTGCAACAACCTATCAGAACAAGAGTTCCGTTAACTATTTTTTCGATTCCCATGAGTGGGATTCCTGAGCCTTTTTCATACATGACTGCCGGAACTTTTGGAAAGCCGTCTTTGTTAAAAGTGTCGTCATCGCCTCTTACAATTATTTCGAGGCCTTCTTGTTCTTTGAGGGGCTTGTTGTCTCTGCTGATAAGTGAGCAAGAGCCCCAGAAAATTGCTGTTTTTACACCTTCAACTATTGGGTGTCCTTTTTTGATGTTGTGAGCTAAGACGCCCCAAGGTTTATTGGTTTTATTTGTTGGATCGTGTACTTGGTCATCATTGAATCTCATGACTGAGCCAAGTTGGGCGAGTATGTAATTCATTGTGGCTGTTCCTCTGAGTTTTGATGAGTCCCAGGCTCCGCCCATTACGAGATTGCCTCCGGCCATAAACCATTCCGCTATTGCCTTAGCTTCGCTGTCAATATATTTTAGGCTGGGATCAGGAATCATTAAAATTCCGAAGTTTTTAAGCATTTCAGGTCTGATGAGGTTTAATGTATAGTATACTTTTAAACCATTTTTAACCATGTGGCGCTCAAATGTTTCCATTTTATCTGAAGACGCGTTACCGTGAGCGGCATCAATCAGGATATTTATTGCTTTATCGCCGGGATTTGCTTCGTTATAAAAGGCCACTTTTCTTGAGGGAATGCGTTTTGTGGGGTTAGTTTTGGTTACCCATTTCATTGCGTTGTAGGCAATTTGGGGGTGTGAAAACATAAAAGAGTCATAACTGTCGTGCAATTTGTTTTTTCCGCCGCTTCCAACGCCGTCGTCAAACGGTGAGCTGTCGCCAATTGCAAAGACTCTTCCGGCTCCGTATTCAGAAGCCACCATATATGGGGATTTCGATACTCGGCTGTCAATCAGGCTGACTGCTTTTGCATCGGGAGCTTCAATAATATCAAATGTTGCTCCTGCCCATATTCCAACGGCTCTGAATGCAAACATTGCGGGGTGGTTTTGATTGATTGGTCCTGCAACCGGAGCTTCATATACCGTATTTTGCTGGAATTTAAAACCAAACGCGGGGCAAAATTCGTTCAGTGCTCTGACGGCATCCCAGCCATCACCATCTCTGTCGGCATTGTGGTGATCTCCGATAATAAACATTCCTCCGCCATTTTTAACAAATTCGGTAAGGTGTTTACATTCTGCCGGAGAATAAGGGTTATTCGGCTCAGCAAGAATTACTGCATCGTATCCGGCAAGAAGGTCTTTTGTGAACACTCTGTTTGGGGACACTTTGCTCAGATCATCAATGGTAAAACCGTTATCTTTAAGCATATCTGCCATTTCGGAGTATGCTCCGTTGGTGAGCCAGTCGGCGTTTCCGGCTGTTTGGCCATGAGTGTCATCATATAAGACTGTTTTTGCGTAGATGTTTGTACACAATAAAAGTGCTGATAAGACAAATAACAAAACGTAATTTTTTTTCATTTTGCCTCCCCTTAGTGTTTTGGATTCTCCAAGTATACCAAAAAATAAATAAGAGGCAACTAAAAAAATAACTAGTTTAGCTACTCATTGTGTTTATTTGCGGCATCTTTATCCTTTTTTAATCCTGAGATAAGTTCTATTAGTTTTCCGGACCAGACATTTAATGGGCCGTTAAAGTTTGCCAGCATAGTAATTGTTGAGGCATTATCAGAAAATATAAACTTTCTAAGATTGTAGTTTGCAATAAAGTTAGTAAAATTCTCCATTTTGTCTTTTTCCATGGTTGTGAATAAAAAATTGTTGTTTTCAGAGAATGGGTAAGGATAAGGCCTTTGGTTATATAAATTCTTGTTCTTGTCAAATTGAGTTGTATTTCTGAGTCCGATAAACCACCAGTTTGTTTGCTTATCTATATAGAGGTGATTTGTATGATTAAACCCTGCATCAAAAACATGTGTTTGTTTGCCGTTCATGTTTCTGAATACGTAAAGGTATTTAATTGGGAGTTCTGTCGGTTCATCAGCAATTTCTTTTTTTACTTCTTCTCGTTTAACAGAAGAGGCCGGTAAGGGGCTCAGATAAGCTTTAAAACTATTAGAAAGATTTATTTGAGGCTTGTCAAGGCGTTTGTTTGTCAGTCTTCCTTCAAGATAGAGTATACGATCGT
>MWDD01000016.1 GCA_002070375.1 bacterium ADurb.Bin157 | reverse complement strand
TTATATTTTTCAGATGACCCGACATATAAATTATTGCGTAACTCAGCTTCTGCTCTTGCTTTTTCTTCGGCAATTTTTTGGGCTTCAGCTTTTTTTGCAGCTTCGATTGCTGCTTTTTTCTCCGCTTCTATTGCAGCTTTTCTGGCTGCTTCAATCTTCGCTATACGCTCGGATTCGGCTTTATCCTTTTCAAGCTGCTGCTTTTTGATTTCTTCTAATCTGGCATTCTCAACAGCCTTTTTCTCTTCTTCGATCTTTTTAAGTTCTGCCTGCTTCTTTAGTTCTTCTGCGGCCTTTTTTTCAGCTTCCGCTCTTCTTTTCTCAGCAAGCTTAAGAGCCTCTTCTTCTGCCTTCTTTTCTCGGGCAAGTCTTTCTTTTTCAAGGTTGGCTAAGCGTTCTTTTTCTTTGGCCATTTCGATTATTCTTGTTTCAATCTTTTCTGAAATCTCTGAAAGACCGCTTGCAGATGGACTTATCTTCATGCAAATTTCAAGAATTTTTTTTGCTTCCTCAAGATTTGAATTATCAAGCTGTTTTGAGGCTGCATCAAAATATTTTTTATACAGATTCTCGCGCAATTCTTCAACAATAGAAGAAGAAGCGGCATATTCAGAAAGCTGCGATATTAAATTTAATATTGTGCTCACGTCTTGAGGAGGAACGATTTTCTCTGTCTCTTTGCTTATTTGGGAGTAAAGTGAATCCCGTTTTGTTTTCAATTCCTCTGCTTCAATAACAGATTTTAAACTTTCTTGAGCAAGAGAAAGTTTATTATCTAACCCGATAAAATCAGGGTAAAAGGATTTAACTTGCTCAAATATCTCAATAGATTTTTCGGGGTTAACTAACATAAGGTTGTCTGCTTCAAAAATCATCTTTTTGACCAGTAATTCTTTTAATTCCCGTGCTGTGTCTTCATCACCTAATTCCAGAACTTTTTGAATTCTGTTTGTAATTAATGTGGGCTTTGTTCCGGGGATATAGTTTTCGATGGCAGATTTCAGCGCCGGAATTATTGAATTCAGCATTGTTTCCTGCGCCAGTTTTTCTTCTAATAAAGCAATTTGTTTGGTTGCTTGACCGTTTATTGTGATGACCTCATCATCGCCCGGGAAATATTTAAGGTAGTCATTAAAATATGCTTGCGACATTTGCGGGTTTGTTAATAAAATTTCTTCGCCTTTATTAATAAATTTTGAACGCCAAGCTGACTTAATATCAGAAACTAACTCATTTTGACCAATTTCTGAAAGCTCTTTGATCAATTCATTGAGAAGCTTTGTGCCTGATGCCGGCTCAATCTGTTCAAGCAGAATCGCTGCGTTTTTTGAGATAGTATCAATTCTATTTTTTTGTCTTTCAAACTTTGTTTTCTCTTGTTGTAGTCGAGTTAATCCCAAAGCTCCTCTGGGATTCCCCGGATCTATAGAAATCGCTAGTGCAATAAGATTTATTGCTTGTTCGTAATTTCCTTCTTTTTCTTCTTTTGTTGAATCGGATAATATTTGCTGAACTAAAGCTTCTTTAAGTTTTGGAGCCAGCTCGCGTCCATCTGAGGTCATGGCAAATTCGCTGATTTTAATCTGAGCCTGAGAATATTCGCCGGAAATAATCAGCTCATTGATTTCATTTTTTATTTCGTTAAGATTTTTCCCGCCAATTAAACCTGATTTCCACAACAATAATGCTAAGCCGACAGAAATGGCGACTATAATTGGTATAAGTATTTTTTTCTTAGAATAAGATGATGATATCTGAGCATCGGAAACTAGTTGAGAAAGAGAATTTATTCCCGATTTCGCCATGCTTCTTCTGCTTGTAGAGGGTTTTGATAACAGCTCAGGAGCATGTTCGGCAAGATAATCTTCAAGGGTGCCAATTATTGTCTTTACCTCGGGCCTGGCATCAGGAGATTTGTCCAGCATACGTTTTGTTAAGCCAATTATAGGTATCAAAGTTAAGTCCGGAATGATTACTTGTGCAGGGAGCGTTGCTTCTATGTGCTTTAATGCCACAGAAAGCTCTGAGTTTTGATCAGAATCCGGTTTAAAGGGCACTGCGCCAAAGATTAATTCCCAAAAAATGATACCCAATGAATAGATGTCAGATTTATAACTTATGTTCTTATTTCCCGTACATTGTTCGGGAGACATGTATTCGGGGGTACCCATGGTCATGCCTGTTTTAGTAAGATTGCCTTGAGTTTTTGCTATACCAAAATCTATTATTTTTACAATGCCGTCTGAAGTTATAATTATATTCGACGGTTTGAGGTCTCTATGGATAATCCCATGTTCATGAAATGCTTCAACACCTTCAGCCAGTTGCAACATTATTGGAATTGAACGGGTGCAGTCTTTTTTTATTACATCACGCAATTCTGAGAGTGGGCGCCCTTCAATGTATTCCATTACCAAAAATGGAACTTCTGTAATTCGATCTTTTGCTGAAGCATAGATCCCCATAACATTTTTGTGACGCACCGTAGCTAATACTTGCCCTTCTTTGATAAATCGATTTACAAGTGAGTCATCTACAATAGAACTTTTGTGAAGAGTTTTTATGGCTACGATTCTGTTTAATGAGGTATCAAGAGCTTTAACGACCTTTCCCATCCCACCTGAACCGATTTCGCATTGAACCTTATATATCTCGCCTATTATATCAGAAGGCTGAGAAGTAGTGGGTTTTGATTCGGTTGATGAAGCAGAGGGGCCGGATAAGGAAAGGCGTTTTTGTATTCCCTTTAATTTATTAATGATGTCAGGAATCTCCGGACGGTCATCCGGCTTCTTTTCAAGCATTTGACTAATTAATTCTTTAAATGAAACACCTTCAGGTATAGAAGCAAATGAAGCATAATCAGGTTTCTGGCTGATGTGCATAAGGGCTATAGCCAAAGCAGGATCATCAGCTTTATTTTGCAGGTTGAACGGAAGTTTGCCGGTAAGCATTTCAAATAAAACTACACCGGCGGCATATACGTCTGTTTGGCCGGTTATTAAGTCTTGCTTACCCATGCATTGTTCGGGAGACATGTAGTGCGGAGTTCCGATGGCCATGCCCGTTCTGGTGTGTCGACCCGCTGAGCGTGCTATCCCGAAATCACAAATCTTTATCTGCCCGCTGCTATTAATTAAGAGGTTTTCAGGTTTTAAATCGCGGTGAATGATACCTTTTTTATGGCAGGCGTTTATGCCGCTCAGCATATTAATAAAGTGATCAATAAGTGTGTCTAGGTCATTTCTTAATTCTTTTTTGTAATGGTCAAGACTATGCCCGTCAACAAATTCCATTACAAGAAAAGGCATGCCTGTAGCTTCTTCTACGTCGGAAGCATACACCGATATAACTGCGGGATGGTTAATTGTCGCAATTATACGGCCCTCGTTTAAAAACCGGTCAACTATTTCTTTTTCTTCGGCAATTTCTTTTAAGAGAAACTTAATCGCAACCTCTCGG
The DNA here is from genome assembly GCA_002070375.1 of bacterium ADurb.Bin157. GTDB lineage: Bacteria > Muiribacteriota > Ozemobacteria > Ozemobacterales > Ozemobacteraceae > MWDD01. The sequence goes on along the minus strand of MWDD01000016.1, from coordinate 49,678 downwards.
CCCAAGTTTATGTCAAGAGCTTTGTAAACAGCTCCCATTCCACCTGCGCCAAGTTTTTGCAATAATTTATAATGTCTGCCGATAATTTGGTTTTCTTGAAACATATGTAGATTCTACATAACTGCAGTATAAAAATCAATTATTTTCATATCTGAGCCAATAGTGTTTTTTGTATAAAAAAACCGGCTTAAGCCGGTTTAAAAAAAAGGGGGACAATTTCAATTAGTTAAGACTTAAATTAAATTGCATCGCAAAAAATGAGTTGCTGCCATCTTCTTCAACATGAGTAAAATTTTCTGTGAGATTTCGTGTTCCGACAGTGCCTTTTGTGAATTGTGAAGACCCTATTGGAACAGTCTTGCCATTGTTTGCTAATGGGTAGCTGTCGAGGCGAACATTAAGTGTGTCTCTGTTAACTGAAAAGTTAAGGTCAAAAAGACTTTCGGGGTTTGAAGAGGTCATTGCAATTGAATCTGACAATGCTTGCTCAATTGCTTTTTTTACTCTTTTAGAAGATAATTCGTTAACTGAGAAATGTTCGCAGATGCCGTCGATAGTTACTAATGCGTTTTCAAGGTATGTTCTGTTTGCAGGGATTCTGAGTAAAAGAGAGAGGTCGTCGATATTGTTATGGCTACGCATAATAATCCCCCTATTTTTTTCATTCTCTTGATGCAATTAAAGAAATAACTTCTTCCTTGGTCTTAGCCGTTTTAAGTTCATCTATAAGGTCTTGATAGCGCAGGAGACGAGAGATTCTGGCTAATAATTTTAAATAAGTGCTTCCGGATTCAACCGGGGCAGCTAACACAAAAAATAAGTTTACAGGATCACCGTCAATTGAATTAAAATCTACGCCTTTAGTTGATCTTGCAAAGGCTATAGATACTTCATTAACCGTATTGGTTCTTGCGTGAGGTATTGCAATCCCGGAGCCTATTCCGGTTGTACCTAATTTTTCTCTTTCAAAAACAGCGTTGGAAAAGTGGGATTTATCACTCACTTTGCCGGACCCACACAACATCTCACTTAACTTATCTATTGCAGACGCTTTGTCTGATACATCAAAGTTTAAATCTATAAAGCTGCTTTGCAATAATTCGGTGATCATTTTATGGCTTCTCCTGATTTTATGTTCTTATATTATTTATCAAGCATAAATTATGCCAATGATTTGCAAGCTATAAAGTGCCGAATTAACGGCTTTTATTTCTAAAATATTTAAAATGTGTTTTATTTACACCTAATCTAGGTGTTTTTTTTTCACAACGGACTGTGTACAAAAAAACTGTCCGTTTTTTTCTTTTTTTAGTTGTTCTAATTAAGCATTTTGTGATTATAATGGTAAACAATTTAATCTAGGTGTGTATAGAGAAATGACCGATAATGAAAATAAAAAAATTGAGAGTTTAATAATTGAGCTTGAAAAACGTAAAAGCAATCACAAAGACGGCAGCGGCAGAAATCTCAAAAGATTGTTGAGAAAAATAGTCAGAAAAGCTCTAATGTTGCTTGCTGTAGCATTTTTAGTTTTGGCCGGCGTATTTATTTTAAACTTTTTTAGATTGAATTCGGATTTGATAGACGGACACATTAAAGAAGGCCTGATCCCAAACTTAACAAATGGACAATTCGAACTTGAGTTCGGAGGTATTTCTGGCAATTTGTTGAAGGGCGTTGAATTAGACAGCGTTGTGATTAAAAACAAATACATAGACTCCGCTGCAACACTCCTTACGGTGCCGCGCATTGCTCTCGAATACTCCTTGCTTGATGTTTTACTCGGAAATCTTGTTCTTGAAAATATTGTTATAGAAAATCCTGTGCTCACGCTCAACAGAGACGAGAAAGGCCGTGCACTCTGGGACTTTTCAATTCCCAGAGAGCAAGCAATTTTAGTTTCAAAAGAAAAAAAACAAGAAAAACCCACTAACAGAAGATCAAAATGGGATAGAGAACAGCATAGGCAAAAAATGGCGGCAAGGTATCTGTCTTCAATAAACATCGTTAATTTGACAGTTTTAGTTCCAAACCCACAAAAGCTTGTTACGGATCCGTTTATATCAAGAATTATTACTTTGCCAAACAAAACAAAGCAAATTACCGGAGTAAATCTTAGCCTGAAAAAATATCCCGCTGAAAATTATAACGCTCACGTGTTTAAGATTTTTACTAGAGAAGAACCTTCTTTGTTAACATTTCAAATTACAACCATGAAAGAAACCGGTGATTTCAGTATTGTTTTTGATGCGTTAGGACAAAATTTGAATGTAGGTGTGACTAATATTGGGCAAAAGGGTAGGGCGGTAACTTTTTATGACGCCAGAAACAGAGACAGGCTTAATTTAAATTTCTTGTTAGACAGAAACGGAAATAGTTTGTTTAATAAAATTAAAGAGCTCAACGGAGTTGTTAATATTGATTCCTTAGAAAGTATAAAGTCTGATTTATTAGCCAAAGACAGCCGGATTGGCGGTGCTTTAAAGCTTATTTTTAATTCTGAAGAAAACGAAGCCCTTTATGACGCAAGAACAGATATAACTTTGAAAGATTTTAAGTTTCAACTTGCCGGGTTACCCTCAATAGAAAATTTTAATATTGACATAGCCATCGAAAACAGAACCGCTTCTCTGAAAAAAATGGAAGGAAAAATAGAAGAGGTGCAGTCTAAGCACAGCGGAACATTGATTTTTAAAGATGAGGGAGAGTTATTTCTTAGTATTGACTCAGACATATCAGGAGAAAAGGCTTCAACTAAAGCTGAATATATTAAAATTGAACCCGGTGTAGACAAATTTGCGTGCTTATTAACCAGAAATTCAGGAAAAGCAAATGTTACTTTTAATCGAAAAGTTGCAGGTAAAAAAATTGAATATACTGATTTTGATTTTAGTGCTGAAATAGTAGATTCAGGAAGTGCAGAAGACATTTTACCGTTTAATATTTTACCTAAAAATATTGCCGGACAACTTAATGAATACTGCAAAAGAGTGCAGATATTAGGGCCATTTAAAGTAAATACCGCTTTTAAAACAATAAAAGATTGGCGTAAAAGCACATTAGTTGTAGATCTTGATGGAACAACTATTGTTAACAAAGTTTACCCGTCAGATTTTATTAAACTTGCCGGAAAAGCATTGATTGAAGAAGGAGACATAAGGCTCGAAGGGATAAAGGCGTTAATTGATAACCTTGATATTAAAATTGACGGATATGCAAAGTTTCAACGGGAAAGTCAACGTATTGACGATTACAACATTAATATTGAAGGCTTTTTAAAAGATAATAAAGACTTTAAAATTTCATCCGAAAGACTTAAGGCAATTCTTGGACTGTCTGCCGAACCGGATTTTGACAGTGTCGATATAAAAGGAAATAAGATTTTATCTTTGAATACGAAAATGGGGAATGATGTTCAATTCTTTGCGGGATTTGACAAACTTCGATTTATTAGGCGAAAAAAAGCTTTATGGATGGATAACACCGTTTTAAACGTGGTAACAGATCCAATTTCACAAGAAAATAAATTTATTCCGAAAAAGATAAATACAGATTTTAGGACAGAATTTTTTGGGCTCCCAATAGAAGCAAATTGTATAATCGATACAAACAATAAAATAATTGATAATCTCTCATTGAAAGGCGGAGGAAGCAACTTTTCGACGCTGTTAGAGGCAATCAAAACACAGCCCGAAGGAAGAGATTTTCTCAAAAAATATCCCTTGCAAATTGTTGGAGCATTCAGTTTTGCCTTATTGGGAAGCGGGGATATTAAAAAACCTAATGCAGAAGGTTGGATAAGATTTCCTGAGTTAAAAATTAAAATGCAAGATTTTATGGCTAACCTTCCTTTCTATGCTCAAATAAAAACACAGTCAGAAGGTTATTGGGCTTCTTTTAAAAGCGGTGATGCCTCTGTTAAGGTAAAAGACGTAAGTTTTGAGCTTGGGAAGGCCCTGGCAGATATGAGGTATTTTAATCTCACTTCACCTGCAGGAGCGGATGTAGAGGTAAATCTGTCTGCTGATGTCTTTGGAGTTGATATTATAACAAAAGGCGTTATTGCTAATGCAGGGCGCCATATTGATACTCTGACGCTCAATCTTAAAAGTGAGAAAATTGACAAATTGGCACGAGAGATTTCTAAAATAGGAAAATTTGATATTCCTTTTAATCTGAGCGGAAGGTTTGATGCAAGCGCAGATATTTCCGGAAGCATTAAAGAGCCCTCTGCCAAGGGATTTGTGCAGGTGGGTAGCATCAATCTTGATTTTCCGATTAAAGACTCAAGACGAAAAACAATACTTAAAGCAGAAAGTTTTAGCGGTAAAGTAGAATTCAATAAAGTTAAAAACACTCTGTTTTCTTTGGATCTCGCCAACCTTACAGGGAAAATTTTAGGAGCAACAATTAAAGGGAAAGGAAAAGCCGCATTAAAAGACTTAGAAAAAGGACTGAAACCGGTCATAGAAAATCTTGATCTTGAGATTAGTGACCTGCAAATGACAGCTTTAAGTAATTTTTTAAAAACAGGATTATTGCCGGAAGAAGTCGAAAAAGCTTTTTTAGTCGAAAATGGCATAGTTAATGGGAGCTTTAGTGTATCGGGAACGCCTAAAAAGATTATCGCAAAAGGAAAAGCAAGCCTTGATGAGGGTGCAATAAAGTTTGCCGCAATGAAAGACGCAATTAAAAAATTAAAGGTCGGCTTGATTTTTGAAGGCAGAACGGACTCGAACTATGCAAAAATTGGCCTGAAAAACGTCAGAGCAGAATTGGGACGTTCGGTTTTTGAAGTTTCTGAAGGCTGGTTAGAAGATCCAATAAGAACAGGAAAGCTTTTTTTGGCGGGAACTTTTGATAAATTATATCCGGCAGATTTCTTAACATTATTCGGAGGAATGCGGATTCCGGCCGTAACCTTCCCGGAAGAAGGTTATTTAAACGGAAAAGTAGATGTGACAGGTGACTTGGCTGACCCGTTAATTGAGACAAAGGTAAATAGCACAGCTATGAAAGTGGCCTATGACACAGGAACGCAAAAAATTGAAATACCGTTTGGTAACAATAAAATTGATTTGAAACTGAAACCTGCTTCCGGTGAGGCAATTTTAGAACAATTTAACTTTGGTTTATTAGGAGGAACAATTGTTACAGAATCCGGAACCGGCGCTTTTACTCCGGACAAACCTTTTGTAATAAATGTGCTTGGCAAGTTAAATAATATAGACTTTTCAAAACTTAAATTGAACGAAAAAGAAGTCGCTTTTGGTTTCCTTGATGGAAATTTCAATGTTGATTGGACAGATAAGGGCTCTCGAGATGCTGTATTTAATTTAAACTTTAAAAATATATTTATTCCTGAGCTGCCTCTTGTTGATGCTTCCATGAAAAAAACGACAGGAGAAATGCTTACGCCGGATATAAGAACGGGCCAGATAAATTTTTATTTATCGACCGAAGAAGAAGAGGAATTTAAAGGAAAGCTTCTTGTAGCTGACGGCTTATTTGCCGGTCCGCATTTAAGACTTGAATTGGACAATAGCGAGTTTGAGCCTGAACAAATGCGCCTGAGAGGGCAGTTGATGATAAATCCTCAAAGCTTAAGAAATAGCGAGATAGGCAAAAAACTTGGTAAGCTTTCTTCAGTTATGCAAGACAGAAATACGGGTATTCCTTATGTTGATCTTACTGTTTCCGGCAACTGGGCCAATCCCTCGCTAATCGCAGATACTGTTAAAAAGCGAGCTTCAAAAAGAGTTGCTAAAAACTTTGTTTACAGAATATTTGGCCGACATAGGCCACATAAAGCCAGCGTTCAAGAGTTAATGGAGTGGTTCCCCGGATGGGAGAAAGGCAAATAAAATGCGTAATTATATAGTAGTGTTGATTGTTTTACTCAACTTGACAGTTTTGAGCAAAGTTGATGCAGCAAGACTGCTTTTACCTAATGATGTATTGCAGGGAAAAATGTTCGAAGTGACGATTATCCCTGACAATTCCGATAAAAGAATCGTAATTAATTATGAAGCAAGTCTTCTTCAGTATATGGGCGCAGTTCAAACAACTCCGGATATTCAAATTCTGAATAACAATACTTTGGAGATAAAACCCGAAAAAACGAAATTTGCTGATAAATATGTTTTGAAATTTTTGCCGTTAAATCATGAGGTTGAGAGTATAGAGCTTGGATTAACAGATCAAGAATCGCTAAAAAAATATAACTTAATTTTTAAAAAGAAAACAGGGCGGGGTTATTCATGGGTAATTCTGATTGTAGGAGTATTTTTGCTTTTTGCAGGCAGAAAGATCTGGAAATATCAAAAGACCGCTCCTCAGATGATGTCTACAAAATCTCTTTTTATTAATTATGAAGAGCTGGAAAAAGCACGAAAACAATTTGATTCCAAGTCTCAACAAGAAACTAAAGTAACGCCTGACCCTGCCTTGTCTCAACCTAAACCTGCGGCAACGGGAATGATAGATTCAATTTCAACAGAAAAATTACACAACAATAAACCAACAAAAGAAGTAGTAAGTGAAGATGCCATTACTAATGAGATTAAAGCTGTCGTAGTTGAAGAACAAAGTCAATCGCATAATTTGCCCGAAGCTTCTCAGATTAAAATAAATGTTGTGCTTGAAGGAAATGGTGAGGTTTATGAGGCGACAAACCAAAATATAAGATTGGGCAGACGAAGAGAGAATCATATAGTAATTAGCGCTTCTGAGGTTAGCAGAGAACACGCAGAGTTTTTTATCGCAAATGACAAGGTTATGCTAAAGGCAATTACTGAAAACAATACAACGAAAGTTAACGGTAATAACATAAAGAAAGAACATCAAATTGAGTCGGGAGATGTAATTAATCTCGGAGGAACCGATTTTGTGGTTATCAAAGCGGCAATTATCAGATAATTTTTCTGAGTTGGACGGGTATTGCTATTTTATTTTTTTTTGTGTTAAACTGTCCAAAAATTAGCGTTTATGGAGCAAAATCAGTGTATTATTTGATAAAAAAATGCTTTGTTGTACTGTGTTCTTTAATTTTGTTTATAGGTCTTTATTCATCTGAAATTCACGCAGATACACCCGAGCAAACCGAACAATACAGATATGCCCTCGGCCTTATACAGCGTAAGTTATATGATGAAGCAGCAAAGGTTTTGACAAGACTGACTTCTGATCCCGAGCAATTTTCATTGATGGATGCGGCTGTCTTTTGGCTTGCTGAATGTGAATACAGAAAGGGAGATTATGTCAAGGCAGCCGGTTATTATAAAAAGCTTATTAAAGAATTTCCCGGTTCTGAATATTACGATCGCTCCGCTTATGGATTAGGCTGGTCGCACACAAAGGACAACAACCCTAAATCTGCGGTAGAGGCATTTTTGTCTGTAACTAAAAAGGAAATTCCTCTTTGGACAGATGCTAAATTAAAAGCAGGTTATTTAATGGTTAAGTATTCAATGGATACAGAAAAAATGATCGAAAACTATGAGGATCTTCTGAAGGAAAATTCTCTAAAACCGTTGCAATTATATGAAAGTAATTTGCAGATTGCCGTCGGAAGGTTCAATCAAGCAATATATAAAAAGGCGCTAGAGTTTTTTAATTCTGCATTAAAACATGCTCCTAAAGATAAAATTCAGGCTGTGCAATTTTATATTGCAGAATGCCAATTTCGTTTAAAGGAATATAAATTAGCTGCATCAGATTATTCAAAGACCATGGCCATTGACCCTAATTCTGTTTTAGGACAAAAATCTGCTTATTCCCTGGCATGGTGTAACATAAATAACGGAGAGAGCGATAAAGCAATTTCACTGTTTAAGAATCAGGTTTTAGAAACTGAATCGGTCGTGAGAAAAGAAAGTTTGAAAAACTTGATTGAGTTGTTTATGAATACTCACGATTACCAATCGGCAGTGGAGTGGGCTGATAAATATGCTCAAATATTGGAAGTTAAAGATAAGGCAGAAGTAGACTATACAAAAGCGTTAGCTTTATCCAGAATCGGCGAATTTCAAAAAAGCTTGCTTGCATTTTCAGAATATTTAAAAAAGTATCCAAAAAATGAAAAAATCAATGAAGTTCATTATCAGATTGGACTGCTGAAAATTGCTTTAAGTCAGTTTAAAGAAGCAATAATTGATTTTGAAAAGATAATTGGAGAAAAAGTGGAAGCTTCTCTGAGAGAAAAAGCTCTCTACAGAATCGGTGAATGTTGGTTTAATCTTGGTAATATTACTCAGGCAGGCGACAGTTTTAATCGTGTTATTAAATTATTCCCAAATGGGAAAGCCCGATTCGATGCCTTGTATCAAATCGGTGAATTGGCATATCTTGATAAAAATTACAATGATGCAATTGTGGCATTTGAAGCAATCGGAGTCTCGGAAAATGAATTGGCTCCTCAAGCAATTTTCAGAGCCGGTGAGGTGTTTATGAAAGCGGGAAAATATACAGATTCAAACGCTAAATTTAAAAAATACCTTGAAATAGAACCCAACGGAAAAATGAGAGAAGACGCTTATTTCAAAATCGGTTTGAATTGGCTTGAATTAAAAGATGACGCAAATGCTTTAACCGCATTCTCTGAATTACTCAATGCAAAAGGTTATTTCAGGCAAGAGGCAAGGTTTAATATTGCGGAAATTGCCGCTCGATTGGGTAATCATCCATTGGCAATTCAGCACTATAAGGCTATTGTGGCAGAAGATCCTAAGCATCCGTTAGCTTCACAAGCAAGAAGAGCTGTCGGAGTTTCTCTCTATAAACTTGAAGACTTTGAAAATGCGATAGCAGTTTTCACGTCGGTTATTAAAGATTATCCGGCAGGTGATATAGCTATTCCTGAAAGCAGGCTTTGGTTGGGAAAGAGCCTTATAAAGGCAAACAAAATTGAGGCGGGAATACTGGAAATACTTAAAGTGCCGGTGTTGTATCCCAATAATCCAAATGTGGCAGAAGCCTATGCATCTGCAGCCAGAGGCTATAAGTTAATTAATCAGAATGATAAAATGAAAATGATGTACGAAGAAGTACTAAAACACAAACCTGAAAAAGACCTTAAAGCTGAAGCAGAAAAACAGTTAAATAGAAAAAATTAATATATAATTTTGTACGGTCTTACCAATTGTATAAAAAATCATTATAATTAAATAGATGTATGTTAGATTTGGAGGCAAAAAATATATGCACGTGAACAGATTACGTTCTTTTATCGGACTTTGCATCTTGTTAGCCTTACTTTTTGGTTTTGGTAATGTTCTTTATGCAACCGGTTCGGGTAATAATTTTTCAGAGCAAATCAATCTGGAAAAAGAAGTTATCAGATCGTTGAACAGAATCGCGAGAGACTACCACAATGCTAATGTTGCAACAAAGAACACAGATGCAAACAACTCCGTACACGTAGCACAAAATGCCGGTGAAAATTCTTTTAAAGCAATTATTTCAAAAATAGAACTTGTACAGCAGGTCGATACTGTTTTAAAAGAATTGCGTTCTTATGCATACAGAGCAAAAACTGAAGCAGAAGTTTATGCTTTTAATAAAGGGCTTAAAGCAACAGAAGAAAGAGTAAATTATTTGGCAACCACTGAAGACAAAGGTTTTGCCACAAAAATTTCTTCAATTTCTCTTTTGAAAAAAGACTTTACAAGTGCTCACAAGGCCTTAAAAAATAACAAAACAGCCATAAGGACTAACACATCTAATAAGAAAAACAGACCTGCTAAAAAAAGTAATAGTTTGGCAGATATTAAATTAGGGGCTCACGTTATTTCGGGCAAAACTTATTTTGCGGTTTATTCTCCCGAAGCTACAGATGTAACATTGCATCTTTTTAATAAAGCGACAGATAAGGCCGGTAAAAAAGTAGCGATGAAGAAAGATAACGGCGGAGTTTGGAAAACAATAGTTGACGGCGAACTCTACGGAAAATTCTACGGTTATACTGCTTCCGGCCCAAAAGGTGATGGCCGTTTGTTTGACCCCGATAATTTGTTGTCAGACCCTTATGCTTTTGCTAATGTCGATCACAACGGGAAAAGCGTAATTGTTGACAGAAACTACCAATGGAAAAATAAAAATTTCAAAAGACCTGAATCAAAAGATGCCGTCATTTATGAAATGCACATAAAGGACTTCACCGCTCACAAATCCTCCGGGGTAAAAGACAGCCTTAAAGGTACCTATCTTGGAATGTTAGAGGGTAAAAATACCGGAAAAGTTTTGGGGCATCTGAAAGAACTCGGCGTAAACGTAATAGAATTAATGCCGGTTCATGAATTTGACAATAACTTTGCCGGTGTTGTTAACCACTGGGGGTACATGACAAGTCACTTCTTTGCTCCTGAATGCTCTTATGCAAGCGGAAAAAACGGAGAAGGCGTTAAAGAGTTGAAAGCTTTGATTGACGGTTTGCATGGCGAAGGTTTTGCTGTTATTTTGGATGTCGTTTATAATCATACAGCAGAAGGAAATCACGAAGGTCAGCCGCTTAATTTTAAAGGCCTCGATAATCCCGGCTATTACAGATTAATGCCAGACAATAAAAAATATTATTGGAATGGAACCGGCTGTGGAAACGAAGTAAGAACCGAAAATCCCATGACGGCAAAGATGATATTGGATTCACTGAAATATTGGGTGAATGAATATAAGGTTGACGGATTCAGGTTTGACCTCGGAACAATAATCGACAAAAATACAATGCAACGCATTATAGATGAGCTTCCAAGTGATATTATTCTTACCGCTGAGCCTTGGGCTGCAGATTGGCAAAGAAATCAATGGGCAAAAAGTGATTTTAGAAATACCAGACTTTCAAAGTGGAATGACGATTTCAGAGAAAAAATCAGAAGCTTAATTAATGGGCAGGCAAACAGAAATGATGTTATGACAGTTTTGGCCGGCTCATGTTTTTGGTGGGCTGCAAAACCTGCGGAAAGTTTGAATTATCTTGAAGCTCACGACGGCTATACCTTAGCTGATTTATTCGGAAATGACAAAAGAAAAACAAGACTTGCTGCGATTGCTCTTCTTACCGCACAAGGAATACCAATGATTCATGCCGGACAAGAGTTTGATCGCAGTAAAGGCGGAAATCACAATTCTTATGATCAAGATAATGATGTAAATTATATAAATTGGACTGTTAAAGAAAAAAATAGAGATATCTTCGACCTTTACAGCGGTTTAATCAAAATGAGACTGAAATATGATAATTTCAGACACAAAACAGCTCTTAACAATCAACAAATTGAGTGGATCCAACCGGCTAACGGAAACGCTGTCGGAATGATTTTAAAAGGGAAGCAGACTTTCTTGGTTCTTCTAAATGGTGATTCACATAATTGGGCTGATTTTAGGTTGCCCTCAGAAGGCGCGTGGACTGTAGTTTGTAACGGTGAAAAGATTTCGGATCAAGGGCTTGGTTCTGCTGTCGGGAACTACAATGTTCCCCCCACGACAGGCGTGATTTTAAGAAAATAGTTTAAAAATAAACGCGTGGTTTGAAAAACAACCACGCGTTTATTTTTGTACCATATTGACAATAAAACTAAGATACAATACCATTAAGAAATGTTAGCCAAAAAATATATGAAACTAATCGTGTTTTTCTTTTTTCTTTTTTCGGCCCTGGGACAAACAAACGCGCAATCTGTTTATGATTCGCTGTTAAGAGATATCCCGGAACCTCCCGAAGCACGTGCGGAATTGCCTTCTCCGGTTCCTATGGTTTATGAATTCATGGGCGCAATGATGTCAGGGCAGTCTGATGTTTGTTTGGCAAATTTCGAGGTTGAGACCTTTCTGAAATTGATGTATGGCAGAAACCTTTCTCGACTCGAGCAAGCTGATTATAATGAATTGTTTTCTTATCAAATTCAAACGCACAGAAACGAATTTAAATTTCTGTCTAAAATCATGAATAGGGTTGCAGAAGGCGCAAGAATTGATTATTCAAATCCAAGATACCATGGGAAAATACAAAGTAAGGTAGTCGTCAGATTAGATACAAACAGAGGTCGTTTTGATTTTATTGTTTATTGTTGCTATATGCGAGATAGATGGTATGTCTATGATTACGTTCTGAATAATCAAAGACTGACTCAATCTTTTAGAACCTCTCTCAACGGAATTTCTCCACAAAAGTATTTATATATTTTGCGTCCGTTTTATGACCAAAAATTAGGATACAGAGCATTCAGGAACAAGGAATTTGACTTTGGAATAAATATCCCAAGATCATATGAACTTAAAGAAAATATCAGCGAAGCTTTGCTTGCTTCATTAACTTCTTTTGAAGGCCGTTTTTTGCTTCATGTGCAAGCCGCCACTTATGATACTCCACAAAATTTATCACAAGTCGGGGTTGGAATTAAAAACAGTTTGATGCCTTTTGAACCTAGGCTGTATGACCAATGGAAGGGCGAACTGGCCGGAGTAGAAATCGGAAACATTCTTTTTCATTTTAAAATGGGTGACAAACGTTTGTTTGCGCATATGGTATTGATACCCCTAGGAAAAAAACTGGTAGTTTTGAATTTTTATCATAGCAGCTTACAGATGATGAAGCATATGACAAATATTCGCGAAAAAATGATTTCTTCTATTACTTTACCAAAATTAGAAATGATGGGCGGGATAATGCCCGGTGAAATTCCTGATGAATTAACATTAGAAGGTGACTTTTCTGACGATGACCTAGGGACTTCTTTGGAAGACAGTCCAATGAATTATTCTGAGAATACTCCTACTCAAGAAAACTCATGGGAATCTTCGACACCTGCTTCGCAGGGGCAAAACGATGATTCCGATTATTCCGATTATTCTGGAAATACCTCGGATGATGAACCTGAAATGCTTACTCCGACAACATATACCAATGATTATGAACCGTCGGGCGACGACGAGGACTATATTCCGCCCCCGCCAACAGGAAGTTACGGAGACGGAAATTTTGGTGACGATGATGACGATTACTACCCCGGGGATGACTACGGAAACGAAGTTGTTTTCTAGTTTGCGTTGGCTTAGTCTTTTATGATTCCACAAGCTCCGTCTCTTCTTTGATCGGCTACCGCGTTGTAATGCCCTGATTGATCTGCTATAATTCCGCTTATAAGCCCGAAGTAGTCGTCGCAGCCGGCTTTGAGGGTTAATTTGTAGGGTTCTTTTAGTTCGTTCGCCAGCTTGTCTGTTAAGGCTGTATTAGGCTGCCATTCAATGTTTAAGTTGTTTTTGTGGTCAAGAAAAAAGCGCGGAGCTGATACGCTTTTGGATAAACTGTGCCCTCTCAACAGACGAGCTAATATTAGGCCGGTATTGGTGATAATTCTGTCTGCGCCGGCTCCTCCCAGTGCAATATAGAATTTTTGATTTTTTGTAACCATAATCGGAGATTTCGAAGATATCGGACCTGCATTGGAAGGATAATCTTCAGGGTAAAGTGAGCCGACGGTAAAGTTTCTCATTCCATTATTGTAAAAAAAGCCGAAAGGTGACAACTCGCCTGTTCCGAAGTGGTTACCTAATGTTAAGGTCATAGATACTGCCATGCCATTTCTGTCAACTACGCATAAATGGGTTGTGTTGGTATCCGCTGTGGCTTTTGAATAAAAATTGTTAAATAATGTCGGATTATGGATGCTTTTGCTTAAATAATTGTATTTTGAATTGACTGCTTGTCTTCCAATAATCGCGTTTTCCAATATTTCTTCGGGGTTTTGCGGAAAAAGTTTCACTTGTTTCTCAAGTAAAGTTAATGCCATCGAAATTGAAACAACAGAGCTTGAGGGAGCCGGAGTTCCATAGATTGTAAGGTCTTTATATTTTTTTCGAACAGGCTTAACATATTTGCTTTTATATTTTATAAAATCGGCAAAAGTATATAAGCTGCCTTTTGATTTCATATCTTCAGAAATGATTCCGGCTTGTTCACCGTAATAAAAAGATCGTCCGCCGTCTTTTCCTATTTGCAGTAATGTTTTTGCGAGTTTTGGTTGTTTTAAAACAGTGCCGGCTCTTAAAGGAAATCCTTCCGGTGCCAGGAACTCTATGGCAGCTTTATCTTTTATTGATAATAATTTCTGCTCAATTACTTTTTCAAGATATGACGAGATTTTAAAGCCTTTTATGCAGACTAATACTGCAGGGGATAAGACTTCTGACGGCCATTTTGAGCCATATAATCTCAGTATTTTAAGAAGCATTTCAGTTGCTGTAGGAAGGCCGATGTGTGAGGAGTCTTTAATTTTTTTCTTATCAAGTTTTTTTAGAGCTTGAGGTCTTTGAATTGAAGCATCAAATCCGATAACCTGCCCATTCGGCAAACAAATTAATGCGAAACCGTCGCCGCCAAGTCCAAAGTTAGAGAAGTCAACAACGCCTAACATAAAAGCGCATGCCACAGCAGCGTCAATTGCGTTCCCGCCGCTTTTTAAAATTGTTAATGCGGCTTGAACAGCTAACGGATGTCCACAGCTTACTGCTCCGAATTGGCTTTTTGCAGAATACGAATAATTCTCTGAAAATGAAGTTCCGTATGCACGAAGCGATAGTAAGATAAAAATTGACAGAATACCGAATATTACTTTTCTTTTATACATTTGAACCTCTGACATTTAATTTTTATCAGTATATCAGAAAATAAGTTAAAAAAAATATTGTACTTGTCGATAGCCACTTTGATAAACAAGCCGGAGGTTGGCATGAAATACATACTACAAGTTAGGGCTATTATACCGTTTGTATTACCATTTATAATGTTGGCAATTCTCACTTATAAGGTTAGTGCGGATTCAACAATTACTATTCCAGTTCCTAAGAATATGAAAGACAAACAAGTTACTTTGTCTTTGAGAATACCCCCGAATACAGAGCCATTAACAAGAGAGCAGTCAAAAGTGCCCCCTTTGAAGATGAGTCGTTTAGGTAAATGGGATTCAAATCCTTCACCCAAGATTCAGGCTAACGATGAAATCAGAGATGTTTTCAGACTTTTCCTCGATAAAGGCTGGATAAAGAATGATGTTGGCAAAACAGTCGCAAGAATGCAGGATCTCGATAAATATCACGCTATAAGACTTTTGCAAGATTTAAGCAGTAATGTAATCGAATTAGGTAAAGCGACCAATTTTCATCGGGTTGTTCAGAGATGTAATCTGACTGCCTCGGACATTGAAGATTTAAGGCGTATGATAAAGCGTTTTGAAAGAGACTTGATAACTTTTGGAAGTAACCCAAGGAATATAGATAAAGATCTTTTGGTCATGCAGGAAAAATTTAAAGTTTCAAGACAAGGAATTCTTAAAGTGTTAAAGGTTGAAGGAACAGATGATGGGTCAACGTTGATTCATTTAAGTGTGGACTAATTTAATTCTAATTTTTATATATAAAGCTAATTGTCTAATTAAAGTTTTGACAATTAGCTTTTGTTTTTGATGCGAAAACTAACTTGATAATGTATAATAGGCACATGTTGCATACAAATTTTGTACATCTTCATGTTCACAGTCATTACAGCCTTCTTGATGGTGCGGCACGCATCAATGATTTGGTAGATGCTGCCAGACGTTTTCATATGCCTGCCGTTGCTTTAACAGACCATGGCAGCATGTTTGGGGCAGTTGAATTTTATCAGTGTGCGTTGAAGCGTGGCATAAAGCCTATTATCGGTTTTGAAGCTTATGTTTGTTCAAAAAATCGTAAAATTCATAGCCCCGATAATAAAGAAACTTTTCACTTGGTTTTGTTAGCGCAGAATAACGAGGGTTACAGAAATCTTGTGAAACTCGCGACATTTGCTTATACAGAAGGTTTTTATTATAAACCGAGAATAGATCACGAATTACTTGAACAATACAGTTCCGGTATAATTGCTTTAAGTGCTTGTTTAAAAGGAGAGATCCCTAACTCTCTTCTTAAGGGAGACAAAGAAAAAGCAAAGGAAATTGTTCAATATTATCAAAGAGTATTTGGCAAGAACAATTTTTATATAGAAATACAAAATCATGGTATTGCTGAGCAATTAAGAGTATTAAACCCTCTTGTTGACTTGGCCAGGGAATGCGACGCGCCTCTTGTTGCAACCAACGATTTGCATTACGTTAATCCGGAGGACTGGGAAGCTCAAGACGCTTTACTTTGTCTTGGGACTAATGCAAAAATAGATGATGAAAAAAGAATGCGTTTTGGTTCCAAGGATTTTTACTTTAAGTCGCCTCAAGAGATGACAAGCTTGTTTTCTGAATGGCCGGATGCACTTGAAAACACGGTTCTTATTGCCGAGAGATGCAATGTTCAACTAAAATTCGGCGATTCGATTTTGCCCGAGTTTGATTTACCCGATGGAAAGACTTCTGAGAGCTATTTAACAGAATTATGTAATAAAGGTTTAATTTGGAGATACGGGTCAGACAATCCCGGCAAACATATTATAGAGAGGCTTGAATATGAGCTTTCTGTAATAAAAAGGATGGGGTTTTGTGATTACTTTTTAATAGTCTGGGACTTTATTGACTACGCGAAGCGATGCGGGATTCCCGTCGGACCGGGTCGAGGATCTGCGGCAGGCGCAATTGTTGCGTATTTGTTAGGTATTACAGATATTGATCCCCTTAAATATGACTTACTTTTTGAAAGATTTCTGAACCCTGAACGAATAAGCATGCCTGATATTGACGTGGACTTTAGTGATGAAGACCGCGGCACTGTTTTGGATTATGTTAAAGAAAAGTATGGCAAAGGCCGTGTTTCCCAAATTATTACCTTTAATTTCATGCTTGCCAAGATGGCAATCAGAGATATTGGCAGAGTTTTGGGGATAAGTCTTTCCGAAGTTGACAGAATTGCAAAAATGGTTCCCGATAAGCCCGGGACACATATTAAAAAAGCTATTTCCGAAGTTCCGGAGTTAAAAGAAATATTTGAAAACGGAACTCCGGAACAAAAAAAACTATTAAGGATTGCCGGCACTGTTGATGGTTTGGCCAGACATACCGGAGTTCACGCTTGCGGTGTTGTTGTTTCAAAAGTTGATTTACAAGAAATTGTTCCTCTTTATGTTGATAAAGATAAGAACATAGTAACTCAATACGAAAAAAAGGCTGTGGAAGATATTGGCCTCTTGAAGATGGATTTTTTGGGCTTAAAAACCTTATCGATCTTAAAGAACGCTCTGAACAACATAAAAGAGTCACGAGGAATTACGATAGAGTTAGAGCGTATTCCCATTGATGATCAAAAAGTATATGCTTTGCTTTCTAAAGGTTTATCGCTGGGAGTTTTTCAGCTTGAATCTTCAGGCATGCGTTCTTTGTTGACAAGACTGCGCCCAACAGTTTTTGAAGATATTGTGGCTTTGTTGGCAATGTACAGGCCCGGCCCATTAAAATCGGGTATGGTTGAAGATTTTGTAAAAAGAAAGCACGGGGAAGTCGACACGGCTTACCCGCATGAGTCTCTGGAACCAATATTAAAGGACACTTATGGAGTTTATCTGTATCAAGAGCAGGTAATGAAAACATCAAATGTTTTAGCCGGTTTTAGCATGGCTCAAGCTGACGGTCTCAGAAAAGCTATGGGCAAAAAACAAATTGATAAAATGGAAAAGCTCGGAAAACTGTTCGTTAAGGGCGCTATTGAAAAGGGCGTTGACGGAGAGCTTGCAACTAAGATTTACAATCTTATGGCGGGATTTGCCGAATATGGATTTAATAAATCTCATTCAGCTGCTTATGCCGTTATAACCTACAGAACAGCTTATTTGAAAACCCATTACCCCGTTGAGTTTATGGCAGCTGTATTATATTCAGAAATAAATAACACCGACAAGATTGCCGAGTATATTCAAGAGTGTGGGGCATTAGGAATTAAGATTTTACCGCCTGATATTAATAAGTCATTTAGCCCCTTTAAAGTTGAAAATGATTGCATAAGATTTGGTTTAAGCGGATTGAAGGGAATCGGCGAGGGTGCTGTTGAAATATTGGTTTGTGAAAGAGATAAAAACGGGCCTTATAAATCTTTGTCTGATTTGACGCGGAGAGTAGATACCAGGGTAGTTAACAGTCGTGTTATAGATGCTTTAATAAAGTCCGGGGCGTTTGATGAGTTTGGATTAAAGAAAAGTCAGCTTTTGGCCATGACAGAAGAGGCTTTAAAATCCGGACAAGTTTTGCAAAAAAATAGAAATTCCGGGCAGACGACCTTTTTTGATCTTCAGGGTGATATAGGCGAAAGTATGGGTAATACTGACGTTTTACCTCCGGATATTCCTGAATTGCCTGATAAAGAGCTTCTGTTGAATGAAAAAGAAGTTTTTGGCTTTTACCTGACCGGAAACCCATACGCAAGTTTTTCGAGTATAGGAAAAGCTTTTAATACTTGCAGTATTTCTGACATTTTTGAGTTTTCGGAAAGAATGAAAAATAAAGAACTTAAAGAGTCGGAATTGTCTTATTTTTGCGATAATCCAATGAGGATTTCAGGTATTTTAACAACTTTTAAACGCCATACTACAAAAAAAGGCGATACTATGGCATTTATAACCTTAGAAGCAGATAATGCGACTATTGATGTATCTGTTTTTCCTAAGACGTATGAGGTTTGCAGTCATAAACTTATTCCCGATGAACCATTGTTTTTGGTTGTGCAGGCTCAAGTTATGGATGATTCCATAAAATTGAATGCAGAAAAGGTTTTATCAATTTCTGATCTTGGAGAAGAAAACTTTGGTCGAATTCTATTGAATATTCCGGCAAAAGTTGCTAATAAAGATACTTATAACAGATTGCTTGATCTTATAAAAAAATACAGAGGCAATACAAATGTTTATATAGACCTCGAGAGTGAGGATGGCAGTATTATGAAAATAATGTTACCTAAAAAGTATTCTTGTGCAATTAATTCGGTGTTTTTCAAAGATTGGGAGACAATTTGCGGGGAAGAGACCGCGAAGTTAAAATTTAATAACCTTGATATTTTCATGAAAAGAAATAATTTCAAAAGGAGATTTTTTGAGAAAAACAATGCATAAATATTTAAAAATAATTTTGGCCGGTTTTTTTTTTGTGTTTTATATCCTTTAAGCTCTGAAGAACTTAATGATGGGGTTGTTTATCGCCATCAAGGTTCTCATAAAATAGTTTCAAAAGGTAATTTAAGAGTCTATTTTCCTGAATCTGTCGAGCAGGCTATTCCAAGGATTTTAAAAAGTTTTTCAGAGATAAATAAAAGACTTCTTGAGCAATTTCCTCAACAGCAGAATACGATTTTTGATATTGTATTATCTAATCACGATGATTGCGTTGAATTTACCGCTAATACAAATTTAGATATTCTTAAATTAGAGATTTTTGAAGAGATTGGTGTGCTTTCCTCAAGAGGATATTCTTTGGAAAGACGATTTGCTCAAAAATTAGCCCACATAATGATACTAAAAACTCTTACGGCATCAAGTAACTTTTTAGGACGTAAAGTTGGGCAGCTGGCAGTTCCACAGTGGTTTATCGAAGGGCTTACTCTCCAATTTGCTTTTCCTGCAGATACTTTGCAAATCAGTAGATTGATTGATATGGCACGGCATAAAAGGCTTTATAATTTGAGACAGTTGGCGGGGATCATGAATCAGCCTGAAATGATAAGAGAAGAAATGCTATTTCAGGCTCATAGCATGATTACTTTTTGGGAGGAAACCTATAAAAAGAATGCAGCGCTGACTTTAATGAAAAGCGTATATAAAAGTCCCTCTAATTTTACAGGGTTATTTAAAGCTTCATACGGAGTTTCAATTAACGAAGCTTTTAACAGCTACATAAGTTATGTAGAGAATTTGGATAATAAATTATTTCCTGCTCACCGGCATCTTCCTGATGAGTTAAGCAGTAAGATCGACGGAAAATATTTTAGATCATACAGAAGTATTAACACCAAAGAATCTGTTTGGGTTTCCTCTAAGAGATACAGCACCGAAACTTATGATTTATATTACAAAAACAGTTTGGGCAAGCAGGTGGTTTTACTTAAAAATGTGCACCCTCTTTTGTTGGTTGACTCAGAAAAAAGAGAAGTATTTGTCGGAAAATACAGTCTTAGTTCTAATAATCAAAGACGTCTCGGTTTGTGGTCCGTAAACTTAGACAGCAGAGAAGCAAAATGTCTCGTTAATACTCCGGGAAGTTTCAAGCCTCTTATTAAAAAAGATAATAGGATTTTCTTTGTTTCATTAAGGAACGGTCTGACAAGAATAATGTCTGTTAATCCATTGTTTCGAGAATCTGAGCAGGTTGAGTATGTTTTTCCCGATTATATAAGACCCTTGGATATTTGTTTGGATGGAACAGGTCAAAAAATGTATTATGTGTTTGAAAATTCAGCATTAAAAACAAAGCTTTCTATGATAAAGTTCGGCGAAAATTTTTCTCATAGCAGGGCAATTGAAATGCTCTCTTTTGATGGACGTATCAGCTCATTAACTTTTTACAATAATAATTTATGGTTTGCTGCCGAGAACAATTATTTTCTGCAGCTTTATAAATTAAACACTGTTGAGGCAACTCTTGAAAAATATACGAATTTGCCCGGCGGCGTATGGGATATAAACTTTTCTGATTCTAATGTAGAATTAATAACCCTTAATAATAACGGTTTCAGGCTGGTCAGATTGCCGGAAGACCTATCTGTTCAAGAAGCTACGCCTATTTTAGCAGAGGAAAATATTTCGGATGAAATTTTCTCTGATTCAATTTCAAAGCCGTATTCCAGTATTTATAAAACCGGTTATTGGTCGCCTTTGTTTTCAGAAGATGAGCAGGGTATGGTTTTCGGTATCAGAAGCTTTCAAAAGGATTTATTAGGACGGAGTGAATGTTCTGTTTCTCCAACCTATGGTTTTAAAAGCCAAGACTGGGGGTATCTGAGCAGCTATATGCAACGTATGGGGATTATGAAAGCTACTATTTTTGCAAATAGGATAACCGGAAAAAGGGATTATTTGGGCAATAAATACTATGAGCGAAATGAACGGAAAAAGTTTGAGCTGGAGTGCCCTCTAAATCTTGCAACAAATGTTTCGGCAGGTGTTGATTTGGTAGAAAGAAGTATGACGAAATATGAGTTTGACATAACAAAGTATCCTTCTCCGAGCGCAGGCCAAGATAACTCATTTTTTATTAATCTGAGTCATAAAGCAGTAAAAACCCAACCTTTTCATAGTATTTTTCCCAGAAAAGGCAGAGACTTAAATGTAAAATACAGTAAGGGTCAGGATTGGTTTGGGGGAGACATGGAGTATTACAGTTGGTTTTTAAACTGGGCTGAATATACGCCACTTTCTTCAAATTTAGTTTTGACTTGTAAGGCAGTAATAGGAGAAGATTCAAAAGAAGATACCTTAAGGCGCCCTCAAGATTTGGCAATAGGCGGAGAAAATGGCTTTATGAGAGCTTTTTCGAGCGGATATAAAACCGGAGATCGTCTCAGGGTATTTAGCAGCCATTTGGGCTTACCGATTAATTTCAGATTTCCGCGTATGATTAGTTGGATATATAATGAATTCACTGTTGCAGAAATTTATTTTGAAATGGGTGATGTTATAGATAAGGAAGATTTTGACTGGTTGTATAATCGTGGAATAGAGGTTAGAAGTAAAATTTTGCTATTAAAGCGTTTGCCTGTTGTTTTAAAAACCGGATATGCAATTCAAAACGGCGGCAAAGAAAATAATAGCTATGCACTTCTTGACTTTACAGATCTTTCTAAGCTATTTGAATAATTATGAAAAAATTTTTATTACTTATAATATTATTGTCTTCTGTTAGCCGGCTATACTCATCAGACTTAAAGTCTGAGTTGAAAAGTAACGTTCAATTCTTTTTTAGATCTTTGACCGAAAATCATTCGGTAAAAGATTTTGGCGTCTTGCCTGAAGGCTTAGAGATTGTCGAAGGTGATGGTTATCGCGGTCTTAAGTTATCAACGGGCTATTTTGAACTTCGGGTAGATACCTGGGGGGAGGATATCGGCCTATTAGAAAGATTTAATAAAGCCAAAACAGAAAATGAGCAGTTGTTTGCTGCAATAAACGGCACTTTTTATTCATCAAGGGGTATACTTGGGCAAATAATCTCGGACGGACAAATTCCGGTTTGGCCAAAACAATATATTGCGGCATTGCCGAGGTGTTTTTTATCTACTTTTAGGGGTTTGAAGGGGTATCAACACTGGTTTATCGGAGAAACAACTGTTGGTGCAAGTGTTTTGAAAACAGGAATATTTGATAAAGTTTGGTTTAACGGAGAGAGTTCTACCGGAACAATAATGGATAACCTCATTGGCGGAGGCGGTTGGATTTTGAGAAACAGGAAAGATGTTCATGATGAATCTTTTGACAGACAGAGATTTAGGTTCAAAAATGAAGATTTAAAAGCCAGAAGGACTGTTATAGCTCAAGATAGCGATCGTTTTATTTATTTTATTGTATTTGAAGCCGGAAACAGTTTGCATCAGATTGCGAGAGCATTTGTGCATAACAAAGTTTTTGAAAAAGTTAGGGAAGCTATTTTTCTTGACGGAGGGGCTTCGTCGTGCATAGTTTTAAACGGTAAATATCTTGTTCCTCCGTTGTATTTAGTCGATAAAGCCAGGTTTTCCGCGATTCAAGTTTTAAAATCGGATTTAACTTGGTAAAGGAGTATTTGAGAATGTTGCCTTATCCAACTATTGCATTCAACGGTAAGATTTATTATGAGGCTTCTAAAAAAACAGAATACGATGTGATAATCGTAACAGGTGATGCATATGTTGATCACGCAGCATTTCCGACAGCTGTAATTTTTAGAACACTTGAATATTTAGGTTTAAGTGTTGCAATAATTGCTCAGCCAGACATAAACAATAATGATGAATTTACTGTATTTAAAGAGCCAAAACTTTTTTTTGCGGTTACCTCCGGTGCCATGGACAGCATGGTTGCTAATTATACCGCGACCAAAATGCCACGGAGCAAAGATCGACTTTCTCCTGAAGGAAAACCCGGTTTAAGGCCTAAAAGAGCTCTAAATAGCTATGTTCAAAAGCTTAGACAGTTATACAAGAGCAGTAAGATTGTTGTGGGAGGTATTGAGGCCTCTTTAAGAAGGTATGTCCATTATGATTTTTGGGAAGATAAGTTAAGAGACCCGGTTTTGTTTGACGCTCCTGCCGACATATTGGTTTACGGTATGGGGGAGGCTGTTATTCGAGAAATTGTCGATTGGTGTAGAAATAAACCTAATGAAGTTCCACAGATTCCACAGACTTGTATAAAAGTAAAACACAGAGAATTTCGTGATAGCTTAACCAAACAATTTGAAATTTTGCCCTCTGTTGATGATTGCAGAAAAAGCAAACAAGCTTTTATGGAATTAAGCCGGAAAATTGATGTATCTGTAAGACCTGACTCAAAAATACTGATTCAAGAACATTTTAAAGGGGATGTCATTTGTTTTCCGCCATCTGAAGAATTCTTTAAGCAAGAAATACTGACAATGGATCGTTTAAATTATAACAGAATGAGTCACCCAATATATGAAAAGCCTATTCCGGGATTGGAGCCTGTTCAATTTTCGATTCAGTCTCATCGAGGTTGTTTAAGTGCCTGCAGTTTTTGTGCCTTATCTCTACATCAAGGACGGGTAATAAGGTCAAGGTCTATTGAAAGCATAATAAGCGAAATAACTTTGCTATCAAAGCATCCGGATTTTAAGGGAATAGTGAGTGATATTGGCGGCCCTTCAGCGAATATGTACGGTTGGGAATGTAAAATCGGGGGTTGTGAAACAAGAATGTGTGTACACCCAAAGATTTGCCCGAATTTAAAGCATAGTTTGAGGCCTCTTGTAACACTTTTAAAGGCCGCATTAAAAGTTCAAGGGGTCAGAAAGGTTTTTCTTGGTTCAGGTTTAAGATACGATTTGATAAGAGACGATGAGTGGGACCTATTTGAATACATTATAAAAAACCATGTTTCCGGGCAGTTAAAGGTTGCTCCGGAACACTTTGACAAATCAGTTTTAACCTTAATGAGAAAAGGTGAAAATGCTGATTTTGGTAAATTTATTCAAAAATTCTATAAGTCTTGTGAAAAAATTGGAAAAAAATTATACGTTGTGCCTTACTTAATGACGGCTTTTCCGGGAAACAAAAATGCAGACAACGTTTTAAAAGACAAAATTAAAGAACTGCGTTTGGTGCATGAGCAGATTCAAGAATTTACTCCCACCCCGGGAAGTCTTGCCGGCGCTATGTATTACACCGAACTGGATTATAAATATAACGAAATCAAAGTTTCTAAGACCGCAAATGAGCGAAAAAAAGGCCGCCAAATAATACAAAAATGTTGATTGGCTTTGATATTTTAGATTATTTTTATTCAAATGAAGTTTGTTATGTCGATGAAATAGATCGAATTAGCGAATCTACTTTATTTTGGAGTGAAAATGGGGGCTGGTATTATATGCCGGCTCAGAAAGATTCTGCAGACTGGAACATCGCACGTATGGTTGGCTCTCCTTGTTCTGCAAAAAAAAATATAAATCGTGTTAAAGCAGAAAATTTAATATTTTTGGTTCCCGAAAATAAATATTCATATTTCTCTGAATACCCCAGAAAAGGGTGTTTACTTTATTTTTTTTCAGATAAACATAATAAGAAAAAACACGAAAAAGTTAGATCGCCATATACTATTGAAGCAAGACAAAACCAGCTGTTTTTAATATATAACGGAACCATTGTCGGCTATGTAAAGCCAATAAGAGAGTCTGACAATTTTGTTGAGGTTTATATTGAAATAATGCCGTCTCACAGGGGAAAAGGTTTGGGTGCCGCTTTATTAAACGCTGCGGCAGATTACTTTGTACAGCATAATAAAGGCATGGTTTACATAGTTGAAGACACAAATCAGGCCTCGGTCAGTACAGTAAAAAGAGCCGGTTTTATGCACGCAGAAACTATTTTTACGTTTCAAGTTATAGGCTGATGAAAATAGTTGACTTATTTGTGGCAGAACCCCTACAATAGCTAAAAGGTTTTTATTTAACCAACAAGGAATGAGTGAGGAAATACATATGAAAGCTGTGATAATGGCAGGCGGATTTGGCACGCGTTTAAGACCGGTAACTTGTAATATTCCCAAACCTATGGCCCCATTGGCTAATGTACCCATGATGGAACACATAGTCAATTTGCTTAAGCAATATGGATTTGACAGGATTTGCTCAATTTTATACTTCCAACCTGAAGTTATTACAGATTATTTTTCTGACGGAAGCAAATTTGGTATTAATATGGAATACCAAATGGCTGCAGCAGACTACGGAACTGCAGGAAGCGTAAAAAATACAGAAGAAAAATTAAAAGATGAACCTTTTATTATAATTTCCGGAGATGTTTTAACGGATTTTGATCTTCAAGAGGCTATAGATTTTCATAAAAAAAATAAGGCTATGGCGACTATGGTTTTAACCAGAGTGGCAAATCCTCTTGAATACGGAGTTGTAATAACTGCAGAAGACGGAAAAATAATTCGCTTTTTGGAAAAACCAAGTTGGGGAGAAGTTTTTTCCGATACAATTAACACCGGAATTTATATCTTAGAACCCGAAATTTTCAAATATATTCCTGAAAAAACAGAGTTTGATTTCAGCAAAAATCTTTTCCCATTGATGCTTAAAGAGGGTTTGCCTTTGTTTGGTTACATTGCTGAAGGTTACTGGAAAGACATCGGAAGCCTCGATGAATATGTGTTGGCTCATCAAAACGTTCTTAACGGCGACGTCAAAATACAAATTCCCGGCGAACGATTGAATATAATCGGCAGAGATGTTTGGGTTGGCAAAAACTGTAATATTTCTCCTAAGGCCAAATTTAAGGGCGGTGTTGTTATTGGTAATAATTGTGTCATTGAAGAGGGCACCAACCTTGAAAATTGTGTTGTGGGCGATGATACGGTTATTAAGAAAGGCTCTTCAGTCAATGGCGCGACAATCTGGGCCAATGTAAAAGTAGGTGAAAATTCAAAACTCGGAAAAGCTGTTATCGGCAACAACACGATTCTTGAAGATAAAGTAACAATTGAAAACGGCGTAATAATAAGTGACGATTGTATTGTCGGAAGAGGTTCTTTAATTCGGGAAAATGTGAAAGTTTGGCCTAAGAAGCGAGTTGAAGAGGGTTCTACAGTTCTTTCAAGCATTATTTGGAATGATAAATGGAGCAAAAATTTATTTAATGATTTCGGAATAGTTGGGCTTGCAAATATTGAAGTCACCCCCGAAATTGCATCAAAGATCGGTTCTGCATTTGGAAGCAGCTTGCCTAAGGCATCGAGCATAATTGTTTCTCGTGATTCAAATAAGGTAAGCAGAATGATAAACAGATCGATTATTTGCGGTTTAACTTCTGCCGGCATAAATGTTGCAGATTTGCGCTCTACTCCGGAACCGGTAGCCAGATATAAGCCTATTGCTTTTATGCGTGGCGGCGGGGTTCATGTCAAAGTTGCAGACAATAATCCCGATCAGTTAGAAATTAAGATATTCGATAACGAAGGCCGCGATATTTCTGTTGCACAGAAAAAATCTATTGAAAGAATATTTAACAGAGAAGACTTTAGACGTTCATCGGTTAATGAGGTCGGTGAGATTTCTTTCCCGCCGCGTGTTCCCGAGAACTACAGCGAAGAGTTGCTCAGATATGTTGATACTGCTTCGATAGAAAAGCGCAAACTTAAGGTTGTTCTTGATTATGCGTGCAGTGATGCAAGCGGAGTTTTTAATACTTTCCTTGGAAAACTAAACTGTGAAGTAATAACTTTGAATGCCTATCATGATGAAAACAAGGTTTGGGCTTTGACTCCCGAACAGTCCCAAAATAATGTGTCTTCAATTGTAAAATCGTTGAAAGCGGATCTCGGGATTGTTATGGGAAATGGTTCTGAGTCCATTACAATAATTGATAATCTTGGCAGAACAATCTCGGGCACAAATGCAATGCTCACATGGGCAAAATTAGTTTTTTCAATTGTTAAAAAAGCAAGGATTGCGGTGCCTGTTTCGGCTACCGGGGAAATTGAAAAACTTGCAAAGAACTTTGGCGGAACAATTATAAGAACAAAAACCAATGTTCGAGCTTTAAATGATGCGGCATTAAATGAGAATGTCGAAGCCTGCTTGGATGAACGAGGCGGTGTTATATTTCCTGCTTTCCAGGCTGCTTTTGACGGAATTATTGCAACAGTTAAGCTTTTTGAAGCAATTTCAAAGATCAATCGTCCCTTATCAGACATAGTTGACGAGGTTCCCGAGTTTTTCACAAAATGTTGCCGAATACCTTGCCCCTGGGAGGCAAAAGGCAAAGTCATGCGATATGCTATGGAATACGCAAAGGGTAAAGAAACTCATCTGATTGACGGGGTTAAAATAATTCTTAACCACAACGAATGGGCTCTTGTATTGCCTGATCCTGACAGACCATTTGTGAATATAACAGTTGAAGCTGCTTCTGATGATAAAGTCAACGCATTATTGGAAGATATGGTTTCTGCAGTTGAAAGATGGAAAACAGCAGATTAATTACTGTTTAACAGCTTATTAATGAAGCCCTTCAGTTTTTGAAATAAGCTATTTCTTTTATAAACTGTCTCACCGCTGATATACAAAGCGGTGGGACAGATTTTTTTTATTTTTGATTTAGAAACTCTGAATGGGTCTCTGCTCAGGCAAACAAAATCTGCAGGAAAACCCTTTTTTAAAAAACCTTTAAACCCTGATTCTTTCGTTAATTTGTGTGGCTCAGAGATGAAAATGCTCAGGGCTGTATTTAAATCTATTTGTTCGTCAGGGTTCTTATGATTAACAAGCGAATGTATTCCAAGTATCGGATTGATTGGGGTTACCGGACTGTCTGATCCGCCTGCTAAAATTAAACCCGAATTTAAAAGAGTTTTGAAAGGATTGCATTTTAGAGCTCTTTCTTTGCCAAGCTTTTGAGCGTACAAACCATTCTCTCCGCCCCAATAATAATCAAATGCCGGTTGAATACAAATAAATGAGCTGCTTAACCTGGCATTTCTGATGGCTTTGAATGAGGGCAGAACAAAATGCTCGATTCGATGGGGGTGATAAGAATTTCCATATGTGTCTCTTGCCCAAGCATAGCAAGCGGCAGTAATATCAATTGCCTTGTCTCCTATGGCGTGCATTGCAAGCTGCAGTTTATTGTCCGCAGCCATTCTAAGTAATTTAATAATATCTTCGGTTTGTCTGTAAAGATTTCCTCTGTAACCGGGTGTATCGACGTAATCTTCATTTAAGGCAGCTGTTTTGCTTCCAATTGACCCGTCAACAAGCAAACAGCCTCCAATTTGTTTCCAGTTGTTGGAGGTAGCCAGAGTGGGGTCTTCTGATTGATGATAAATAACAGCATTTAATTTGCTTGTTTTAAAAAAGTTGGCAGTCAGAATAACATCATCTTGAGTGTTTTCATTGCCTTCTAAGGCATGGACAGTTCCTACGCCTTGTTTGAAACAGAGTTCTTCTGCCAGTTTTAAAGCCTTCTTTTTTAAATTTTGAGGCATTTCATTTAATAATTTGAATGAGAGAAAATTATAGATTTCCCCTGAAATAAGGTTGCATTCATCATTTATTTGTGTGTTGAATTCAGAATTTTGTAGCAATTTGTTTGCCCAATTCTTTGTTACGGTATTTATAACGGCAGAGTGCAGGTCTGCGCGTGCCAGCCAAACAAATTTTTTTTGGCAGATTTTATCAAGTTCTTTTAGGCTCGGAATGCGTTTTTCCTTTAATAATGATTCTTGTAAATTCCATCCAAATACATAATTATGTATTTTGCTTTCTTCAGATACGAGTGCAAATAGTTTTTTTAAAGAATTGACTTCGTTAAGTTGGCATCCCAGTAAAGAAATACCTGTTTGCAAGAAGTGTATATGGGCATCTACAAATGGGGGAAATATAATCGCACCTTTAAGGTCAATCTTTTTGCATTGTAAGATGTTATCATCGGCAATACTGTTTCCGTATTTGCCTATTTCTTTGATTAATCCGTTTTCAACAATCATAGAGTCAAAGTCGGTTTTGCTGAAGTCGGGGAGATTTCTTGCTGAAAAATTATAAAAGTAAATCTGCTTTTTAGTGATCAAAAAGGCAACCCTTTAATAAACTTAACAATTGAAGCAAGTAAGTATAAAAGTGATTTAATTGGTTTTGCAAGAAAAGCAAAAAGCCATGAAACGGGCTTTGAAAGCCTCGTAAGTCGACCTAGCCAAAAAAGCGTTATATAAACCGCCAATACCGCACTCAAAATAACCCCGTAAAAAAAAGCTATTCCCTTTTCTTCGCAATGTTTGCAAATGCAATCTAATGTGCAGGGATTAGTTTTGTTTCCTAAAAATCTACAGGCAATCTGAGATGGTGCGTTATTTGCAACAACTCGATTTTTACAAGTTTTATTCAGATATTTAAGCAGTATCATTAGTTCAATATAGCAAATTAATCAAACAAGGACAAGTGTTTAATCTTATCGGGTGAAGGTTTTATGTTCTTAAAGAAAGCAATTCATAAATAGGAAAAGTTCTTGTTCTTCCTTTAATTTGGGTTCTCGTAATAAAGTTTATTTGGCATTTGCCTTTAAGAATGCGTATTGTGTTTGGGCAAATAACTATTCCTGTTGATTTTGCTTGTTTTGCAAATGCTTTAATTCGGGAGGCTAAGTTTACCGGATTTCCTATTACAGTGAAATCAAGTTTTCCATGTAAAGAACCTATTTTTCCTGAAACAACATCTCCTGATGCTAAGCCGATTTGTATCTTAAATTTGCTGTCATTGTAGGCTTTACTGATCTCTAATGCAGTTTTGCAAGCAGAATATGCATAGTTTAAATCTGTATTTTTGTCTCTGAAAACTATCATCAAGGTTTTGCCAATCAGTTTGTCAATTTGTCCGTTATTTTTTGTTGCTATATCATCTGCGATATCGATAAGTTTTCCAATTTCATCTGTATTTGTTAAATTTTTTAACCCATGTAAAGAGCAGAATAAAATGCTTGCATTAATTCTTTCGCCCCCCGGAACTAAGGAAGAGTCTGTGTTAAGTTCTTCTAATAAATCGGTTGGCAAGTATTTCATCATTTTTTCTTTTTGTCGCAGGCCTTTACTCATGTCGTTAAATATATCAACAAGATTTTCAAATTCGTCGCCTGATTCATAAGTAATAAAGGTGTTATAGTTTCCTTGTTCAATGTTTCTGGCTCCTGCAATAAGAGTTTTTACGGGTTTAATCAAAAAGCGTTTTAAAAAATAAACAATAGAGAGTGTGGCTAAAATAAAGTAGACAGATACTAATAAGAATTCTTTCTGAAGTTTTTCTTCGGTTTTCTGTTTATTTTCGATGAGTGTAATTATCAACAAGTTAAGCCTCGAGAAAATATTGGTATTTATAAAGCTTTTTGAAGTGTAAAGCGAGTTGTTGGACATGGTTTTTACCATATTTTCGAAAAGCGGCTGCAAGGATTCAATTTTTGCCTCTTTTGGAATTCTGAAGTTCGCTTGGTTTGGCAGTTCATTTCTTTTTTCAATAGGTATAAAACAATGTTGGATTTTAAAGTTATTTTTTTCAAATGTTTCAGTGTATTGAGGTGAAATTGACAAAAACTCATCGAGTAAATCTATAGTATTAAATGTGATAGCAGCATAGTTCTTTAATGAAATGTTGTTATTGTTTTCTTTGTCTAAGAGAGGAAGATAAGAGTAAACTCTGCTTAAACTGCTGTTGTCCGCAATTATCATTTTTCCGCTGCTTTCAAAAACAGCAGAGTAATTGCTTAATTCAATATTGACAATGCTCTTTCCGGTTTCTGATCTCATTTTGCTGTTTAGTGGTATGCTCCTTAATGCTTTTTTTAGCACAAGATATAAAAGTTTTTGAGATTCTCGCTCCAATCCCTGAAGTCTGTTATCAATTTTAGTTTTATTATTTAAGAGATTTCGAGAAAGGCTTCGGGAATTATATAAGGCATTGTTTTTTTCATCATAAATAATTACTTCATCTTGATTTTCTTTATTGTAAACAATTGATCTTTCTTGGTTGTCACTCATAAGCAATACAGAAATTGCCCCAAGAGATTTAATTCTTTTATTGAAGTATTCTACTGTTTCTTCAAAGGAGAGAGAAGATATTTCTTCGGTTATCTTTGCAATGGCAGACTCTTTTGATTCAATAAAAGATTGAAGGGCTTTGCTAAGGAGGTTAGCTTGTAAATTACCTACGTTCTTCATTTCAACTGTTCGGTACAATTTGCTGTATTCTTGTTCAAAAATCAGTGCTGATGCAAAAATTGAAAAAGGCAGCAATGAGGCAGTAAAAATGCTCATCATAACTCTTGCAAATATGTTTAATGAAGAAGCGTAGCCAAACAAGTGTAAATTTAAAAGAATGATTGTAGCAAGGCAAAAAAGAGCTAATCCGGGCATTTTAGCCGTTTCTATGAATTGTTTTAAAGGATGTTCTAATGCGTCACTGTTTGCAGTAACCTTTAGAAAAATGAATTTTTTGTTAATTTTCTCTACTTGTAAGGGGTAAAAAGTGCCTTTTGTTATAAGTCTGAGAGTAAACTCATCAGATGGAAATCCTAAGAGACTTATTGTTCGTGAATCTTCTTTAAAGCTGTGTTCAGCCTCTTGTGTGTTTTTAAAGTAAATTTCAGGATTTTGAACAAGTTCATAACTTCTTAT
The DNA here is from genome assembly GCA_002070375.1 of bacterium ADurb.Bin157. GTDB lineage: Bacteria > Muiribacteriota > Ozemobacteria > Ozemobacterales > Ozemobacteraceae > MWDD01. The sequence goes on along the minus strand of MWDD01000016.1, from coordinate 17,880 downwards.
TATATTATCATTCAGACTTTTAGATATTCCAAATTGCATTATTTTTTTTACCGGAATATCTTTTTCTCTTATTATAACGAGTGTACCGCCGTATGTTTCATTTGTTTTTTTAGTTCCGGGTATGTATGTTATTATGATTTTTCCTAATTGAGTAACGGCGCTAATGAATGGTGTGGGACGGTTTGGAATCAGTTCTATGTTTCCCGGTGTTTTTAAAATGTTTTTAAAATGTGAAGCGGCTCTTATAAAAGCCGGAGATTTAACTATTGAAGTTTCGACAGTTAAAAAAGATGCATCTCCGTGATGTTTTAAAATTTCTTTTGATATGGTTTTTGGTATTGGATTGAGATGATTTAATAGTGATGGAGCCAGATACATATCTGAACTATCAGTTTCTGAATTAAAATTAATGAGTAATGATATGGGTATTTGTGTTGTTTTAAAAAAATCATCAGATACTTTTTTTGCGTTGGTGGGCTCAATTAAGATGTTTTTATGCTTTTGTATTATATTTTCGACAAAGGCTGTGTGAGTAAGGTCAGTTTTGAATGCATGAAATTCTTGTACAATTTTAAGTTTTGCAGATTCTTTGTGATAAAAATCAGTTTCTTCTATTATTATATTCCCGCCAATAAGTAATAATATCATTGGTAAAATAACTAAAAATATCCATATTAAGAGCAAAAGGTAAGGATTTGCCTTTAAATTTGATGTTATTACTGTCTTGGATTTATTCATTTTATTTCCAGAACTTCTGGGTTTTCTTTTAAAGAAACTAAATTGAAAGAATGAGATATTAAGTTTGCTGTTATTTTATCAACAAAAATTTTAGTGTGTTTTCCGGTTTTTGTAAGGGCTTCAATTTCCTCTGCTTGTTCTAATACTTCACCAAACAGAATAAACTCACGCCTTCGGGATTTCTGACCGGCAAATCCCATAATTATATTACCGGTTGCTAAGCCGATTCCATTTTCGATAGTCAACATATTCTTTTTTTGTCTTTCTTGATTAAACAGGAGAAGATTTTTTTTCATGTGGACAGCGGCTTTCGCTGCTCTTATTGATGTTTTTTCCAGGTTTTCGTTCGGGTAAAATGCTGCGATTAACGCATCTCCGATGAATTTTTCAATTATGCCGCCATTTGCGACAATGGCCTCTTCCATTGAAGTAAAATAATCATTTAAAAGGCTTACGACTGATTCCGGAGTATTTGCTTCCGATATCAGTGTGAAGTTTCTTATATCTGAGGCAAGTATTGTTACTGTAGTTTCATTCATTGGAGCGTCTGTATCTTTTTTAAGAATAGAATAAAGGTTTTCAGAAACAAATCTTCTCATCTTCTCTCTTTTTGAGAGTTCTTTTGCCATAATGTTAAAAGATCTTGAGAGTTCAGTCAGCTCGTCTCCGGTTTCGATTACTACTTTAGTATCATAGTTGAATGATTTTATTTGATTAACGAACTGTATGAGACTTTTTATTGGAGATAAAAATGATTCAGAAAGCGCCTTTGAGAGTAATGACATTGAAATGATCGAATATGCCAACAAAATCAAGGGTAATGTCAGGGTGTCTGCAAATGAAAACCCGGGTTTATAAATAGTTGCATCGGCAGTAATAATTATTGGAAGGTTTGCGCAAAATAAAGAAGATTTAACAAGATATTTGTTTTTATCATTTATAATTTCGAACTGTGAAGATCTATTAAACAGAGTCTTAAGAGCGTGTTGAAACATTCTTTCATTGTTTGTTACATTTTGGGCAATTATTTTGCTTAAATTATTTTTGTCTCTGAAAAAAATGCAGTAATCTATATTAGAATTTTTATGTGTGTCTTGAAATAGTTTTTTTGATTCTTCATACAGTTTTTTAATCTTTGAAACGGTGTATTCAGGGGAATAGAACAAGTTGAAAGTCATTGCTTCAATTTTATTCGGATTATTGGCTTCGGCCAAAAGTTGAAATGTTGTTTTTTTTAAAAACGTGAGATGATTTAAGTTTGAATCTAAGAGGCTTTCGGCAGAAATTCTTTTGTTGGTTGAAACAGCGTTCCAATAATCTAATGTAAAGCCTAAAAATAAGTCCATTTTTGCTTTATTTTGCAGAGCTTCTTTTGTGTTGTTCGGTAATTTAAGTTCACTGAATATTTTATAATAGCCTAATGAGTCAGCGGGATTCAGATTTAAATGCCTATAATTTGTAAAGCCCAGTATGTTGACGTTCTTATCTAAAATTCTGGTTTCGCTAATATATTCGCTTCCCGGAAATTGTCTTGTCCCATAGGTGTTTTCAAGAAATTTATTTGATGAGGAAAAAGAAAAATATAGGTCGGAAAAGGCTTTTTTATATTTTTGAGAGTCAATAATCAGTCGCCGATCGTTGTCTTCCAAAATTTTTTCGAATAATTTGAAGCGCTGTTCAATTCTTTGTTTGCAATCTGAGATTTCTAAGCTTAAGTTTTTATTTTTAATTTGATTGAAGACAAATATGAAGCCAATCAGGGGGAATACTATAGCTAATGCTACTGCCATTCTTAGCTTTGAGGTCAGCCCAATTTCGGCCTTATTTCTATTCAATATTGAGTTTACAAAAATTATCCATAAAATCATTATTGCAATTCTTAAGAAATTTTGAGTAATTGCCAAATCAATTGAATATTTTGATTCCAGTTCAGAGATGTCGATTGTCGTTGCCAAGCAATTATTGTTTATAAACATCAAAACATTACTTGATAACTCAGAAGATTTAATTGAGAGATTTTTTGCGTAACTATAGTGTGCGTTTGGAAACTCGCTCAAATAACAGTATTTATTTCCGATAGTCAAAAATGTCGGGAGTTTGATTTGTTTTTTGTTTTTTATTATTAAAAACTGTCTGTTTATATGAGAGTCATTTTGTGTTCTTAAAGCATTTTTTAAGAGAAGTTCATGTTTGATATCTGATGAGTTAAAGCAGAAATAGTCAGCTGCTTCATAGTTTGGCTTATTTGTGGCTACCGGATAAGTGTTGAAAATTTGAATTGAAAGTTGGTCACCGAATTTTCCTGAAAAAAACGAGGCTGATTTTCCGCTTGCTGTAGGGATATTTGAAAATAATGACAAATGGTCATGAAAAAACCTATTGGCAAAGTCATCTTTATCCTGTTTTTTATGAATAGCTATAAAGTAACTTAAAATTGCATCGGCAAAATTATTTGCTTCTTTGTTATTGTTGAATATTGGCAAAGAACTTATGATTGAAGGTTTTTTATTGAAGTTTTTAAAAGCAGAAATTATTGGTTTTAAAGCGTGATTTTCAATTAAATAAGAATTAGCTTTTTCAAGGTAAGTTTTATCGAGAATATCTTCGTCGTTTGTATAAAACAAAGGTCTGTAAGAATTTGGATCATAGTTAGTGCCAAAAGAAGTTTTAAGTTCATCGAAAACGCAGTCAATATAACTTGTAGGAGTTAATTTTGTTTGGAAGTCTTCCATCTCGTTGAGCAAGTTTTCTTGAATTGCTACAAGCCTGCTCTTCTCGTCTTCAATTCCCCGGTAATATAAGAAATTACAAAGCCAAATAAGAGGTGTTAAAGCAAAAAATGAAATTATTGCAATATTTTTTAAGCTTTTAAATATGTTATTGGAATTGGACATGCGGGAAGTTTAGCATAAAGATATTTTTGAAACAATCGCTAAGGATCGTTAATTTAAATCATATTTTTGTGTGTTGCAATAATTGCAAATTTATCTTTATCTATGATATCATGCGGGCACTATGCGCATAACTAACAGAAAAAGACTGCATTGCTTGTTTTTGTTGATAACTATCTTTTATCTTATTCCAATTTGCTGCTTTTCGAAAAACATAGGTCTTATAGGAGAAGATCTTTTTGATCACAGCGGCGTTGTTTTAACGGTAAATGAATATAAACGGGAGGCTTTTCTTGGTGGTTTAAGAGCACAGGGGCCGCGGGATCAGATACACCTGAATGTTACTTTGGTCAATACCGGCAGAGAGAATCACACAATAAATCCATTGGAAGATTTTTATATAGAGTTAAACAGCTCATTTAAGCCTTCGCCGGACGCTAATAAATCTGCGACAGTTGATGCCTTTCAGCTTTTTCCAACTATGCAAACGAGAATAAACCTTTATTTTATAGTGGATGCGGCTCAAAAATCGGTTCCGTCTTTGTTTTTTAAAATTAATGACAATTTGTTAAAGATTATTTGCGACACACAAACAGAAAAGGCAGTAAAAGACGGTTCGACCCTTTCCCTTGAAGAGGCTATTCATGTTGCGAGAGTGCTCTTAGACGCAGAAAAGTACGATGATGCGAAGCGAATTCTGCTTGGAGCATTAATTCAAGATTCGGGAGATCCGTTTGTTTTAATGATGCTTGCAAGAGTTGAAGATGCACAATATGAGCCGGAAGCAGCCGCTTCTTATTTGGGTAGAATTCGGCCTTCAAGAATTGGCAATTCGGTTGATGCATACGCATACGCAAACATGGCAATGAAGTTGGATTACCCTCATATTGCAATAAATATTCTTCAAGATTTTTTTAGCAGAGGCGAGCTAAATAATGATCAAAAGCTTTTGTTGGCGCGAGCCTACTATTCTGAAGAGATGTTCAGAGAAGCGGAATATGTTTTGTTGCCTCTCATCAGCTCCGGAACGGCAGACAAATTAGCGCATTTTACCATGGGAAATGTATTTAACCTCAAAGGTGACTTGAATCGTGCCATTCATCAATGGGAAATGGCGATTGACGTAGATTCACAATATGCAGAGGCTTATTTTAATATTGGGGTTGCATATTTTAAAAAGCAAGACATTGAGCGCGCCAGAGAGTATTGGCGAAAAGTCTTGGTTGTTAATCCCGATTCTTATACTTTAAGAGCGGCTGAAGATGCTCTTAAAGCGACTGAATTTTAATTTCGAATTTTAAAGATGGAGAAGCTTAATGGCTATGAAAAGATTGGTTAGTGGTATGCGTACTACAGGTTCTTTGCATTTGGGGCACTTAGAAGGCACTCTGAAAAACTGGGTAAAACTTCAGGATAAATACGAATGCTACTTTTTTGCTGCTGTTTGGCACGCATTTACTGACAAATTTATGGAAAACATTCCGGTGCTGGTCAAAGATATGGTTACAGATTGGCTAAGTGTTGGGATAGATCCAAAAAAAGCTGTTATATTCAGGCAGTCGTCGATGTTTGAGCATGCCGAATTGAGCACAATACTAAGTAATTTTACTCCGTTAGGCTGGCTTGAAAGGTGTCCGACTTTTAAAGACGCTGTGCGTGACGAAGATATGCGGTCGGGTGTTTCGGCAGGAAAGCTAATGTATCCGGTTTTAATGACTTCGGACATCGCAGTTTATAATGCTGAAGTAGTTCCTGTCGGCAAAGATCAGTTGCCTCATTTAGAGCTTAGCCGCGAGATTATACGGCGTTTTAACAGTTATTGCGGACAAATATTGAAAGAACCGGAAGCTTCGTTATCTGAGGTTCCTTTGTTGCTTGGAATAGACAACAGGAAAATGAGTAAATCTTATAATAACAGTATAGAGCTTCGCGAAACTGCAGATAATTTAAAAGCGAAGATACAGCAGATGATAACTGATCCTCAAAGAGTAAGGCGTAATGATCCGGGGAACCCTGAGGTTTGTACGGTATTTTCATATCATAAGGTTTATTCTCCCGAAAAATTGGAAGAAATATGCGAAGGGTGTAAAACCGCAAAAATCGGTTGTCGTGACTGCAAAAACATGCTTTTTGAAAAAATCAACAATATGTTAGAACCTATAAGGGCAAAGCGTGGAGAAATAGAAGCAAACAAGGGTTATGTGGAAGATGTAATAGTTTCCGGCGAAAAAATAGCTCATAAAGTAGCCGGCGAAACAATGCACGAAATACGAAAGGCTATGGGTTTCATTTAATAATGAGTGTATATCAGGTTAAGCTGCCTGTATTTGAAGGCCCTTTTGATTTGCTCTATCACTTAATCGAAGAGCAAAAGATTAACATATACGATATTCCGATATCTCACATTGCGAATCAATATTTGGAATATCTTCAGATGATAGAGATTCTTGATATGGAAATCGCTTCGGGATTTCTTGTAATGGCGGCCACTTTATTAGAAATAAAGTCTAAAATGCTTTTACCAAAAGAGAAGCCTATTGAAGACGGTGCTTTTGATGAAAATTTTGATTCTGAAGAATTTGAAGAAGATGCCAGGCAGGGATTGGTCGAAAAGCTGTTAGAATACAAAAGGTTTAAACTGATAGCTCTTGAATTAAGAAAATTGGAATCTGAAGCATCAAGAATATACACAAGATTTTCAAGTGACGAGCGCAGGCCTGAAGAAATACTCGAAATAAATGTCGGGCCTCTTGATTTGTTGAATATATTTCAGGCACTTGTAAAAAGCCGTATAAATCCGCCCATACACCGGGTAGTAATGGACAAAATCGGGGTAGCGGAAAGAATTAATGAAATACGAGAATTGTTAAAAAACTTTAAGAGTAAAATTGTTTTTTCGGAGCTGTTAAAGAACCCCAAAAACAGGGAAGAAACAGTCGTTTCATTTATGGCTGTTCTTGAGATGGTTAAGTCGGGCGAATTAGATATTTCTCAGGATAAAAGCTTCGCTCCGATTATTGTTAACAGATTAAAACAAGGAGAGCAGGAATATGCACATCGATAATGATTTAACTCCTCTTAGTAAAGAAGAGTTAATGCCGGATTTACCCAATTTGGTCAGCGAGGCAGATTTTGAATCCATGTGCGCGGCTCTTGACGGCTTGTTGCTTTTGCAAAACAAGCCTATTGGTCTCGAAAAGTTGGCAGAAATTTTAAATACAAATATTCAGACTGTTGAAAAGGTTGTTTTAACCAGAAAAAGCGACTTTGATAATGATGAAAAGAGCGGCTTGCAAATAGCTATTCTTGAAACGGGTGTTCAGTTGGCTACTAAGGCTAAGGTTTCGCAGTTTATTCAGCGCATGGACGGACAAAAGTTGGTTTCTTTGTCTTTGCCGGCTCTTGAGACATTGTCTGTTATTGCATTTAAGCAACCGATAACCAAAGCGGAAATCGATGCGATTCGCGGAGTAAATTGCGACGGTGTTGTTTCGACTCTGTTAGAGAAAAAACTAATTTTTGTTTCGGGTGAAAAGCAAGTTATCGGAAAACCGAGATTATATTCAACGACGCAAGATTTTTTGTTTTACTTTGGTATGAAGAGCTTGAAGGAGCTGCCTATTCCGAGTATCGATATTCCCGCCGAACTTACCCCTGAGGGACAAACCAAAGAAAATCTCGAGAACAGCGCTCTTGATGAAAAAGAGTTTAATGAAAGCCAAGGGTTTATGACGATAGATAGAGAAATGTCTGAAGAAGATGAAAACTGGGAGAACTAACTTGCCATTTTCGCCATATATAAATTTTAAATTAGATAACGGCATCGAAGTTTTTGCCGAAAATATCGACACCGTTCAAAGTGTCTCAATAGGAATGTTTTTGCGTAGCGGGGTGTTATACGAAAGCGACAGTATACGAGGAGTATCCCATCTTATTGAACATATGATGTTTAAGGGAACTCTTAACAGAAGTCCGAAAGATATCGCAAGCGAGTTTGATCGCATCGGTGGTTGTTTAAATGCTTTTACCGCAAAAGATTACTGCTGTTATTATGCGCGAGTTGTGAAAGACAAGTTTGAAGTTGCAATTGATGTACTTGCTGACATGCTTATAAATTCTCAGTTTGTTAATGAGGAGTTGGAGCGGGAGCGCAAAGTTATTCTTGAAGAGATCAAGATGTATGAGGATTCTCCCGATGAAATAATTCATGAGTTGCTTGGCCAAAATATTTGGAAAAACTCAAGATTGGGGAATCCAATACTGGGGACTTCTAATACGGTCAGCAGTATGACTCGCAACGATGTTTTTGAGTTTTTTAAGAATCAATATGTCGCGGAAAATTTATTGATTTGCATTGCCGGCAATTTTGATCAGCAGAACCTGAAGAAAATGCTGAGCGAAAAACTGTCTTTGATGCGAAAAGGTTCTTTTAACAGCGATTTTTTTGATTTTGATACAATGGCTCATTCTTCTGTTTATATTAAAGAAATTGAGCAGGTTCATTTGACTTTAGGCACGGAGGGGTTAGCTTTTTCAGATGAGAGAAGATTTCCTTTGACTATTTTGAATGCTGCTTTTGGCGGCGGAATGAGCAGTAGATTGTTTCAAGAGATCAGAGAAAAAAGAGGTATGGCCTACACTGTATATTCATACCACACATCATTTAAAAACACCGGGTTGTTTGGCATATATGCGGGAACATCGATGGAGCACTTAGCTCATGTTCTTGAATTGTTTTATTCAGAAATTCAAAATATTGCAGAGAACGGGTTAACAGATTCGGAATTAGATGACACGCGCGAACAGATAAAAGGCACTGTAATGCTTTCGCTTGAAAGTACAACGAACAGAATGAATCGGCTTTCTGCTAATTTTTTATACGACACAGAAGTAAAAACTCCTGAAGAAGCGATAAAGCCGTATTTGGCAGTAAATTCTCAACAAATAAAAGATATTGCCAAGCAAATACTTGATGAAAAGAAAATGGCTATAACAATGATTGCTCCGAGTCAAAACGCTGTTGATATTTTAAAAAAATCACCATTTTCTCAGCGCGAACTTACAGTGGGAAAACTGGGTGCAAATGTTCTTCGGTAATAAGATATAAGTCTTATAGAAAGGCAGTAAAAATGGATTACAAAAGTCGTATTAAAATGTTGCGAGATCAGTTTACTTCAAATTACAATGCAATGTTGGTTACGAACCTTGCGAATATTCGTTATTTATGCGGTTATTCCGGTTCAAACGGAACATTATTGATAACAAAGCGAAAGGCACTTTTTTTTACGGATTTCAGGTATGAGGAACAAAGCAAAAAGGAAGTGGGCGAGGCGGCTGAAATAGTTGTTATTCAAAGAAATGCTCAGAAAACGATTTATGGCAGAATCAAAAAACTTGGCATAAAAGCGCTTGCAATCGAAAAGTCATTACCTCTGGGAAAATTTCTTGATTTATCTAAAAATTATTCAGGGGAGTTGGTTCCGACCGAAGGACTCGTAGAATCATTAAGACAAATAAAGGAAAAAGAAGAAGAAACTTTTTTGAAGAAGGCTTTTAGTATTGCAGACAATGCTTTTGCCGAATTGATGAAAGTTATTAAGCCCGGGTTGACAGAAGTGGAAGTGGCCGCAAAACTTGAATTTTTAATGAAGTCGCAAGGCTCTTCAATGCCGAGTTTTGATACTATAATCGCTTCGGGGCCAAATTCTGCTTGTCCTCATCATCAACCGACTGACAGAGTTTTGAAAAAAGGTGAAATGGTTAAAATCGATTTTGGAGCCACCTACAAGGGTTATCATTCAGATATGACCAGAACGGTTTTTTTGGGTAAAGCAAGCAAGCAATTCAAGAAAATTTATGAAATCGTATTTGAGGCTCAGAGCAAAGCGATCGCATTTGCAAAAATAGGTGTTAAATGTTCAGATGTAGACGCTGTTGCGAGAGAAGTTATCGCAAAAGCCGGTTACGGTGAAAATTTTGGGCATGGGCTTGGGCATTCATTAGGTTTGGATATACATGAATCGCCGTCATTGTCTGCTTCATGCAGCGATATTATAAAAGAAAACCACATATTTACTTTTGAGCCCGGAATATATTTGCCGGGTTGGGGCGGAATAAGAATCGAAGACGTTTATATGATAAAAAAGAGCAAGCTTGTCAGGTATACAAATACACCTAACGAGTTGCTTGAGATTAGCTGCTAAGCTTGTCCATTACGTAGTGGACAACCATAATCGGACTGTTGTCTTTTACAATTATGGCTTCTAATACGGGAAAATAGTTGCTCCTGCCTTTGAAAGCGGTGCTTATTGAGGCGGGAGAGCTGTGTTCAGAGCTTGTTTCAATTAGCCGGCCGCCTTTTTTATATTCGTATATCTTTATTCTGTATTTCACGGTCGCGCCTTCCGGAACATTTATAAGTTTTCCTGATGTTACAGATATGGTTGTAAATGCCGTGTCTGATATTATGTCATAACGAGGGCCGGAAGAAAAGTTTGGGGCATTATTCGGCCAGCTGATATTTTTTTCAATCGGTGCGGGGGTTTCTGCGGCTATTGTGTAGGAAAGCTTGTAAAGACCGTGTGAGGCGTTTTCGTCAATAAAACATCTTGTTTCTGCTATTCTGTAGTTTGATGAAGCGCTTGGGCGCAATGTTCCGCCATTTATTTTTTCGCCGTTGGGAAAGCTTAGATATCCGGAAGCATTGTCGCGATTAATTGAAGCAACGATAATTTTTTCGGCTCCTGAGCCGCTTATGTAGGAAAACCCAGGGCAAAACATAATATTCAATTCATCGTTATTACTGTTTTTGCTGCTACAGCCCAAACAGATAAAAACGCCAAAGGATATTAAGGTTAATAGTATCATTTTATGTATGTTCATATTAGTCTCCTGACTGTGGTGAATTATAAGCTTTAATTTTATCTAAAATCAAGCGTTTTGAGATTCTTAGCAAAAATAAGAAAAAATGAAATTAGTATCTGTTTTTGTGGTAAAATGCTTAAAATAAGGTTATCATCGTTGCATAAAACAAATAGCTGAGGTTCGCATGAAAATATTAGTGACGGGGGCAGCCGGTTTTATCGGCTTTTCTGTAAGTAAAAGATTGGCAGAACAAGACATAGAGGTTGTTGGATACGACAGCATAAATGACTACTATGATCCTAGGCTGAAATTCGACCGGCTTCAAGTGCTTAATGAGTTTAAAAATTTTACTTTTGTTCATGCCGATTTGTGTGATAACGAAAAACTTAACGAAACTTTTAGAGAGCATAAGTTTGACAGAGTTATCAATTTAGCGGCGCAACCCGGTGTCAGATACAGTCTTCAAAATCCAAAGGCTTATGTAGACAGCAACGTCGTAGGGTTTTTAAATGTTTTGGAAGCGTGCCGAAATCACCGAATCGCGCATCTGGTATTTGCTTCTTCGAGCTCTGTTTACGGCTCAAACGAACAAATGCCATTTTCTGAACATCACAACACAGATCACCCGGTATCACTTTATGCTGCGACGAAAAAGGCAAATGAGCTAATGGCGCACGCCTATTCACATTTATACAATATCCCCGTAACGGGTCTTAGATTCTTTACCGTTTATGGCCCGTGGGGCAGACCTGATATGGCTCCGTTTTTGTTTACGAAAGCAATCTTAGAAGGTCAGCCCATTAAAGTCTTTAATAACGGTTTGTTAAAGCGAGACTTTACATATATCGACGACATTGTCGAAGGGGTTTTGCGAATAACAGAAACGATACCCGAACCAGGCTCCGATTATGACAAAAAAAATCCCGACCCCGCTTTTTCCCATGCTCCATATGTGATTTATAACATCGGCAACAACAAACCGGTTGAACTTATGCGATTCATCGAGATTCTCGAAGAAAAGACCGGAAAAGAGGCGGTTAAAGAGATGATGCCTATGCAGCCCGGAGACGTGCTTGCTACCTACGCCGACATAGACAGGCTGGCAAAATGCGCTGACTTTAGGCCGGACACGCCGCTTGAAATTGGTCTTGAAAGGTTTGTAGACTGGTTTAAGAAGTATTACGACAATTAACAGGAAGATTCGATGGAACCCAACAGTATTTTTGAAACATATTTAAAACAAATCGCCGCGAGGCTGACGGCAAAGGAGTTTGCCAACGCTCTTGATCTGTGCCGGGAGATGAAGGCCCGCCTTTACGCCAGTGCACCCGTTAACCCTGTAATGCTTGGCTGGCAACGGTATTATCATTTTTTGTGCTTGGTTAAGCTGGACAAAGACGACGAGGCTCTTGATTTGTTTTTGGAAAAAGAGCCTCAGCCATACATTCTTGATCATACGCAAAGCAGTTTTATGACGTCTGTTTCTGCAGAGTTGGCTTGTGCACGAAAAGATGCGGTTCTTACTATGAAGCTTTCGCGGTTGGCCTGGGCCATGTCATTTCACACGCAAGATCTGATTTTGAGGATTCAAAAGGCTCAGAATGCGTGTATCTATTTTGAGCGACTAGAGATGAACCGGCTTAATTTTGGGTTTGCGAGGTTTTTGACCGGTTTTGGGCGCAGCAATGAGGTTCCTGTTTTGTATTTGCAGGGATTGGAATGCCTTGCTGCGAATTATCGGCAGTCAGCAAGCCTTACCATTGCGGCGATTTTGCTTAATTCGGCGCCGCACGTTGCGGAAATGCTGGAAAACCCGCCGGATGAAATAGATAAGTCAAGAATATCGGAATTAGTTGAACGCATAAATAGGTTGCCGAGAGTGATCAGCGTTTCGGGTGAATTCGAAAACGCGTTAAAACTTCTTGAAGACAATTCGCTCAGCGAGCTGAATGATTTAATAAAAAAGCACCCGCTTTTGGTTAATGAAAACACTGACGATGGCGAAACTTTGCTGTTTAAGGCAATAGAGCAGAGCAACCTCAGCGCTGTGCAGATGCTTGTTGAAGCTGACTCAGATGTGCACAGATGTGAAAACAACAAGGGGTATTCGCCGCTTTTAACGGCGGTTGAAATCGGAAACACCGAAATTGTTAAGGTTTTGCTCGATATAGGCGCTGACCCGGAGGCGAAAGACAACAATGGGGAGTCTTCGCTTATTAAAGCGGTTATCGACGAGCGTTTTGATGTTGTTTCTTTGTTGTTGGAATACGGAGTAATCTTGAATCGGCGCGACGACAGGGGCTATACGTCTCTTATGCACGCTACAGCTATGGGCGATGTGAAAACCGTTAAAGTATTGATTAGCGCCGGGGCGGACGCGGCGCTTAAGAGTACGGCGGGTGAAACTCTTCTCGATATTGCTCAAAAGTCGGAAAATGAAGAGTTGATTACTATGTATACGCAGTTTTTGAAAGTAATCGATCAAATAACGCCAAAATCAGAATGAAATTTGCGTGCCATTTCGAGTAATGCGTGCATTTTGCCGCGCATTACCGGTGCGGGCGGGAGTGATTCAATAAAAAACTTGCCGTAGCTTTTGGTGATAAGGCGCCTGTCGAGTATCCAGACGGTGCCGCGGTCGGTTTTTGTTCTGATTAATCTTCCGAAGCCCTGTTTTAGTTTTAAAGCGGCGATGGGCATTTGGTATTCGTTGAACGCGTTTTTGCCCGATGCTTTTAAACGTTCGTTGCGGGCTTCTAAGACGGGGTCGCTTGGTGAAGCGAAGGGCAGCTTTACAATTATGAGGTTGCGAAGTGCTGACCCGGGTACGTCTACCCCTTCCCAAAAACTGTCGGTGGCGAATAAAACAGCGTTGCCGTCTTCTTTAAATAGGTCTAGAAGGTGGTGGCGTTCTAAGTCGCCTTGTTTGTAGCAGTCGAATCCGTATTCGAACAAGGTTTGTGAAGTGTTTTTGTAAAGTTGATTCAGGTGCACATAGGAAGTGCACAAAACCAGTGCACCGCCTTTAGAGGCTAAGATCATTTCGATCAGGGGAGTGGTGATATATTCGGCGAAAAGCGGGTCAGAGGGGTCGGGCAGGTCGGTTGGCACAAAGAGTCGGGTTTGGTTTTCGTATGAAAAGGGCGAGGCGAATCGACCTTCGAGGGGTTTGGTTTCTAATTCGTCGCTGTCGAGTCCCAGCCGGTTTTTAATAAAGTTAAAATTGTGCGCTGTGGAAAGGGTGCCCGAAACAAGCACCGCGCAGGGAATTTTGCTAAAACAATATTCAACCATGGGCTTTGAAACTTCGATCGGCATGGATTGAAAGCTTGTGAAAATTCCGGATCTGCGAACGGTTGTGGTGAAAAAGTGAACGAAAGGGTCGTTCCCGTCGTGAACCGCACCAAACAATGTATTTATGGCGATACAAATTTCTTCTAAGCGCGCAGAATACATGGTTAGCTCTGTCAGAGGGATATCGAATCTGATTTTTTCGGAGTCTTCTTCGGGAGCGCCGTTACCCACTTTTTTGCAAAGAGTTTTGAGGCGGCTTCCTAGTCTTTTGGACTCATCGCGCAGCCTGAAAGCTTTTGTTTTTATTATTTCGTAGTTTTGAGAGTTGGCTTCTTTTTGTCCGATTCTGAGGCGGTATTCTCCTTGTTTTGGGGGGTCGTCAGTGACTAAGGATCTTGCGATTGTATCGAACAAATCTTTGCTTATTTCGCCTATTTCGACTCTGGCAGGGATTATTACTTCGTTGATGTCCTGCAGAATTTTGGCGCGGTCTTCGGCTTGGTAATTGCCGTGTCCAAAGGCCAGCAGGCCGTATATTACAGACACTGCGCCAAGTTCGCGGCGTCCTTTTTTAACGTAAATTTTGTTTAAGAGGCGTTGAATACCCAGTGAGGCGGTTCTGAATCCAAAGTGTTTTGTGGCGGTTTCTTCTAAGTTATGCGCTTCGTCTAAGATGAAGCATTTGCAGGCGGGAATAACGGCGGTCTGGCTGTATTCTTTGGTGTTTGCGCGCAAAGCTAAGTCAGAGAAAAGCAAATGATGATTAACAATCAGTAATTGGGCATCAGCCGCCGCGCGTCTTGCTGTATAAAAGAAACATTCGTCATATTGTGTGCACCGAATTCCGGGGCAGCTGTCTTTGTCGCAACAGAGTTTTTCCCATAAAGAATCGGGGGGCACCCAGTTTAAATCGCTTAAAGAGCCGTCGTTGGTTGTGTCGGCCCAGTTTACAAGTCGATTGAAAGCGTCGAATTCGTTGGCTTCAAGTAAAAATTCGGTTCCGTCGGAGGCGATTGCTTCTTTTGTTTTACGAATGCAAATGTAGTTTTGGCGGCCCTTTAGGAGTCTGTATTGAAAATCGAAAGGCAGAACTTTTGCTAAGAAAGGGAGGTCTTTATTGATAAGCTGGTGTTGGAGGTTTATGGTGTTTGTGGAGATTGCCACTCTGCAATTATTTTTAATTGCGTAATGTATAGAGGGGATCAGGTAAGCCATGCTTTTCCCGATTCCTGTTTCTCCTTCGAGTATTGCGTGGCAGGAAGAGTTGAGGGCTTCTGTAATTTTAGCCATCATGTCTTTTTGGCCTTTGCGTTCTTCGAAGTTAGGGAGTTTTGCGGCGATTGCGCCGTCTTTTGAGATGAATGAAAGCATTTCGTCGGTGTCGATGTTTTGTGGTTCAGGTGCAATGTAGGGCTCGACTACGACGTACATGGCAGAGCAGGCGTTATTGTGTATGGCAAATCCGATTCCGGATTTCCCGCAGATGCTTGCGACGTGCATATCGGCTTCGGAAGGGTAGAGGGTTCCGCTTGGGTGATTGTGCAGAAGGACATCGCCGGGGCGCAGACTTTGAATAACTGCAGGCGCCGAATTCTCATTTCCCCTTGCTAAAATGCGCGAAAAACCCCACACATTGTCATCGCCGACGGTGACGGCAGACAGAACTTCCGAACCTCCGGCGTCTTCGATTGCGTTTTTGATGTATAAAATATCGTCCGGCGACAATCTTGTGTTTGTCAATATTTCGGATTTTTTTTTGGCTTTTGCTTTCATTTGGGCATTTTATGTTTTCAGCGTCGCAAAGTCAATAGGTTCAAAAAATAGCTTGACCCGAGTGGCTCAGATGACAGATAATATGAACATTGACTTTTTACAAGGAGAAATTTCATGGCTAAACTAGTTGGTAACGTATTGATCGCGCAGGGGGGCGGGCCGACCGCTGTAATAAATCAGAGTCTTGTCGGTGCTGTTCTTGAATCAAGAAAGTTTCCTGAAGTTGACCGTGTTTACGGTGCCCTTCACGGTGTAAGAGGCATTATCGAAGAAGATTTTATTGATTTAACCCAAGCAACCACTCACAATCTCGAGAAAGTTGCTTGCACACCAAGTTCTGCGTTGCTTTCGACACGCGACAAGCCCGACGCGGACTATTGCGAAAAAATATTTAAAGTATGCATGAAGCATAATGTCAGATATTTCTTTTATAATGGCGGGAACGACAGCGCCGACGCGGTAAGAATCGTTAACGAAAACGCTGCTTCTGCGGGTTACGAACTGCGCTGCATTCACATTCCGAAAACCATCGACAATGACTTGCGCGTTACCGACCATTGCCCCGGCTACGGTTCAGCCGCGAAGTTTGTTGCTTCTGCTTTTGCGGGTATTAACTTAGACAACAGAGCCTTGCCCGGCGTTTATATCGGCGTTGTAATGGGCCGCAATGCGGGCTTTTTGACCGCCGCTTCGACTTTTGCGAAAAAATACGAAGACGACGGCCCGCACCTGATTTATGTTCCTGAGAGAGCTTTTGATTCAGAGAGCTTCTTAAAAGATGTGGACGAAGTCTACAATCGTTTCGGACGCTGTATTATAGCTGTTTCAGAAGGTATTGTAGATTCTAAGGGTCAGCCGATTATCACTTCGCTTATAGGCGATTCTGAAAAAGACGCTCATGGCAACGTTCAGCTTTCCGGTACAGGCGCTCTCGGCGACGCTCTCGGCAAGGTAATAAAAGATAAGCTCAAAATCAAGCGTGTTCGTTCTGACACCTTTGGTTATTTGCAGCGCAGCTTTTTGGGCGTAGTATCTGAAGTTGACCAGGCGGAAGCCCGTGAAGTCGGGGAAAAGGCCGCGCAGTTTGCTCTTTGGAACAATGTTGACGGTTCTGTCGCTATCAGAAGAACCGGCGATTATTCGGTTGATTACTTCTTGACTCCGCTTGCCAGCGTAGCGAGAGAGACAAAATCAATGCCTCGCACGTTTATCAACGAAGCGGGCAATGATGTAACCGAAGATTTTAAAAATTACGCACGTCCTCTGCTCGGCACTATGTGCGAGTATGAAAGATTACAATGCCCGAAAGTTCCTAAAAAGTGAAAGACACAAAAACTGTAAAAAAAATAGTCAGTATAGTGGAAGGTCTGGCCCTCAACGGCCGGGCCTTTATTAACGCAGACGGGTGCGAGCTTTGGTTGAACGGCTTTTTGCCCGGCGATAAAATTGAAGTCGGTTTAAACGAAAAGGGTCACATTGTTGAGGCCGAGTTGTTGGAAGCTTCTCCGAATCGTGTTAAGCCTGACTGCTTTTATCATGGTCCCTGCGGGGGCTGTGACCTGTTGGAGCTTTCTGAGAAAGCACGCAAAAAGGAAAAGCAGAAAATGATTGATCGCGCCTTGTCGGGTATTACCGACGGCCATAAGGCCAAGGTCCACCCTTTTATGGGGTCAAGAGAGATCATTCATTACATGCCTCGCGTGAGACTCCATCAAAGCAGAAGTTACGAAGAACGCGCTTCGGGCTTTTTGGCGTCAGAAGCTTTTGCGGGGAAGGTTCCGGGCGGTGTTGTTCCGGTCACGAGCTGCGCTCTTCTTATGCCGACTTTAAGTCGAAGGCTTGTAGCGGCTCGCAAAATCTTGGATCAGGTTCCCATTTTTTTGGAAAGCCTGAATCTTATGTCGTCTTCTTCTTTGCAGGCTGACAGGGTCGTGGGACATGCAGTTCTGATGAAGGGCAAGTCGACGGGTCCGTTCTACAAAGATTTGGTTAAAATAATGCGTTCAGCCAATTTAAAGGGTTTGACTGTGGCGAGTGCTGACGGCAAAATCAAAGAAGTGTTAGAAATACCGACTGTAACGGGGCTCATTGCACCGGACGTTGATGGCGGCCCCTACGAATCGGAAGCTTCATTTTTTGTTCAGGGCAACATTTGCCAAAACCCGCTGTTGGTTAGGAAGGTTGTGGAGTTCTGCTCTCCCGAAGAGGGTAAACGGATAGTTGAGGGCTTTGCCGGTGCCGGCAACTTCACTTTAGCATTAGGTGCCGCCGGTGCTAAGGTCGAAGCGGTCGAGTCTCACCCGGGCGCAGTCAGGGCAGG
>MWDD01000015.1 GCA_002070375.1 bacterium ADurb.Bin157 | reverse complement strand
CTCAGGCCGGCTACCCGTCTTCGCCTTGGTAGGCTTTTACCCCACCAACTAGCTGATAGGACGCAGACTCATCTTTCAGCGTGAGGTTGCCCCCACCTTTGGCTACGAAAGTCCCCCCTCGTAGTCTCATCGGGTATTAGCACAAGTTTCCCTGAGTTGTCCCCGTCTGAAAGGCAGATTATCTACGTGTTACTCACCCGTTCGCCACTCCTCTTTAATAAATATTGCTATAAATCAAAGAATCGTTCGACTTGCATGTGTTAGGCACGCCGCCAGCGTTAGTCCTGAGCCAGGATCAAACTCTCCATAAAAAATATTAAAAACGACCGTTAAGCCGCTTTTTACGTTTTTAAGAGCGTTTAATCTTTTCTCAAAATTAAACATTATGTCTTCGTTTTACGAAAGACTCAAAAGAACTTAATAACCTGCGGTTAAGCAAATTATTAGGTCCCACTTGGCGTCATATTTTAAAGTCTTCTGATCTTATTCTCAATTAACTTAGGTCTTTTTAAAGACCGCCCTGCCGAGGCAGGAAATTCAGTTTATCATTTTACCTTTTTAATGTCAATATCTTTTTTCACTTTATTTTGTACCGTTTTCGTACCATTCTATGGCTTCGTTTTCGACTCTTTTGATAAATGGGTCTTTGCCGCGGTTATAGGCGTCGAGATTGTATGGGTTTGCCATAGCCAACTCTGATTTCAAACGACTGTATTGCAAGGCCGCATTGCGATTATATGTGAGATAGTCTCTGAAGGCTAAGTGTCTCACAGCTTCATCAGAGCTTCTCAGAAACGCTTGCATTCGGTGTGTCACCACCCCGTCTTCGCTGAGCTTTCTGAAGTATCGGCGGCCGCTGACGCCGTATTCACCAAGACATTCGTAGTTTGCAACGGCAATTTCGCTTCTTCTTGTATCGAGTTCGTCTAAATCGTGCACAAGCAAAAGCATATCAATAATAGGTCTGGCCGCTACGCCTTCGATTGCGGTGCTGCCAATGTGATGCAACTCATACTCAATTCCGTGCAATACGACGGCAAACACGGCCTTTTCATTTTCAAAATCTTTTTTCCAGTCGGAGCTGAATTCTACAACCTTAACCTTCATAAAAACCCCTCTTATATTCTATCAGAAGCTGTTTAAAAGCTCTATGCGCTCTGTCAGAGATTCTTCAGACAAACCGCTTGTTTGTTGGCTTTTCGCAAAAAGCAGCAAACCGGCGATTTCTTTGGCAAACTCGATTGGCCCCTTCCCATTTTGAGATGACTTAATAAAGTGATCAACGAGATCAAGCGAACCGTTCTCAAGCTCGCGTTTTACGGCCGTCAGCAGCAAGTTCGCGTAATGTTCACGCATTTGAGGGTCATCGTGTCTTTTGCGCAGAAAATCCTGTTGGTAATTCTGCGTGAAAGCCTCGATTGCAAAGGCCGCGCTTCGGGGTGCGCGGGCAACATTATTTTTTTCTAGCGCGAAATTCAGTTCGTAAATGAAGCCTGAAACGGGCATGTAAGCAGTGTCGTCGAGTTCTTCGGGAGCTAAGGCCATTATTACAAGGAAAAGGCCATCGTAAGTTGAGTCGCATTCAATGTTTATCTCTCCGATCAGCCTATTTTTGTCGTTGGGGTTAACTTCGAGGTCAAAAAAGCTTATTTTCGGAGGCTTTAGCCCGGCGGTATTTTGTTTTACGGCGGCGATTTTAAAATGCGGGTAATGGCTGTTTATCATGCGTCTATAGCCGCTAAAGCTTACTTTCAGGGTGCCCGCGACATCAGATATATCGGCGAAATATGAATCAGAGCCCCAGACGCTTACAGAATCGTTAATTTTATTGGGGAAAGCCTTCACATAGGCGGTCGGCGGCAAAACAAAATCTTTTAAAGCTCTTTGTCTATACGAGTATTGCCCATTATTAAGCTGTGGGTTATTTATTCTGTTTGCGATCGAAAAATCAACAAAGACATCGGAAAAACTTTTGCCAATAACCTTAAATGCAGAAAGGTAAGCCGGCAAGCTCTTTTCTTTTGTTGCAACAAGAGTTTTGAAAAAATCGGCGCGTAAATTTTCGTTTTGCAAATATCTGTCAACGATGTATTGGTTCCACAAATAAACTTGGCCGTAGTCGGGCATTGGGTTCCATTGGGCCCAGTAATTCAGACTTCGGTCAGACTTTTCTTTTAACAGTTTGTAATGTCCGGGAGGGGGGTAGCCGCATAGCACGGGTGCGATTTGCGAGCAGCCCTCGTTTACCCAGGTCGCTTCATTTTTATCATGATTATTATGGATCATGTGCTGAAATTCGTGAGCCACTATTTCGAGGTAATCATCGGCATTCACATCGCTTGGATAAGTGTCTATATATAGAATTTCGCGTTCATTGCTTTTAACTTTGCTATAAGTTTCGAATTCTGATTGAAGCATTTGGTCGCCGGCAAAAAAGTAACCTGCCACGTAACCGTCGTTTGGATTTTTGTATCCGTCTTGAATATCAAGCAAGAGCAGTGTTATTCTTGGATCGCCGTCTAAGCCCGGATTATTTTCAGGGCCAAAATTAGCTGTTGTGATCGGATAAATTTGTTTATCGAATTTGGTTTTTATTCTGTTTAAAGCTTTATCAGAAACCTTTTGTGTGTTTTCTACGAAAATATAGCAATTTTGCCCCACAGCTTGCAAAGTTGCGGCAATTTGTTCGAATTTATTTTCAGCTATATTATTTACCCAGAAAGTTTCTTGAGCCCCTTTTTGTTTAGGCTTTACATTGCGTCTCACTCTGCGGGTTCGAGATTCGTCAACCTGAGGCAATTTGTATTTTTGCGCGAGCAAATGGGTAGCGTCGATACGATTTGCGATATTTGGTTCGGCGGCTTTTGCATCGGCGGTTGCCAGTGCCGCCGCAAGCGTCAGGAATAGGCAGATTTTGCTGTTTATTCTCATTTGTTTCTCCGGATTTGCAAGCATATTATATTTATGCGTCAATTATAACATATAAAAGTCTTAATAATAAGGCAATTTGCAATGAATACAGACCTTTTGATTTGGATAAATATCGAGCGGGCCGCCGAGCGGGAACTTTTTTTTACATTTAGGGCATTCAAATTTCATAAATTTACTTTGCCACACAAGTCCGAATACGAACAACAGCATTATAATGACCAAGCAGATAATAGGCTCAAGCAGCTTCATTCCGACAAAAGCAGTTAAAACAATCAAGAAAAAAATAAACCATAATCGCCGTTTAAGACGGACTAATTTTGCTGTTTCTATTTTATATTCTTCTCTAATTTTCATTTTTACTCTGTTTACGGTTTTAGGTGAATTATATCACAGAATAAACCTTATAAAAGTTGAATTATATGGGAAAAAGTAATAAGATACTGCTGCCGGACTCAAGTTTTTTCCCGACAATTTTCATACTCATATATCGAGCTAACAATGAGTCGTTTCAATGACTTTAGGCTGGGTTTCAAAGATGGTGCCCCCATTGGATTTGGTTACTTAACCGTTTCGTTTGCCTTTGGCATATTAGCATCACAAAAAGGGCTGTCGATTTTTCAAGCGGTGCTTATGTCTGCGACCAATCTTACATCTGCGGGACAATTCGCTGCCCTCGACATTATACACTCAAATTTGAGTTATTATGAATTAGCATTAACGCAGTTCATTTTAAATCTCAGGTATTTTTTAATGTCTTGCGCTCTCTCGCAAAAGCTCGACCCCGAAACCAATTTAAAGCACAGACTTACAGCATCTTTTGGCATCACCGACGAAATATTTGCCATCAACGCATCAAAGCCCGGCAAAGTTTCTGCTTATTATACATATGGTGCCATGAGCATTGCCATACCGGGCTGGACGCTTGGCACATTTTTGGGCGCTTTTTCCGACAACCTAATGAGCGAAAGCTTAAAAAGCGCATTAGGCGTAGCTATATTTGGGATGTTTATCGCTATACTAATTCCGCCTGCCAAGCAAGACAAGAGCATATTGGCCGTGGTGCTCAGCGCGGCATTTTTAGCGTGGCTTTTTAAAGAAGCTCCTCTTTTGTCACAAATATCCTCGGGGTTCGGCATTATAATAATAACAATAGTTGTTTCTGCCGCGGCGGCATATTTATCAACAAAGACCAATTCGCGGGAAAGGAGAGAGCATGCGACCGGGTAACATTTATATATACATAGCGGTTATGGCAACGGTAACCTATTTAATAAGGGCTTTACCTCTCACACTTATTCGCAAAGAAATTAAAAGCCCTTATATTCGTTCTTTTTTACATTTTGTGCCCTACGCCACTCTTTCAGCCATGACTTTTCCGGCAATTTTATACTCGGCAAGAGTTCCGTCTGCAGGCATCGGAGCCCTATTAACAGCCCTAGTTTTGGCTTACAAAGGAAAAAGCCTTTTAACGGTTGCGATCGGGGCCTGCATAGCGGTCTACATAATTGAAGCTGTAGCAGTGTAAAGTTTTGGATTTAAGCTTCTTCGTTTTGCACAAAAATCTCTGCAACTTTTTCTTCGCCTATTTTTGTGAGGTTTTTACCGAGCCCGTAAAAAACCTCTGAACAGTCGAACATTTTTATAAGTGTTTCAACGATGTTTTGCCCTTCTTCTGAGAGGCCATTATTGCAATAACCGATCAAAAAAGAGTCAATCATGAACGGAATACGCGCTACGTCGCTTTTTAAAACTCTCTTAACGTCTTCAATTTCAGCTTTGTCAGAAGAATCTTTGAACTTCAAACATTCTTTTAAGAAACTTTGCTCTAAATCAAGAGTGTTAATCAATACCTTTAAAATCATCAAATCGTTTTCACAAACAGGATTATCTTGTAAAATCACTTTTGCCAAGCCTTTTAGATAAGACTTTCGAAAATTTACATCAAGACTTCTTATTGGGTGCGCCTTCATTTTAAAATTGGTTTTAAGCATAATTAATTTCCCTTCGATGTAAAAAGCTTCAATTTAAAAGTCTGTTCAAATCTTTTCTGATTTTTTTACATTTTTATATAAAAACTGATATAAAATCGGGAAACTACCTCCAGGACATATTTTTAAATGCGATGAACAAACATTATCGCATACCGGAGACACAAACAAGCAGGAAAATAAAAACCTCTCTTAAAACGGTTTTTAACACCCCCACCTAAATTAAATACGTTTGAACTTAGAGAAAAGTTTTACAAATAAAAAAAAGAAAAAAAATCATACGGGGTCAAAAAAATTAACCCTATATGATTCTTTATAATGTTTAAAACGTCTTTAAATATGTTCGAACGAAGGAACGGCAGTTTTATCGCAGTCAGGAGATTTTTTAATGTGAACCTTTTTGCTCTTGTAGATACAATCTTCACATACCACAAAACCGCATTTTGAGTTATCACTCAATTTTCCGGTACACCTATAAAGTTTACCCGGCTTTGACTTCTTACAGACCATACAAGTCTGCTCTTCATCTATGAAAGCTTCGGGATCGGTATCTTTAAAAAGTCTGTGCAACACTTTGTATGCCGCAAACAAAGCCATTGAACCCGGCATACCATTTTTGGTCTTTATGGTAGTATCGGGACTAATAGAGTAAATAGAAGGAAGAACATCAGATAACATTCTTTCGATACCTGCAAGCGTTCCTGTTTTTCCTGCCATTTTAGGAACAATTTGATTGATCAGGTATTGTAAAGATTCGAGGCCGTCAGGTCTTTTTACAAGTTTAATACATTCTTCGCGCATCTGTTCGTTTTCGATTAGGATATCCAAAGCCATGAGTTTTTTTGAAACACTGCCGCGAGGATTTGCTTTTCCGCTTTCCCATCGGTAAACAGTTTTAGGAGAAATTTCAAATATCCTGGCAACGTATTCCTGAGTTATCCCAAGAACTTTTCGCATTTCTAATATTTTTTTTGCTGTATACATAATTCGTCCCCAGTATTACTTTGTCACTTGAGAAAGTATAAACCGCATAATCAATGCGGTCAATAGACAGAGGAAAATAATTAGGCCCGGACGTTTGTCTCATAATTATTCATTAATGGCAATTCTATTTTATCAAACCGGACATTCAGAGTTGCATCAAACAACGCAGAAAAGCTCTGCAAGGTCTTTAAAGGGCTCAACCGATCTTTTTAAGATACCATTCATATAGGCTATCAAAACACCGTAATTAGCAATTGGGATATTTTGATCTTGGGCGCATTGCAACCTGTATTTCATTTCTCTTTCGTTTAACATACAGCCCCCACAATGAACAATCATCGAATATTTAGAAAGATCTTCGGGAAATCCTATTCCGCCGGTAAACTCGAAATTTATATTTTTCTGAGTATATTTTTTTATCCAAGCGGGAAGTTTAACCGTTCCAATATCTTCACATTGTCTGTGGTGAGTGCAGCCCTCTGAAATCAATACCGAATCGCCGTCTTTCAGGTGATCCAGGGCCATTGCCCCTTTAATTTGCAAATCTAACTTTCCTTTATATCTGCTAAACAGAACTGAAAAAGAAGTAAGCATTATTTCCTTAGGCGTATCTTTATTAACACTCTCAAAGGCCTGGCTGTCAGTAACAACCAATTTAGGTTTTTGCGCAAGCTTAGACAAAGTTTCTTTTAAGGTAGTATCTTTTGTGATAACAGCCATAGCATCTGAATCGAGTATATCTCTTATTGTTTGCTGCTGAGGCAAAATCAAGCGTCCTTTAGGGGCAGAAGAATCTATTGGAACGACGAGAACAACCAAATCACCCGGTTTGAGAATATCACCGATTATTCTTTTATTGTTTGTTTCTTTTACGGCAAGTTTCCCTATTTCTTCTTTTAACTGCTCAATATTTTCGCCTGTTAAGGCGCTCACCGAGATAAACCCCGGCAACAATCCCGGTTTGCACTTAACCAAATCGGCCCTGTTAAAAACTACAATATAAGGTATATTTTTTTCTTTTATGCGGTTTAAAATTTTATTGTCTTCTTCGGCGATACCTATTACGCCGTCGACAACCAAAACTGCGATATCTGTTTTATTCAATACCTGGTAGCTTCTTTGCACTCTCAATTTTCCAAGCTGACCTTCATCGTCTAGGCCGGGAGTGTCTATTATCATGACGGGGCCAAGCGGCAAAAGCTCCATTGTTTTATAAACCGGGTCGGTAGTAGTGCCCTTAACATCAGAAACTATCGCAATATTCTGACCGGTAATTGCATTTATAACGCTTGATTTTCCGGCATTGATGCGGCCGAAAATACCGATATGCAACCGTTCAGCAGCCGGAGTATTGGTTAAACTCATAAAAAAACTCCTTATCGGGTTATCAGAATCTAAAGTCTCGTTTTCCGTCTTCAATTTCTTTTAAATGATTAATCGCAATTATTTTAACTTTTTGACTTTTAACTTTTTCGATTTCTTTTTCGATAAGTTTTAAACCCAATTCTTTTGTTTCAGGCGAAGCGTAGTCTGTCAGATACTCTTTTAAAGTCATCAGAGCATTCGGATGGCAGCAATTAATAATTTGTCCGCTCTTGCAAAGGCTCATAAAGCGGTCTCCGGTTCTGCCTTCTCTGTAGCAAGCGGTGCAAAAACTTGGTATATAGCCCATTTCCATTAGCCATTTAACAATTTCGTCCAATGTTCTGGTATCGCTTACATCAAACTGCTCAGACTTATCGTATTCAGGCTCAGGCACGGCATAGCCTCCGACACTGGTCTTAGAGCCGCCGCTAATTTGGGAAATTCCGAGATGTAATACTCTTTCACGGCATTGTTGGCTTTCTCTGGTAGAAATAATCATGCCGGTATAAGGAACGGCAATTCTTATACAGGCCACAATTTTCGCAAATACATCGTCGTCTATACCGTTATCGAAGCTTGAAGCGTCGATATCGTCAGCATGTCGTATTCTGGGAACGCTTATAGTGTGCGGTCCTACTCCAAAGGCGGCTTCGAGATGTTCTGCGTGCATTAAAAGGCCTGCAAACTCGTATCTGTAAAGTTCAAGACCAAATAAAACTCCCAGCCCTACGTCGTCTATTCCCGCTTCCATGGCTCTGTCCATGGCTTCTGTATGGTAGGCATAGTTATGTTTTGGGCCTGTTGGGTGCAATTTTTCATAGCTTTCTTTATGATAAGTTTCTTGAAACAATATGTATGTTCCGATTCCCGCATCTTTGAGTTTTTTATAGTTTTCAACCGTAGTAGCAGCAATATTGACATTTACGCGCCTAATTGCGCCATTTTTATGCTTAATTGAATATATTGTTTTAATGCTTTCCAATATGTATTCTATTGGGTTGTTAACGGGGTCTTCTCCGGCTTCAAGTGCCAGACGCTTGTGGCCCATATCTTGAAGGGCTATTACTTCTTTTTCTATTTCTTCCTGAGTCAGTTTTTTTCTTCTTATAACTTTGTTTTGCGCGTGGTAAGGGCAGTATACGCAGCCATTTACGCAGTAGTTTGACAAATATAAAGGAGCAAACATTACAATTCTGTTCCCGTAGAAATCTTTTTTTATCTGCTCAGCAAGCGCATAAATTTCTTCGTTTTTTTCTTTAATATCGCAGTCAAGCAAAACGGCTGCTTCCCTGTAAGAGAGGCCTTTTCTTGCTTTGGCTTTATTGATAATACTATCTATCAGCTCGACATTATGTTTGTTTTTCTGTGCGTATTCGAGCGTTTCAAGAATTTCTTGGTGGTTAATAAATTCTTCTGCTTTTTTTGATTTTGGATCGTATACCATCAGGGACCTTCTTTCTTGGGCTATAGCCCTTTGCAATCGCCTCTTGCCACAACAATTTGATAGCCGATTTTTTGCATTTGCTTTTTAAGTTGTTCGAGGCCTTCGGCAGATTCAATTCCGGTATTTATTTTATTATCATATATCAAATATTTTTTTCTGACATCGGCCGGTGAAAGATTGGGCATAATAACATTTGCACCGGCAAGAATTCCTTTTTCTCTGCCGCTTTCGGAGATTGTGCCCAATGCGGTAGTAGCAGGAATCAATAAGTTCGGCAACATGAGTCTCAGTAAACCCAGCATAAAAAGGGTCAGTTCAACCGAGCCGTTTGGTTTATCGGCAAAAGGTGTGTCGTGATGCGAAATAAATGGGCCGATTCCGACCATATGGGGCTTCAAATCTGCCAAAAAGAGCATATCTTCTGCCAAATTTTCTGTTGTTTGCCAAGGAGAACCTACCATGAAGCCGCTTCCTACCTGGTATCCAATATTTTTCAAATCATACAAACATTGTTTTCTTGTTTTAAGAGATAATTCAGACGGATGCAGTTTGGCATAATGCTCATCTACCGCAGTTTCGTGCCGTAGCAGATACCTGTTTGCGCCGGCATCATAGAATTTTTTATAAGATTCATATGATTTTTCGCCGAGCGACAGGGTTATTGCGCAATCTTCATATTTTTTTCTGATTTTTTCTATTACAGAGACCAACATGTCATCGGTAATTGCCAAATCTTCGCCGCCTTGCATTACAAATGTTCTGAAACCAAGGTTATAACCGGCTTCACAAGACCTTAAAATCTGTTCTTCGCTTAGTCTGTATCTTTGGGCGTTTTTGTTGCTTCTTCGTAACCCGCAATATAAGCAGTCGTTCTTGCAATAACTTGAGACTTCAATCAAGCCTCTTATATATACATCGTTTCCATAAACTGCGTGCCTGACTGCGCGGGCGCGTTCAAACAGGTAATCTGCCAATTCGGGTGTTCGAGCATTAATTAAGGTAACAAATTCTTCAAAACTCAGTTTTTTTTCGGCTTCAAGCTTATCTATAAGTTTTCGCATTCGGGTTATTTATTATCCTTTAACGAATTTATCAACAAAGTCATGATACTACCGTACATTTTTTTTGTCCACAAAGAAAGTGTTATTTTTCACAAAGTCAATCTATCCCTGAAAGTATTCATAACGAAAACTCTTGTCTAAATATTGCAACATCAAAATACGCGTGTTAAAGTAATTATAACTTTTGTTTGGAGGGTCCAATGGCTGGTAAACTAACAAGATGGCAAACGTTCAGTAAACTTAAATTAGAGTTCGGGTTAATTATTTTTTGTGTTTTTTATTTTTTTAAAATAGCATTTTCGCTTATTACTTCAGGCAAGCAATTTAAAAGTATTTTTGAGGGTCTTAACGTTGAATTACCTACTGCCAGCATGTTTGTTTTAGGCTTTCAAGATATCTTTTATGCTTGGTGGTTTATAATTCTGCCGCTGATTCTTATTATACCCTTGACGACAGCTATAATTTGCATGAAAACACTGTTTAGCAAAACAGCCTATAACCCGGATTCCGACTCAACAATCAAGCTACAATCCGTAATTACTGTATTTTGTTTAATGACCCTTGTAGTATTGGTTCTTTTAAATGAAACAATCAATCACGCGATTATAGCGCCCCTTCTGAGACTGGTAAACCCATATTGACATTTACTTAAGCTCAAAATGATCGCCGGGCGCGATTAAGATAACTTCTGCCTTCGCGCCGACCTTTTTCTTAAATACGTTTGGGTCGGCGTTTATTGCAGGAAATGTATTGTAATGTATGGGAATAACTTTTTTGGTCTGCAAATAATCAACGGCAATGGCCGCCATATCTGCTCCCATTGTGTAAGTGTCTCCTATTGGGAGCAAACTCAAGTCGGGCTTAAACAATTCGCCGATTAGCTTCATTTCAAGAGTAAGGCCGGTATCACCTGCGTGGTATACCTTTAAACCGTTCATTTCAATTACAAACCCTGCCGGTGAGCCAATATTGGCGGAATGGGCGGCAAAAACCATATTAAACACAACGCCGCCGACGGCTATTTTGCCGCCGATGTTCATTCCGAGGGCCTTTAAACCAAACTTTTCGGCTTCATCGGCGAGCTCGGCGCCACCTATAAACGTCGCATTATTTTCTTTGCAAATCTCGAAGGCGTCGCCTATGTGATCGCCATGACCGTGAGTTACGGCCACAAAGTCGATGCCTTGTCTTTGGTTTGCTTTTAGATTTTGCGAAGGGCCGGCGAAAAAAGGGTCAATCAGAATTGTTTTGTCGGCCTCGAGCTTAACTGCTGAATGGCCTAACCAGGTAATTTTCATCACAGCTCCTTTGCAATTTAATACAATCGTTTTCCGGTGTTGTCATAGATTATGAATGCGGGCATGTCTTTTACTGTAATCTTGTGCACTGCTTCCATGCCGAATTCAGGAAAATCAAGGACTTCGGATTTGATTATGTGTTTTTTTGCTATAAGCGCGGCGGCCCCGCCAATTGTTCCTAAATAGAAGCCGCCGAATTTATTACAGGCTTTTATAACCCCTTCGGCTCTGTTTCCTTTTGCGAGAGTAACCATCGAAGCTTGTCGGCTCATAAAAAACTCTATGTAGCCATCCATTCTTTGGGCAGTTGTAGGGCCAAAGCTTCCAATGGCGTATCCTTTTGGAGTTTTTGCCGGGCCCGCATAATAAATAGGATGATCTTTAAAATATTCGGGGATTGGCTTACCTTCTAATACCATTTCGTGTATTTTTGCGTGTGCCATGTCTCTTGCCACGATTAAGGTTCCGCTTAAAAGCACCATAGAGCCGGCGTGCTGTTTTGCAAGAGCGTTCAATATTTCGGGCATTGGCCTGTCGAGGTTGATTTTTGCGGCTCTAGTTTTATCGATTAAGCACTTGCTTAAAAATCTCGCCGGATTTTTATCCAGACATTCTAAGAACGCGCCTTCAGGGGTTATTTTTGCAAGAATATTTCTGTGTGCGCTGCAAGAAACACCGACCGAGACCGGGCACGAGCCGCCGTGTCTGGCCAATCTTATCACGCGCGCTTCGAGCGCCATATATTTTCCGCCGAACTGAGCCCCCCACCCTGTTTCTGCTGCGATTCTCATCACAAGTTCTTCAGATTTTTTGTCTCTGAAGGGTGCCCCTGTTTTATCGCCTTTTCGCGGCAAATCGTCGTACACACCCGCAGAAGCCAGTTTCATCACTTTTAAATTTTGTTCGGGCGAGGTTCCGCCCACCACAACAACAATAGTGTAAGGCGGGCAAGCAGCAACGCCCAAGGCCGAAATTTTATCGCGCAAAAATTCTTCGAGCGCCTTTTCGTTTAGCAATGCCTTGTTTCCTTGATGTAAGACGGTTTTATTAGCCGAACCGCCGCCTTTTGCCATAAACAAAAACCTGTATTCATTGCCCGGCTCGTAAGAAATATCAATTTGCGAAGGCATATTATTGCCTGTATTCACCTCTTCAAACATTGTTAAGGGCGCGACCTGCGAATATCTCAGGCTATTATTCTTCCAGCAAGCCTCGATGCCTGCGTCAAGCATGGCAACATCATCTGCCCCCGTAAGCACACCTTCGCCTCTCCAGGCAAAAACGGTTGCGGTGCCTGTATCTTGGCACAGGGGCAAATGTCCTTCTGCCGAAATTGCAGCATTTTCGAGCAAACTGCAGCAAACAAACTTATCATTTTCGCTGGCATCGGGATCTTCTGCAATGCTTGCCCAGTGCTCTAAGTGAGAGGTTCTCAAATAAAACTGCGCGTCGTGAAAAGCTTCTTGCGCCAAAAGAGACAAAACTTCGGGCTCAACGGTCAAAAACTTACGACCATTTATGGTTTCTTGTTTAACGCCTTTGTCGGTAATTTTTCTGTATTCGCATTTCATAATAAAATTCCTTTACTTGATTTAAAGAAAAGCGCTCAATTTTTTCTTGTATTCGGTGATTTGCGTATAAAACTCAAAAACGCGATTATCTGCCGGCGTTTCATCTAATATTACGCAAGCGGCAACTTCCGCGTATGTATCGTAAAAAATCGGTGCCCAGAAAAGAGCTAAAACTGTTTTAACAGTTGTTTTAAAAGATTTTTTCTTAATCAAACCAACTTTTTCTTTTTTAATTTTTGCAAAAGCGTCCGCGTCTTTTCGCCATTCTGCAATTTGAAGGCTTCTCGCTTCTGCGGCCTCTTTTAACAAAACTTCAATGTTTTGGGGAATTAGCCCTGCAATGCGCGCAATAAAAGAAAGTTTTCTGTCTTTGTCGCTTTTTTGCGGCAAATTATCGAAAGGCCAGACCGCTCTTCCTTGGGCCGCGATACAAAGTTCCCGTTCTCTGAAGACATCTTCGATGGATATTTCGAGGTCTAAGAAGGAAATAAAACGCTTTATTTCGTTTTTTTCTCTTTGTGAAAGCAAGTCAGGTTCAGATTCTAGCATTTTAATCAATTGTCTCGCTATAAGCATTCTTTCAGAGAGATACACCTCTGCGAACAAAAAAGATGCGGAAGGTTCTGCAACGCCGTATTGAAGGCCAATAGCCTGATACCATCGATATAAATTAGCGTAACATCTTATTCTGAATTCAAGAATAGACTTTACTTCGGCAGTGATACCCAAGGTATTTTGTTCAACTATGTTCTTTGCTGCCAGTTTTTCACTTAGGTTGATCCAAAAACGGGGCATGGCAAAACCGTTAACACAAAATGCGGTTGGGTTATCGATATGTGTTCGATAAGTGTAAAGGTCGCTTTGAGGCAATTTATTCACAAAAGTTTCAAGATCGTTTAAAAAAGTGAGATAAGCATCGGTTTTGAAGTATTCATCAATTTCTTTTTGAATTTGTTCTTCAGAAAGTGATTCAGCAACCGGTTTTCTTTGAATCCAGTGTGGTGCGAAGCTTATCATTTGGGGTTTTTCGTTTAAGGGGACCAAATCGGTGCGGTTATGGGCAACTGCCTCAACAAAAGGATCGCTGTTGTAATTTGGCAAAGAATAGAAAGCGTATCCCCAGTTGATAAGAACTATAAGAACAAGCCATGCAAAAATACGTTTCACATAAGTTTCCTTATTTTTCGGTACAGAATAACAAGTTTTTATTCTGCGGTCAAACTAATTAAGGCCGAAGTTTGATAGTTTAATCAAATAATCGGCTAAGAGGAATTTCATCAGGCTAATAAGATATTTCTTTTTTTTGAATATTTGACGATAGATAGACAGATATATATTTTTTTTGGCGAATATGCGAACCGGAGGCTGTATGAAACCTAACATTTACTCTCAAAACATGAAAGCTTTGAGAAAAAATCTTCCTGAGCTGGCAAAACTTATATCGGGCGAGTTAAGTGCCGATTGCGAATACATAATAGAAGAATCTAAAAGCAAAGAGCTGACCCTTGCTCTCAAAACCGGCGATAAAACGACGCAAATTCACAGCAAATATGACCCTGCTCGCGAGGCAAAGCAGCAGATCGAAAAGTCAGAGCTTGTAAATCCTAAGCTTTTGGTGATATGCGGTTTGGGGTTGGGTTATCATGTTAAAGCAGCGTTAGAAACCTTTAAAAAAGATATTTCTTGTATGTTTGTCATCGAGCGGGATCTTTCTGCCTTCAGAATTGCCGTCGAACATGTAGATTTGAGCGATTTGTTCAAAGACAAGCGGATAAAATGGCTTATCGGGCTCAAAGAAACTGAGGCTTACGCGGCTTGTTACAACGCCATCAACCGCGAGGGCCTTTCCCTGCAACTATATTTAAAAACTATAACGGTCTTCTCTCAGCCGGTTCTTACGACACTTTACGCAGACTACTACAAAGAAATAATGCGGCATTTCAGAGAAGCGGCGCACGCGACCATCTTTAACTACGGGAATTCGTCAGACGACTCTCTGATTGGCTTGAACAATATATTAGACAACATAAACATCATAATCAGGAACCCCGGCATCAAAGACCTTTACAACGGATTTAAGGGTGTGCCCGGGATCATTGTTTCGACGGGGCCGTCGTTGAGTAAAAACATTGAAACGCTTAAACAGGCGGTGGGCAAAAGTGTGATTGTGGCGGCGGACGCGTCGCTTGCGCCGATGTATAAGAAGAATATTAAACCTGACATGGCGGTGAGTTTAGAGCGCATAACCAAGACCGGACACATCTATGAAGAGCTGAGCGAGGATTACAAGAAAGACATTTATTTGGCGGCAACGCCTGTAATTATGAATATGGCTTACGAACAGTGGAATGGGCCGAAGATCATAGTTTACAGGGATTTTGCGCATTTTAAGTGGATAGGCATCGAGAAAGGGATTTTGCCCATTGGGCCGTCTTGTTCGAATCAGGCATTTCAGATTTTGAAGGCTATGGGTTGCGACCCTATTATTTTGGTGGGGCAGGACTGCGCGTTTGAAAGCGCCGAAAAGACGCATGCGGACGATGTTTCGAGCTTAACAAAATTAAATTTGCGCGAAAGTGATTTGATTAAAGTTAAGGGCAATTACACGGACTGGGTTTACACGAACAACATTTACAACATTTTCAGAAAGAATTTTGTGACTGATATTGCGTCATACGCGGGCAAATGCATAAATGCCACGGAAGGCGGCGCATTCATTGAAGGCAGTGAGCTAATGACGCTGCAAGAGGCCATAGACAAATATTGCACAAATGAAATCGATGTTAAAGAAGTTTGCAATAAAAAGCTTAAGATACCGTCAGAAAGCGATGTAGTATCGAGTTGGTCCACTTTTAAGCGAGTTTTAAAAGAAACAATCAATGAAGTTGAAGAGGTAATTTCAGCTTGCGATAAAGGTGCCCGGGAGATTGAGAAATTTGAAGAACGGCTTGCTAACGAAGGCTACAATGAAATTGAAGACTTTTTAGAACGGTTTCCCGAAAAAGATTTAGACAGTGTATATTTAGTGCTTAACAAGCTAAGGCTAAAAGTAATTACGTCCGGCAAATATTTCAATTTGTTTTTAATGCACATTATTCAGATGATTATAATACATTTTGAAATTGAGTTTAACGCTTTGCCGAGCATGTCTCAAGACCAAAAGCGCTGCAGATTACAGGCTATAAAAATGCTTAAGAGATGGTTCCCGCAAATTCGCGATGTGTCAAGGCGCTCACTTGAGCACATTAAAAGCCAAAAAGCAGAGAATTTCAGAAACGAGTCTGTTTTTGAGCGGGTTATTCTTGAAAACAAGCCTTTATTTGACATAAGCTGGGAAGAATATAAAAAGACCGTGTTAGCGAAAAACCCGGGCGATGCCGATAAGCACAGTCTGTTGTTTTATTATGCAAAAGAGCAAGAAAACATGCGCAAAGCGAATTATTACATGACGCAAAAAGATTTAGAGCGGCATCAAGTGCGCATATCAGAGCTAAAGGAAGCTTTAAAAAGCTATTTTAACTTAGAGGTATAACTAGAAATCGGCGTATTTTTTACCGTCGAGGCTTAGGCCTTCGGCCCCGGATTTAACATCATAGAGATCGTTTAAGCCCTCTTCGGAGGGCACATAAACCCAAGTGTCGGCGCGATTGGTAAAGGGGTCTGTCGGCACAGATCTAAGATATCCGTCTTTGACGAGAGTATCGAGTGATTCGGGCCATTTTTCGTTGTCTTTGTAATAATCGCTTATCAGAGATCGGAAGGTATGCAGATTCTGTTTAAGCGCAGACTCTTTGGCCCGGGTCACGGATTTGCTGTACATTGGCGTAACGGCAGCGACCAGAACACCTATAATCGCTACAACCACGCTGAGTTCTATTAGAGTAAAGCCTTTTTTACGTGTCATTTTAATTACCTCAAAATCTGTTTTAATTGGCGATTTATCAAACTTTCGTAGACCTTAAGAGTTCAAGAAATGCGTCAGCAGAGGGTCTGTCGATGGCGTTTTTCAGAATCAGATGATTAACATATTCGCCGAAGAGCGCGCTGCCCATTCCCAGGTTCATTATATTGCCTTCGAGCTGAGAAGCTTTACCCTTTTGTATGATTCCGGCGGCGATACTGTTCA
The DNA here is from genome assembly GCA_002070375.1 of bacterium ADurb.Bin157. Taxonomy (GTDB): domain Bacteria; phylum Muiribacteriota; class Ozemobacteria; order Ozemobacterales; family Ozemobacteraceae; genus MWDD01. The sequence continues at coordinate 38,767 of MWDD01000015.1, read as the reverse complement.
TTATTAAAATTTCAAAGGCAGGCACAATTTGGCTGGCATTTTTAGTTGCAATAAGAGCTTGAGAGCAGACTCCGAGAAGGTTATCAGCCAAGACCTGCCATACGTAGTCTCTGTGTTCTTCGGGAAAATCAAAAACAAACTTTTCGATTGCAGCCACAAAGCCCAATGAAGACATGGCAAGTATAACGAAACTGCCGCCTGCGACCAGTTCCAATATGCTTTTAAACGGAACGGTCTGTTTAATGTCAGATATAATAAAGGTATCGACGTCCATTTTTTTTGCAAAATTGAGGCCTTGGTTAAAATCAAGAATGTCTTTTCCTATTTGTCTTTGTGTTATTCGAGATTTTTTAGATTCAAAGTTAAATTCTATGGGATCTTCGATAGTGATTATGTGTCGCGAGAATTTATTGTTAAGGTGCTCAACGATAGCGGCTATTGTTGTAGATATGCCCGATCTGGCCGGGCCGGTGACAATAAATAAGCCTTTTCTTGATTCAATCAAAGAAACAAGAGCGTCAGGGAAACCGATATCTTTAAGAGTCGGCATTTTATTACTGATAATTTTAATAATCAGCACCGGTTTTTCTTGTGCGTGAAAAACCGTTAACCTTATGTTTGCGGGCAATTTTCCGAATATATTGGTTTCGAAATAAGTTTTTTTTGCCACTTTCTTAAGTTCTTCGGGGGGCAATAACTCGGTCAACACTCCCGTAACATCTTCTTCAACAATTGTTGGCAAATCCATGCCGCGCAGCAGTTTATTTTTGCGCATAAGGGGTTTTGAACCGATTTTAAGCTGAATTTCGTTACCGCCTTCGCCGATTACTTTTTCTACAAGTTTACCGATATCCATTTTTCACTCTCCTAGTTGCCAAAGCGCTTTTTGTCGATGGAAAATTCAGCTGCGGCCTTTTTGGTTATATAGCCGGTTCTGAGAAGTTCAGCCAGTTGCGAATCGAAGGTTTTCATACCTGTTATTTCGCCTTGCGACTGCAAAGTTCTGAACATTGTAAAGTTATTGTTTCTGATTAAAGAGCGCAGTTGGGGAGTATTGACCATAATATCAAAAATAGCTTTTCGCCCGGTATGGTCTGTTTTTGGCACAAGACGCTGACTTATTATCATAGTTAGCTGTGATGCCAATTTAGAGCGCAAGACTTCACGTTCGGAAGGGCTTCTCAAATTAATAATTCTTTCTAATATTTGTAGACAGTCTCCGCCTTCGGTTCCGCCGATTACTGTGGTTCCGCTTTCGCAAAGGCTCAGCGCTTTGTCCATGGCATCGGGATAATTGAGTGAATCAGAGACAACCACATCGGGGTTAACTCTGCCCATTTCGCATAAACCGGCGTAGAAATTACTGATGTCGAGAGGAATACTTCTTTGTATAATGGCAGACTTATTGTCTTTGAATAGGTATTCAACGGGGTTTTCGATAGTTATTATATTTTTTTCAAAATAACTGTTATAGAAATTAATAATTGAAGCTATAGTACTTGTTTTGCCCTCGCCCGAAGAGCTTCCGACCAAAATCAGGCCGGCGTGCTGAGCCAGTATTTTTTTAATCGCTTCCGAGAAACCCAGTTCTTGAAAACTATAAATTTTATCACTGATAAAGCGCACCGACATGGCAAAACGCCCTCTGTCGAAAAAGACAGAAAAACGGAGTCTGCCCACAGTTTCTATATCGGCGGCATAAGTTACCTGTCTGAATTTTCCGAGTATTTCTCGGGCTTTTGGCGAGCTTGTTTCCAATATTATTTTTTTAATATGTTCTTCAGCGACTGTTAACGAATCTAAGGTTTGTATTGCACCGTTCACCCTGTAATATACGGGACGATCGGGGTAAAGATGCATATCGGAAGCACCTTTAACTTTTACAAGCTGACAAACTTTTAAAAGCATTTTTGTATCCTACCTTTTTTACATTCTCTGCAGCAATTCTAAGACATTTTTAAGAACCTGGCTGTCAGGCGGGAGCGTTTTTCTTAATCCCTCGAGTATGGTTCGGGCTTTTTCGGTTTCGCCGATAGCAAAATGGCACAGTGCCAGATGATAAGTAGACGACAAATCGCGGGCATTTGCCTTTAACCCAACATTCAAAGCAGCGATGGCTTCAGGATATTTTTTTTGGTTGTAATAAGCTAACCCCAGAGCCCCGAATACTTTGATAATATTCTTTTTGTCGTCGCTTTTAAGATATTTTTTAAGTATTTGATAGCATTTTGCGAGATTCGCCCAATCTTTATTTCTGAAATAAACTTGTCCGAGCAATATCCCGGAATTAATTCTCTCGGGGTTCTGCTTAAAGACCTTTGCCAGAGCGTTTTCAGCCCCGGTCAAGTCCCCGAGGTTATACAAAGTGCTGCCCAGAAAGTAACCGGCGTCGGCATTTTCGGGCTGAATTGCGAAAAGCTCGTTAAACACATCGCGCGCACGCGCGTAATCTTTGTTCAGATAATATTCGCGTCCTTTTCCCATGAGTTCTTCGGGAGACAATGCCGGCGCATCAAAGTTGGCTACCCCGGCCATATCGGCTTTAACTTCTTTTTCAAATGCTTTAAGAAGCACTGTCGAATAAGCATCGACATTTTGCACAAATGCCCCGACTTCACCCGCAATACGCACAAATACGGTTTTTTCCTGTTCTCTTTTTTTATCTGCCAGTCCTTGGGCTATTTCTTCAAAGACGGGCAATTCACCGTTTAAAAGCAGAGCGCGATAATATTCGGAAAAAACAGCGGCTCTTGCAGGGCCCAAGAACTTTTTAGCTTTAACCAAACATTCACGGGCGCCCAAATGCCCCAACGCGGCTATCAGCCATTCGATTTCCTCTTCTTTTTCGAGTTTGATTCTGTTGAGAATTTTTTCAGAAGTATTTATCAGACTGCGTTTTACAATATATTTTAATATAACTTCGATTACCGGCGACGAGTTTTCTTTATCTAATAATTCAATTATTTTTTCGTCAGGGAAGTCGTTGACGAGAGTTGCGCATTCGACCGCTTCTCTTCTGACCCATTCGCTTTCGTCATTCAGCAGGGGCAGAATTTCGCGCAGTCCAACGGCGTTTGTGAGTGACAATGCCGCTTTTAGGGCCATTTTACGTACTCCGGGATTAGTATCGCCCAAAAGTTTATGAATATACTCTTCGCGTTTTGGGTTATCGATAAGCGATAGGACATAGGCGGCTGAGCGCCTTGTCGGGGCGTCCGAGCTTGTTATCATAGCATCGAGTTCTTCGCTCACCGACTTTGGGTCTGCCTTTGCAAGTGCCAAACACACATTGGCTCTGACACGATTGTTAGGATGCCCGTAGAATTTTTTAAGTTTGCGTTTCATTTCGAGTGCCGGGATCTTGAGCATAGAAATAGCTTCGACGGCATTTGCCTGAATACGTGGATCAAATGATTCTAAGGCGCTTTCAAAGGTTTTAAGCAGTCGTCCTTCTGCAAAAGTTGAAAGCGACGAAATTATTATGGCTTTCAAACGGGCGTCGCGAGAGGTTTCAAACTGCCCCACCAAAGCCGGAACAGCTTCTGTATCCTGCATTTTAGACAAAATTTCTAAAACGTTAATGACTATCCATTCGTCGGGGTCGTTCAGCAAACTGCAAAGAGCCTGCACAACATCGCGCCCGCCCATTTTAAAGAGGGCGCGCGCAGAATAATATCTGACCATTCTGTCCTCGTCGTGCAAAAGATCCATTAAGGATTTGGTAGCCATTGGGTCGCCAATTTCGCCAAGGACGCGCACAATTTCGTCTTTATAAAGGGCATCCGGGTCTTGCAGCCGCTCGATAAGCTTTGATACCGGCGAACTGTTTTTGAAGTGCCCCAATGCTGTTATGGGCTCAACATAGTCATAAAAATGATCGAACGCGCGCATTAACACAGACAAAGATTCGGGATCGCCTATTTGTCCGAGGGCTATAAGGGATTCGAGTCTTAAAGTGTCGGATGAATCATCATCGGCGGCGATCTTTTCAAGTGTTTGGGTTGCAGGTTTAAGCAATCTGCGTGCTGCTTTAACATATCTAAACGCTTCAATTTCAAAAGTAGCAGTCATTCAACTATCTCTTTCATTATATTACTGACCAGCTTCGGGTCGACTCTTTCGTCTTTAAGAATTTCTCCGAGTGAATCTTTGAGCGTCGTGCATCCCTCTTTTCGGGCAAGCATCAAGGCCGATTTAAGCTGGTTTGATTTTCTTTCGCGTATCATGTTTCTCATGGCTGAGTTAAGTATCATGAGCTCATAAGCCATGGCTCTTTCTTTTTTATGAATGCAAGGCAAAAGAATTTGAGAGATAAGCCCGATAAGCGACATGGAAAGCTGAGTTCTGATTTCATCGTGTCTGTGTCCGGGGAACATGTTGACTATACGGTCAATAGTTTGCACCGCCCCGACCGTGTGCAGAGTCGAGAAGACAAGATGACCGGTTTCGGCGGCTGTCAGCACCATTTCGATGGTTTCTACGTCACGCATTTCACCCACGAGAATTACATCGGGGTCTTCTCTTAGGGCGTTCATTAATGCGCTTTGATAAGAGGATGATGTTACGCCGATTTCACGCTGAGTAAAAATTGATTTTTTCTCTTTGTAAACAAACTCTATGGGGTCTTCTATTGTGAGCACATGCCTTGATGTGCTGCGATTTATTTCGTTGACAATCGAAGCGAGGGTATGTGTTTTGCCCGAGTTTGCGGGACCGGTCACCAAAAATAGCCCACGGGGCTTAAGAGCGATTTCTTTTAAAATGGGAGGCAAGCCGAGGTTGTCTATAGAGGGAATATCAAGCGGAATAAAGCGAAAAGCTCCTGACAGACATCCTCTTTGCATATAAATACAAACGCGGACGCGCCAGCGATTTTTATATTTTGCCATAAAATTCGCTTCAAAGGTTTGCTTAAGATCGGTTTGGGATTTTACGTCCATCAGTGGCAAAAACAAATTTGGCATTTCTTGGTAAGCCAAAGGTGGTTCTGCGAGGGGTATTAGCCTGCCGCCGACCCTGATAACGGGGGGCGAACCGGCTTTAAGATGCAAATCAGAGGCTTTTCGTTCAATCGCTATTTGAAAGTATTTATATATTTTCAGCATAATCAGACCCTTTGCCCGACGACTTCGTTAAGCAGTTTATGAAGAGAAGCGGGGTGCGGTGCAACTGCAAAAGCGTCTTCTTTTGAGACTACCCGGTCTTTGACAAGGCGAGCGAGCGACATTTCCATAGTGCACATACCTTGCTCTGCGCCTGTTTCAAGGTAAGAAGGGAGCATGTGTATTTTTCCGTCAGCTATCAGGGAACGAACCGCCGAGGTATTGAGCAATATTTCGAATGCCGCTACACGGCCGCCGTCAATTTTTGGCACAAGCACCTGTGAAACGACGCCGCGCATAACCATAGAAAGCTGCAAAAGTATTTGGTGGTGTTTTGATTCGGGAAAAACGTTTACTATACGTTCGGCAGTGGCAACGGCCGATGTTGTATGAAGAGTTGCCAGAACGAGTTTTCCTGTTTCGGCGGCATTTAGGGTCAAAGAAATTGTAGAGGGCTCGCGCATTTCGCCCACGACCACGATATCGGGGTCTTGGCGTAATACAGTCAACAGGCCGTCATAGAAGCTCAGACAATCAGAGCCTATTTGGCGCTGATTAAAATAGCTTTTTTTGTCTTCGAATTGATATTCGATTGGGTCTTCGAGGCTAACCACATGGCGTGCGGCTTCGTTGTTAACGTAGTTTAGATAGCTTGCCATAGTTGAAGTTTTTCCGGCACCGGTGGGGCCGGTAATCAGGATGAGTCCGTTGGGCTGCTCGATTAGTCTGCGGGCAGCAGAGGGCAGGCCTATTTCGTCGAAAGTCATGATACGATATGGAATTACTCGAAAGACGGCGCCAAAACCATTTAAGTCGGTATAAAGATTTACTCTGAAACGGCAGACTCCCTCAAGAGCGTATGAAAAGTCGAGTTCATGTTTTTCTCTGAATATGCGCTCTTGCTCTTGATTTAACAAAACTTCAATAATTTTTTCGAAATCATATTTGTTGAATTTATACTCTTTGAGCTGTTTGATTACGCCGTCAATTCTGATCGCGGGGGGTTTTCCGACTTTGAGATGCAAGTCGGAAGCGTTTTGTTCGAAAGTAAGCTTAAGCAATTTAAATAAACTTCGTTCGTCTGCCATATTTTTAGAGTATACCTACTTATTGATGTACATTCAAGGATAAACTATTTGCAGGACTGATGCAAATATAAAACTTTATCTTTGAAAAAATTCATTTAGTTTGTTATATTATTTACACTTCTTACTTTTACAGGGAACAACTACAAAATGACTAAAACAGCGGTTCTGATGAACATACAGCCTCTTATTGCCAGACTTATCAATAATTTTTTGGTCGGAGAGTATGATTTAAGGCGTGAATCAGCTATAGCGCTTTCAAAGTTTAAAGGCGAGAAAGCCACAGATTTTTTGCTTGAGACCTACGAGAGCGACAATATTCAAGATTTTATGGCACTCGCGTTAGGCAATATCGACAACGCGAAGTCGGTCGGTTTGTTAATAAACGCGCTGAATGATTCCCAACAAGAAGTAAGATTCAATGCTGCCCGCGCACTTGGCATGCTCGAAAATCCCGAAGCTTTCGACATTTTAATGGAAGCTTTAAACACATATATTGAAACCGGAGCAGGCACGACACTGCCGGCTGAGGGCGAGGGCATAGAAGGGCATTCTTCCCAGCTGTTTTTTGAAGAAGATGCGATTATAGGTGCGATTATAGCGATTGGAAAAATAAAAAACTGGCGTGCGATTTCGTTGTTAAAAAAACTGTTGGGACAAGAAAAAAGCGCGCGAATAAGAGCATCGATTATTATGGCCCTTGGCATGATGGCATCAGACAAGCTTATGCCCGTGTTTCAGTCATCATTGCGAGATGAAGACCCACGCGTCAGAGCTAACGCCATTGAGGCTATAGAAGTTTTGAAATCAGGTTCGATTGTAGGAATTCTACAACCCTACCTCGAAGACCCAAGCAATCGCGTGCGGGCGAACGTTGCTAAGGCAATCTGGAAATACGGCGACTTTGAGGTAAGCCAAACCTTGCAGCAAATGCTCACTCACAAAGACAAATGGTACAGAGCATCGGCAGCCTACGCGATTGGCGAGACCGGAGACGCGAAGTTTCTTCGGCAACTTTCCCAAGCATTAAAAGACGAAGACCCTGATGTTCGGCGAAACGCGACTAATGCGATCAGAAAACTTGAACTTAAAACCGCCCTGCCCCACGTTCGGCCCATGCTAAACGACCCCAATTTTGACGTGCGTGTCGAAGCGGCTTTGGCAATAACCCGATGCGCCCCGGATGAAGCATTAGAAATTTTAAAAGAAAAGTTGCCCAAAGAAGAAAACTTTATTGTTCAGGCGACTTTAATCTCTTGTCTTGGACAATTAGGCGACCTAGAAGTTTTAGAGTTGATTATGCCTTATCTCGAATCAGAAGACCCGCGTGTAATTTCTAACACAATAGATGCTGTATCTAAGATCACTCGAGAGCCTGAAATGGAGTTTGTGCAGAGCATTAACAATCTTTTGAGGCACGATGATAACAGAGTTAAGAGCACGGCCATACGAAATCTATGGGGTTGGGGTAAATACGATGTTTTAGACAATTTAAACTCACTGTTTACCTCTGATGATAAAAAGATGGTTTTGTCTGCCACTTTTGTATTAGGAGAAATCGGCAAAGAAATAAGCTTAAACGAAGAATTTTCAAAGTCGGTCAACGAAATTTTAACGAACCTTTTAGAAGACCCGGATGCAATTAGACAAGCAATCGGCGGCGCACCCAAACAAGATGAACCCACACCCTCGACCAAACCCACTGAACCGGAACTGCCTGACAACGCAGAACCGGTTAAACCGACAGAAAAAGCGAAGCCGGAAGTTGCCAGATTCAGAGACAAGCTCGAAAAAGTCTCTGAAAAAACGGTTCAACCTCCGGAACCGCCCCAAGAACCGATAATTACACCTCAAATAATTGCTGACACGCGGTTTGCCGACGATATTGAACTTGCAAACGAATATATAACAACCAGAAACTTTGATTCTGCGGAAAAAATATACAAAAGCATATATACCGCTGAGCCTAAGCATTTGAAAAATCTGTTGGCATATGCGAACCTTTGCTTCATGCAAAAACGCAATACCGAAGCGGCAGATTTGTATAATCAAGCCCTTGAAATCAACCCCAACATAGTTAAGGCTCTGTTTAACTTAGGCACAATTTGTTTTTACAATCGAAAATACGAAAGCGCTGTTAATTATTTGGCAAAAGCTTTGCAGCTTTACCCCAAGATTTTGGGTGCCTATTTAATTTTAGCGCAAATTTATCAAATTGCCGGAAAATACGGCGAAAGCATAAAACTCTTGTCTCATGCGGTCACTTTGTCGCCGCGCAACCCGGTAATATACCAAAAGCTTTCAGCGTTGCACATTCAGCTCAGACAATATGACGAAGCCGTAAAAGTGCTTAAACGCGCTGTAGAAATTTCGCCGGCCGATGTTGAATCAAGACTGATATTGGGCTATTGTCTCGGGTATTGCAACAAATATCAAGACGCGTTTGTCGTTATTGATTCGGCCATAAAAGCGGCCGCCAATTCAACAAACCCCGATATTTCGTTTAAGCAGCTGCACAAGGCTTACCTCTTTTTAAATCAAATTCTCGAAGAACAAAAAATGATCTGATTTCGGTATCACGCCGGCATCAGGTCGGCGTTGTTTTCTACGCAAATTTTAAACATACCGTAAAATTTTTCAAAATCAGTATTTGTGAATTTTAGAAAAACTTCGTTTGCCGGACTATCCGGCATCCTGCGCATCGTATTCGCGTAGTTTTCAAAGAAACAGTCGCCGCATGTAACAATTAAAAGGCGAACCATAAAATATGCTTGAAAAAGTGCGAGATAACGCCTTGTCGGGTTGGGTATATAGTTTATATCTTTTTCCAAGACCGAGAGAGGTATGAGCTTGCCCTCTTTGTAAATTGATTGTAATTCGAGCCAACCTGTCTTAAGCCAATCTTCGCGGTCAATTCTTGAAAGATAAGACAGTTGCAGCGCGAAGCCCTCTCGCAACCAAGATGGGCTTCGCCACTGCCTCACAGCATTTTCACGTTCATCGACCATATTGTTAAAAATAAGATGTCCAAGCTCTTTTAAGGCCGCTTCTCCGATATTTTCACTTCTGATTCTGTCCATGTAAAAGAGTATGGTGCTGCTTCGATAGTCTACTCTGAGTTTTTCGCCGATTTTAGGGGTAACCCCCATTATGCTTTCAAGTTCTTCGGCAGATTCGAGCAAAAAGAAAGTGCAAATATAAGGCACCTTGAGACAAAAAACATCACAAATATTTTTTTCCGCATCTTCAAGACACTTTAGCAGCTCCAACACTACCGTTTCATCTTTTTTATTGAAATAAACGGTGTAAGCGCCCCGTTCAATTTTGCTCAAATCATTATTCATTTTACAGCCTGAATAAACTCAATCATTTCTTTGATATCGGTTTCTACACGCGACCTTACAAGAAACGCTTCGTTACCCATTACATCGGCGAATATTGCCGGCACCGCGGTATAAGAAACAATTTTCTCTTTATATTTTCGGAAAATGTCGTCGTTTGTGTGCAGGTAGTTCTTGCCTTCTCTGCGAGCGATGTGCGCCGCGTAATATTTACGTTCAAATTTTGCTTTAAATTCATTAAAAGCGATAATATTAGCCCATTCACGATAAACACTGATATCATTTGCAAAATTTATCAAGTCAAGAGTGTATCCGCCGGGTGCACGGCAGTTCATTTCGAGAGTAAATAGCTTATTGTCTGATTTACGACGCAAAAACTCTAAATGGAAAAACTTTGCTCTGATATCAAACCCTTTAAGAACTTTTCGTCCGACCGCTTCCGCGTCTTCGGGTATTTCTCTGACGATATAGAAGCTTAAATCTTCGCCGTTTTCTATGACCGACGAAGCGCTGTTGGTAGAGCGAAGCGACGAAGTAAACGCAATTTCACCGTTTTGGTCGGCAATTCCGTCGAAGGTCATCAAAATGCCGTCAATAAATGGTTCCACAAAATAATTTACATCGGGTTTATATTTCCAAAAAGTATTTACATCTTCTTCGTTAAAAATGGTAAAAGTTCTTGTACCGCCGACTCCGACGTCGGGCTTGGTAAATACGGGATACCCGTGTTTTTTAATAAATTTTTGCAAAGACTTTTGGTCTTTAACGATTTCACCTTCAACAACCGGTGCCCCCGCTGCCTTAAAGATTTTTTTCATCTCGGATTTGCGCTTAATTTTTTCTGTTTGCGCCACACCGGGGCCGATTATATTAAAATCTTCTCTTAATCTGGCTTCGTGCATCATCCAATATTCGTTGTGTGATTCAACTCTGTCGATGCGGCCATGCTTATGTATAAAACAGGCGCAGGCTCTGTAGACTTGATTGTAGTCGTCTAAGTTTTCTACTCTGTAGTAATCCGTGAGTGATGCTTTAAGCAAATCGTCGAGTTGCTCATAGGGAGTATCGGCTATGCCGAGGACATTAACGCCGTTTTTTGCAAGTTCTATGGAAAAGTTAGTAAAATTCGGCGGAAAGTGTGGTGAGATGTAGATCAGATTCATTTAAATACCTTAAATTGTTAATTTGTCTAACAATTTTAATAGATTTTTAAACAAAGAGCAAGATTTTATAACCACAGGTTTCATCATTTGTAAAATGTAACAAAATAGTTAAAAAAAGATGGTTAATATGTTAGTATTGAATGGGAAGATTATCTAAGTGGAAGGATATAACTGTATGAGTAAAAGTGCCGGCACACCATTAGAGATTATGAAAGCTCAGCTTAAGGAGCTGTCTCAAAAGAAATTCAAACAAAAATATTATGTACCCTCACTTTGGACAGAAGCGGGAAAACCCCTTAATGACGGCAAAGAAGCCGTAGAGGTTAACCCCGGTGAATTCTTTTTAAAACATATTGAAGCCATAGAAAAACACAGGGTCGAAAACATTGATCCGTTGAAATCTCTTAACTCACAGATTAAGGGAGGCAAAGGGGGGAGCTGGATAAACGACGAGGCCATATACAACATGTTTGTACGCCTCACGACTGCCTTTGACCACAACCAAGACGGAAAACTCGGCGGAGACGCTAAAGATGTTACTTTATGCAACGGAGTCAGAGAATCCGGCACATTTTTAAAAGCCATAGCAATGCTGGGCTACATAAAAAGCTTAGGCTGCTCGGTGATACACTTGCTTCCTATTACTTCAATCGGCCACGACGGGAACAAAGGAGAACTCGGCTCTCCTTACGCGATTAAGAATCCTTATAAAATCGAAGAAACCTTGGCCGACCCATTACTGGGCATGAGTGCCGAAGAACAATTTAAAGCCTTTATTGAAGCCTGTCACATAATGGGCATTCGGGTGATTTGCGAGTTTGTTTTCAGAACAGCAAGCAAAGACTCGGACATTATAGCGGAACACCCGGATTGGGTTTATTGGATAGACGAAAAAGTTCAAGACAGAAAAATTGGCGAAACTGACCCCGAAAAAATCGCAACAACATACGGAAATCCGGTTTTTGAGAGCCAAGATTTGCATGTTATAAATTCAAAAGTTGCCGCTCATGATTTTAATGATCTGCCGGCTCCTTCAAGCATTTACAGAAACTTTTTCAAACTTGCGCCCGAGAAAAAGAACATTAAACTCACAAAGGATGGCAAATACACTGCAAAAGCCAAAGACCCGGTCACAAAAAAAATGTGTGATGTGAGAATTCCGGGTGCATTTGCAGATTGGCCGCCCGACGACAATCAACCGCCTTGGGGCGATGTTACATATTTAAAAATGTATAAAGATGAGAACTCGGAAAATCCCGAATTTAACTACATTGCCTACAACACAATCAGAATGTATGACAATAAGCTTGCCCAACCGGAGCTTGCAAACGCGGAATTATGGGAATACATAATAGACCTCATTCCGACCTACCAAACGAAATACGGAATAGACGGGGTAATGGTTGACATGGGACACGCTGTTCCGGTGGAACTTATGAGACGCCTAATCGAAAAAGCGCGCAAAACAGACCCCAACTTCTGCTTTTTATCAGAAAACTTCGAAATAACTCAAAGCAGTGTTGACGCCGGGTATAACGCGGTTGTTGGCTACTCTTGGTGGGTTGAGTACAGACGCGACGGAATGTATGACATGCTTGAGCACTTGGGTTCTCAGGGTGTTCCGTTAGCCTTCTTTGGCGCCGTCGAAAACCACAACACCCCGCGTGCGGCCGCCAGAGCCGGAAAAGAGCTTTATTCGAAATATGCGTTTTTGGTAAACACAATGTTGCCGCACAGTATTGTATTTATACATTCGGGGCAAGAGTTAGGCGAAACCATGCCTGTAAACACCGGGTTAGACTTTTCTAACGAAGACCTAAAATCGTTAAGCGGGAAAAAACTTGCGTTATTCGATTTGTGCGCGTATAACTGGAACGGCAATCACGAAATGCTCGGTTTCATGCAAAAAGTAATCAAACTGCGCAAAGAATTTGGCGGCGCCGTTTTGCAAAAGAGCCCCGAATCTTTTTGCAAACTGCTAACAGGTCATTCCGATGTCATTGCGTTTATAAGACGCGGCGAAGGCACGCATGTGATGGTGCTTTTCAACCGAGACTTTGAAAACGCTCTTGGCTCTGAAATCGATTTACACTGGTGTTTGCCTACAGACTGCAAAGAACTGAAAGACCAAATAAGCGGCAAAACCTTCGAAGTTAAATATCAAAAGCTTAAATATAATCTGATGCCCGGTGAAGCGGTGCTGCTAGCCTGGTAAAGGAACAAACATGAAGAAAAACAAAGCAGGTGAAGTTGACATTCTGACGCTTGAAGTCGGAAGCACCATTACCAAAGCGAACGGTTTTGTGATTGAAGACAATAAGCTGAAACACGTTGCGCAGGGCTTTGCCCCAACCAGCGTAAGCGAAGGAAACGTTGGCATAGGGCTTCTTGCGGCCATCGAAGATCTCGAAAAGTCGAGCAAATATTGCACAGATCAGGCCGAAGTTTTTGCCAACAGTTCTGCTGCAGGCGGCTTGCGGGTAACGGTTCATGGGCTGACTTACAACATGACAGCGCGGGCAGCAAAAGAAGCGAGTTTAGGCGCAGGTGCAATAATCAAAATGATAACGGCCGGCGAAGTAAGCGAATACGACCTTGAAGAGATAGAAGAAATCGCTCCGAATATGGTTATACTGGCCGGCGGAGTTGAGTTTGGTGCGCGCGATGTAATAATAACCAATGCAATAAAACTTAGCAGTGCCGATTTGGGTGTACCCGTCGTTTATGCGGGCAATTCGGCTCTTAAGCGCGGAATCGAAAAGATTTTCGGCAAATCGGGAACCGAGTTTATTGTTGCGCCAAATGTTTTTCCGGAAGTAGATGTGCTCAACGTTGAACCGTTGCGAAAAATAATGCAGGATTTGTTTTCGAAACACATAATTCACGCCCCCGGCATGGAGCGCCTCGAAAGCATAACAAGCAAGCCAATTATACCTACCCCGGCGGCAGTTTTAAAGGCAGCTGAAATGTTTTACGAAGTGGCCGGCGATGTTGCGGTAGTTGATGTGGGAGGCGCGACAACCGACGTGCATTCGGTAACCGAAGGCAGCCTTGAATACGCAGAAAAGCTTACCGCACCCGAACCCTTCGCGAAGCGAACAGTAGAAGGCGACTTAGGTGTTTTCGTAAACGCGGGCAACATACTCGACCAATCAGACGACTCTCTTAAACAGAGAGCCTCTGAAATTAAGGCTATGCCCGAAACAACCTCAGAAAAAGAAATGACCCGCAAGCTTTGCGCGAAAGCGGTAGAAACCGGCGTTAAGCGACATGCGGGCGCGATCTTGGATCTGTTTACCCCATCGGGCAAAAAGCAAGTTGTTTCAGGGAAAGATTTATCGGCAGTCAAGTGGTTAATCGGAACCGGCGGAGCCTTAACGAAGGTCGAGGGAGGAGAAGAAATCCTGAAATCCATGTGCACCGGTGTCGGCAAACATTTGTTGCCGTCAAAAGACACAAAAATTATATTGGACAAAAATTATTTATTCTCGGCTCTGGGTACGGTTTGCACCACACACCCCGATCTTGTAAAAAATACATTCAAAAGTTGGATAGAAGAAAATGGTTGATTACACTGAAATAACTTCAGAAAAATTCAGAACTCCAAGATTAGAGATTTACCCGAATCGCATAGCAGAAAACGCTAAGAGCATTATATCGAAATGCCATCAAAGCGGCATTTCGGTGGCTTGCGTTACCAAGGTTGTCTGTGCGCACCCGGCAGTTGCCTTTGCTCTTGAAGAGTCAGGTGCCGATATTATAGCAGATTCAAGGAGCGAAAATCTCAAAAAGTTGCGCGCTGCCGGCCTTAAAGGGCCTTTTTTGCTTTTGCGCTTGCCTGCAAAGTCACTGGCATCAGAAGTTGTAGAGGCCGCCGACATAAGTCTTAACTCAAACATCGAAACTATAAAAGCTCTCGGAGCTGCGGCGGTTGCCGCAGATAAAATTCATCGTGTAATTATTATGGTCGATGTCGGCGACTTGCGCGAAGGGGTTTGGCCCGACAAAGCACCCGAATTGGTTTGCAACGCCGCCTCGGTAAAGGGCATCGAAGTTATCGGTATAGGCTGTAATCTGGCATGTTATGGCGGCGTGATACCTTCGCCCGAAAATATGCGTTTACTCGTTAATACAACCGAAAAATGCAGAACTGCAAGCAAATTGCCATTGCAAACTATCTGCGGCGGCAACAGCTCGGGCCTGCCGATAATGTCGGAAGGGCGCCTTCCCAACGGAATCAATCTTTACAGAATCGGAGAGGCAATTATTTTGGGAAGAAACGTAATCGACCGTTCGCCTTGGCCCGGAACTCGTCAAGACACGGTGATTACGGTGGCAGAAGTCATCGAATCAGAAGTCAAGCCTTCAATGCCAATAGGCGATCGCGGGCAAGACGCTTTTGGTGAAGTTCAAGAGTTTGAAGACAAGGGGTTGAGACAAAGAGTTATTTGCAATTTAGGCAGGCAAGATGTTGTAGTAGACGGAATTGAGCCCCTAGAAAAAGGAATTACTGTGCTGGGCGGTTCCAGCGACCATTTGATTTTAGACGTTACCGATTGCGAACGAAAGATCAAAGTTGGCGATGAAATCGCGTTTTACCCGGGGTATGGCGCCTTGCTCGCGCTTTCTACCTCAGATTACGTTCAAAAAGTAGTTAAATACTGAAAAGCCGATTGCAGAAGGTTTAAAATGCTTTATCAAACACATGCGGAAGTTAATCTACAAAACATCAGCGAAAACATAACAAATATTCGCAAAGCAATAGGGCCCGAGCCTAAGATTTTAATCGCGGTTAAGGCTGATGCCTACGGGCATGGGGCTGTTGAAGTGGCAAAAATGGCACAAGAAATAGGCGTTGACTGGCTCGGAATAGCTACCGTACCCGAAGCTGTCGAATTACGCGAAGCGGGTATAACGTTGCCGATTTTAAAATTTTCGCATCTGTTTGAAGAAGAAGCCGAAACGGCAATAAATTACAATGTTACAGTTGCCGTATCAAGCGTTGAAAACGCCGAAATGCTGAATAAAACAGCTAAAAGTCTTAATAAAACCTGCGATGTTCAGATAAAAATCGACACAGGTATGGGACGAATCGGCACTTCGACAGATGATGCAAGCAAACTTACAGATACAATTTTGCATGGATGCTCAAGCTTGGCTCTGACAGGCATTTTTACGCATCTGCCTGTCAGTGATGACACAAACAAAGCATTTACCGAAAGACAAATTACAAAATTCACAAAATGCGTTGCTGAAATCGAAGAAAAAATGCAATTTAAATTCCCCCTAGTGCACTGCGCAAATAGCGCCGGAGTGCTTGCCCACCCCGCAAGTTGGTTATCTATGGTGCGCCCCGGAATCATGATTTATGGTTTCTACCCATCTTCTGAGATTGAGCACAGCATAAATATAAAACCTGCGCTAAGCTTCAAAACAAGAGTGTCTTTCGTTAAGCTTGTCACAAAAGGCAACTCAATAGGATACGGGCGCACTTGGATAGCCCCCGAAGACGCTTGGGTAGCAACTTTTCCGGCAGGATACGCTGACGGATTCAATCGATTATTTTCAAACCGCGGCCGAGTGCTGATTAACGGCAGTTCTTATCCTGTAATAGGCAGAGTGTGCATGGATCAAAGCATGTGTTTATTAGGGCACACAACAGATATAAAAGTCGGAGACGAAGTGGTTTTGATAGGCAAATCAGGAAATGAAGAAATAACAGCATACGAATGGGCTGAAAAACTGGACACAATAACATATGAAGTTACTTGCCAAATCAATAAGCGTGTTAAAAGATATTACATCAAACAATAAATTTCTTGAATTTGCCGAAAGTTGCATATATTATACATCGCATGGCACTTAAAATAGTAGACAGACAACAAATTGAAGAAATACTCGCCGAATTAAAAATTGATTCATTTTCTCGCCCCTTCGCGGGCCTTATTGATCAAGGTGACTTCGGCACAGTCGCAACTTATATACCTTTGTACGCGCAGGAATATAAAAAGCTGTCTCCGCGCTTACAAAGCCTTGTTTACCTGATTGCACCGGGCAGATATGGGCTTATTTGTTTTTTACCCCGAATATTTGAAGCACCTGACGGCGGAAAGCCGATCAGTATTGAAAAGCAATTTAACAGTTGGGGAAAAATGACAAAATTGTCGTATAAAACCGATAAAGACGGCGAATTCGAAATTTGTCACACCATAAGACAAGACAAATTATTAGCTTATGCAAAAAAGAAAAAACTCCCCGAAAAGTTGTCTTATAAAATATAAAAACAAGGAAAAATAAATGAAAATCAGCTTTTTTGGCGCGGCCGGATGCGTGACCGGTTCTAATTATCTTATAGAAACAGAAAACTACAGATTTTTAGTTGATTGCGGAATGTTTCAAGGCAATAAAACCTTAAAAGAAAACAACTATAAAAATTTTGCTTATAATCCGGCAGACATTGATTTTGTTATACTGACACACGCTCATATCGACCACACGGGCTTGCTGCCAAAACTGGTTAAACACGGTTTCACCGGTCCCGTTTATGCCACAAAACCCACCGTAGACATGCTAAGGTCACTTTTGCCCGATTCCGCAAGAATTCAAGAAGTTGAAGTTTTGCAAAAAAACAGAAGGAACGAAAGAAAAGGGCTTCCGCCGTTAGAGCCAATATACGATGAATTAGACGCCGACAAAGCAATTTCATTATTAAAAGGCGTTGACCGCTACAAAGATTTTTCGCCTGCAGACGGCTGCAATGTAGTTTTTCATAATGCCGGACACATTTTAGGCTCTGCGGTTGTTGAAATAAAAGTTACCGACAAAAATGAAACAAGAAAAATCGTTTTCACGGGCGATTTGGGCGAAGATGACCATCCCATTGTAAACGACCCCGATCGAATCAAATCTACCGATTTTTTGCTCGTGGAATCAACATACGGAAACCGCATCAGAAAAGAAGTAACAAAAGAAGAACGATTGTCTGCCATTGCAAATGTCTTTAAAGAAGCCGAAAAACGCGGCGGCAAAATACTGATTCCGGCTTTTTCTCTGGAACGAACGCAAGACTTGTTGCATGATATTTTAATACTGAAAGAACGAAAAGAAATTTCAGGCATTAAGGTAATTGTAGATTCGCCTTTATCAAAAGAACTTACAAAAGTTTTTGTAAAATATCCCGAACTTTACGACGAAGATGCAACTAATCTCAGAAATAAAATGGGCGGATTGTTCGACCACCCCGACTTTAGATTCACCGAAAGCGTCGAAGAATCAAAGGCACTTAACCCGTTGAACAACATTGTAATCATGTCAGCAAGCGGAATGTGCGACGCAGGAAGAATCAAGCACCATCTCAAGCACAACCTCTGGAACCCTGCAAACACAGTAATATTTGTGGGTTATCAGGCAGAAGGAACCTTAGGCAGACTGATTTTGGACGGAGCCAAAAAAGTAAGAATACATGGTGAAGAAGTTACTGTTGGTGCCGTGATCGATCAGATTCCCGGATATAGCGGACATGCTGATCAAAACGGGCTATTAAAATGGATGAAAACTATCGAAAACAATCCTAGACAAATTTTTGTCGTTCACGGAGAGCCCGAATCTGCATCAGAATTTGCCTCTTTAATCAAAAACGACTTCGGCTTTAACGTTACTGTCCCGGCAATGAACGACAGTTTCGATTTGCTCGGCTATGACGAAAGCACCAAACCGGTTGCGAAAGCCTCAGAGATTGTCGAAAGACCTGCCCTCAAACCCTTAAAACGAGATTCTCACAATCTGTATGCAGACTTTATGCTGCGCTTAGCCGACTATATGCGTTTTGAAAAAGATGAAGACAATCGCCGACAAAAACTGGAAGAATTACTAACCAAATTGAAGTAATTTGAATATAAACTTAAAATTAAAATTTCGGAGCTAATTATGTTGAACCCCACAAGATTGACCGACGAACAAGTTGTTGAATTGAGAAGCGAAAAGATTGAACTTAATCGCAAATCAAGAAGACTTACGGGCATGAAAGTTGCCTGTGTAGGCAAAAGCCAGGGTCTGCTAGAATGCGAAACACCCGAAGGCATCTGCCCCGACTACGAAATCTGCCACAAATAACCCCCGCCACCGTCATTTATCAAAAAATGACGGTTTTTTATGGCAAAAGTTTCAATATGGAGTCAAAATCTTTGGTTATATCGTAGTCATCGTCATTTTGCGATTTATCGGCGCATAGTTCGGCGAGTTTTGTTGTTCTGTTTTGCAGCCAGTTTTTAAGAGGCCTGTATGTTTCTTTTGATTCTTCGGTTTTAAGGGCTTTTAATGCTGTTTCAAACTGTTTTTTTTCTCGTGCTAACGCGTAGATTCCCAAATTAAAGTAATCCTCTTTCATCAATTGCGGGTTTATGGCAATTATGGCCAATTCCAGACTTAAAGCCGCTTTAGTTTCAAAATTGCTGTCTAAGGCTTCGTTTATTTCAAAACCAAAAGAAGCGATCTTAACAGCTTTCAGCAAATCTTTGATTTGCGCCTTAAAATTGCTCGCAAAGAGGGTGCAAGAGATTAAAAACATTAAAAGCGTCATAATAATATAGTTTTTCATATGAATTGATTATTATATACATTAACCCCTTTTGCTTTACAAGGCTTTAATGCTGTTATATACTAACCGAAATTTTTAAACGCAGGTAGAATATGGACAATAACATTATAATAACTATTATAGTCGTAGCAGTTATATCATTGCTTTACGCCGCTATTAAACTATTTAGATTTTGGTTTGGTCCAACCGGCGGGAATACCGGGTTTTGCGCCGCCGCAAAACCTTCGTTCGTATGGTATAATATTTCACAATTTCTTAGCAGATGTATCTTCAAAACATATAACCGCATGAAAATTTATGGAACAGAGCAAATTCCTGTTGGAAGGCAATTTGTTACGGTTGCTAACCATGCGTCTGTTCTTGACGGGTTTATAATGGGCGGTTCTGTAAGACTGCCGCTTTTTATTATGGTAAAAAAAGAAGCGTTTGAAAACCCGATTAAAGGCTTTTACCTAAGAAAAGTCATGTGCTTTCCCGTTGACCGCTCAATCGTCGATGCCACAGCTATAAAAACCGCAATGAGAGTATTGAACGAGGGCTATAACCTGGGACTGTTTCCCGAAGGCACCCGCAACCGCGACGGCTACATCGGAGAATTTAAGTCAGGAGCCATAAAGTTCGCGCTTAAAAAGAAATTGCCCATTTTGCCCGCATATATTCATAATTCACACCTTCTGACGCCGCCGGGCAAAATATTACCGCGCCCCGCAAAAATGTCTGTTCACTTTTTACCGCTTATTGACACCAAAGCAATGCTCGAAGAAGGAAAAACCGAAGAAGATATCCTTAAACTGCTTCACGACCGGATATGCACGAAAGGAAGCGAAGTGGCGGGTTATGATGTCAGAGTTTCTGCTCCAAAACAAGAATCTTAAATTTAAAATCGATACCTCTGCCATACTCGAAAACGTACGTCGGCACTGCGGCAAAGCACCAATGATAAACCTTTTCGGGCCTTTTTTGCATAAAACCTGGAAAAGTCTTGAAGACGACTTTTTGCGGTGTGGTATTAAAGGCATTTTATGTTCCGATTCAACGATATTAAGTCAAATAGATGCTAAAATTACAAAAATTCTGTTACCGGGGTTTTCGATCGACGAACTTGGGTGTGCGCATAACGGCATTTTACCGGTTATTGACTCAATGGACGCCCTTTGCGCCTTGTCAAATATTGCGCAAATGTATGACAAACGGCTTTATTTTTTATTCAGAATTCGCAATCTTTCAAATATGCTTTATGCTGACCAACATTACTGCGAATCACTTTTTAAAGGTGCCAACGCGTTACCGATGATTTCCGGTGCAGGTATTTATTCTGATTTTGGGGTTTCGAACAGCGACCTACCCCTATTACGGCGCATGCTCTTTGAATGTGAAAATTCTGCCGAGCTGCCGATTTACGCGCCTCTATCTGCTTATGATCCTAGGGCTACCCAAACAACACATTTCATAAACTACGAATCTGCGGCTCTTTGCACAGACATCACCGGCGTTTTCCCTTGTGAAATAACTTTTACAGGGCACCTTATCGGCGAAGGGAGCGACCACCAACTATTTAGAGCCGATATAGGCTTAAAAGACGGCTTGCCGTCGATGTTTCCGATTTGCGTAGACAATCATGAGGCCGAAGTTCTAACCGTTGAGCCCGATCATTTTATTTTCAAAATCGCCGACCGGGGTGAAGGAACACAACCTATTACAGGCTATTTAACCGGGGGAAGCCCTTTAAATCCCGTAGATTTATCGCTCTGGAAAAGCAAAGATTTAATAACTGTTCTAAGTTGCGGTCTTAACACGTAAGTCGCCCCAAAAAAGGCTTAGGCGCCGACAAAAAATTACTTTACAAATGTACCGTTTTCGATTATCATCACATTTGAATAAATCAGCGAGCCTTGCTGAAATCTAAGGAGATTAAAATGGCAATTAAAGTTGACACCGAAAAATGCATTGGTTGCAGTGCTTGCACCGGCACATGCCCCGTTGAAGTTCTTGAAATGAAAGACGGCAAAGCTTGCTACAAAAACGAAGGCTGCATCGAATGCGGCGCTTGCGTAGGCGTTTGCCCCGTTGAAGCTCTCAGCCTCTGATTTTTTAATCTGAAAAAGAGCATCACTCCCCTGCTAACGGTTTTTGTTATTTGCAAAAATACGAACCGATAGCAGGGTGTTTTTTTTACAGATTATCGATCAAGTCGCTCAAATCAGGCGCTGACGAATCTTCTGTTTCTTGCTCGGCCTCATTATCGTCTGCATTATCGTCTGAAGTAGCCTGAGTCGGATCGTCAGCATACGAAGCGTCGTTGAGCACCGGTTCTTCGTGGCTGTCTTCGTTCCCGGAGGGGGTATCATAGCTTCTGAACGGAGTTTTCTCTTCTTTTTCTTTATCTTTTTCAACAAGGGCTTCAAGAGAGGCTGATTCTGACTCTGCTCTTTGCAGACGGCTTTTAGCACTTGCCACTTCTTGCTCTTTTTCTGCGACTTGATCTTTTAACCTTCGGCGTCGTCGTTCGTAAAGTTCGTCGTTCAAGGCAAACCAAAGTCTGTTAGCTTTATCATAAGCGTCTTGAAGTTCTTTTAGTTCTTCTTCAAGCTGAGGCACAACGTTTTGTAATTCTTCTCTGTCTTTGTATGCTTGCTCGAGTCTTGAAGCACGCTGTTCTTTCTCTGCTTGATCTTCGGCAAATTTTTCACTTTTTTCCAACTCGCTCCAGGATTTAAGTCGTTCGTCTCTGAGCTGAGAAGTTACTTCGGTTTTGTAAGAGGCAAGCAGTTGCTCGGTTTCTTTGAGGCGGTCAATCAAAGTTCGGGTGCGCTCCTTGACGTTTTCGTCCGTAACGAGACTCACAACCTTTTCATAACTTTCAATGGCACCTATATTGTCAGAATAGCATACGGCCTGAATAAATCCCATGGTTTCCCAGAGTTTAACGTTATTGGGTTCTTTTTCGAGACGAGTTTTAACGCTGTCTCTCAGCATTTCTACCAAGCCGTCGTCATTCAATGCAAGGACGGCTCTGTCTGCTCTGAGGGCCTTTTCATATGTTTCTATCGCTTTTTCATTATTATTCTGCTGTTTAAAATTAATGGCTTCTTCATAGAGAATCTGTGCCTCATCTTTAATATTTTGAGAAAAAGAAGTGCTGCAAGTAAATATCATAAAAACCCCAAGAAGGGTTATTAAAGTGTTTTTCATAAAAACCTCTCAATAAAATTCGAAGTCAGTACATTCTAACACTGCTAAATTCAATAAACAATAGTTTTTAGCGTTTAAATGTGTTATTCTGTTTCATTCTAAGGAGCCAATAATGATACCCCAAATCACCGAGTTTGCTGCGATAGATTTTGAAACGGCAAATCAACACCGAACAAGCGTTTGCAGCGTTGGAATCGTAATAGTAAAAGGGCTCGAGATTGTCGACACATTTTATAGCCTGATCAAGCCGCTGCCGGATTTTTACAGTTATTTCACCACAGAAATACATGGCTTAACTTCAAAAGACACGAAATACGCCCCGTCTTTTCCTGCTGTATGGCAAAAAATTGCTCCAAAACTAACCAATCTGCCCTTAATCGCTCACAACAAAACATTCGACGAAGGATGCTTAAAGTCTGTATTCAGCGAATATAAAATGAATTATGAAAACCCCAAATTTTATTGCACATGTAAAACTTCTAAGAAATTATTCAAAGATTTGCCTAATCATCAGCTCCAAACGGTTGCACAATATTGCGGGCACAGATTAGACCACCACCATAATGCACTCGAAGATGCCATGGCATGTGCATCAATAGCCATTCATATAATTAAAAACCTACCTCTTATCACACCCAAATAACCTTTTTGCTTGTCTGACATATGCTTAAAGTCTGGCTAATACTACGTACATTTTCGCCCGCCATCAAAAGCCTTTTGATAGCCCAAAGCCTTTACGGCATCGGCCTGGGAATGTTTACCGTTTTGCTGAACCTTTACTTGCGCGAAATAGGCTTTTCAGAAACAACCATAGGAAAAATACTGGCGGTGCAGTCTCTTTGTGCCGCTGTGTTCTCGATGCCTATGGGCTGGCTTGCAGACAAATCTTCAAGAAAAGCAACTTACATTCTGGGTCTTTTGCTCTCCGTTTCAGGTTACGCGATCATTTCTTTTTCAAAAACCCTCTCTATAATTACTGTTGGAGCAGTAATTTCAGGCTCCGGAAACGGCGCTTTGCTCGTCTCTGTTGTGCCCTATCTGCAAGAAAACTGCTTTAATCGCCAAAGACCTTATATTTTCAGTTTAAACTCTGCCCTAACCTGGACAACCAGCATATTATCAGGCCTTATGGCAGGCTGGCTACCCAAAATAATGAAACTGTCAGACTCTTTGCCCGGCTCAAATGACGAGCAAAGGCTTAAATACTCATTATGGATAGGAATATGCTTTATTCTTTTTTCTTTTGTTCCTGCCATTAAAATGACAAAAAGCGCCAATTTAAACAAAATAATAGACCTGAGCAAATACCCGCAGAGTACAAAACAAACAATAAAAGATGCTGAAAATCCGATGAAACTAATGACAATGTTCGCTTTTGTCAACATGTTAATCGGATTCGGTGCGGGTATGATCGTGCCCTATTTCAATCTTTACTTCAAAGACTGGGTTGGCGCGAGCATTCTTCAAATCGGCACAGTTTTTGCGCTCGGACAATTCGGAACCGCGATAGGCTCTCTCATTTCCCCCTTTATTTCACTCAGATTCGGACTGGTAAAAGGTGTAGTATATTCACAAATTTTATCTTTGCCGTTTATGATATTAATGGCGATAACCCACAATTTCACACTTTGTGCACTGTGCTTTATTTTCAGAAATGCTTTTATGAACATGTGCACACCAATGTCTCAAGAAATACTTATGAAAATAATACCGCAAAGGCTCAGAGCAAGGGCATCGGCAACAAACAGCATGTCCTGGAACCTTTCTTGGGCTTTTGCCATGTTCTTTTCGGGCAACATAATCAAAACATTGGGTTATGATTTTGCTCTTATATTAGCCTCAGTGTGCTATCTGGTAGCGTCAATAGCATATAACAAATGTTTTGCACACCTAGAATATAAAAAAGGTTCTTTTGATCCAAATATTACCTTTAACAAGCAAACAGACAAGCTGTAAAGCTTGTCTGTTTTATGCACCCCACACATTGAAAATTACTCAGAATAGTTTGAAACAACTGCTTTAAACAGCTCTTCCAATGATAAAGAACTTATTTCTATATTTTTAGGTTTATACTCTTTAAGCAGATTGTTTTTTATTTGCTCCTCTGAAAGCCCTTTTACTACGAGCTCTACCTCAGAACCCTTCATTTTTGATGACAAAACGGCCTTGTCACTTAAATTAAAACCAATATAGTTCTCTAATACGGAATTTACTCTTACTATGCTTTGACTCAATTCTTCTCGGTCAGCGTCGACGGCAAAACGCCCTCTATCAAGAATAATAACGTGATCGCATATTCCTGAAATATCATGTAATTCATGAGACGAAAGAAGAATCGTTACCCCTTTTTCGGCAAGAGATTCGATGAGACTGCACAAAATTTCGTCGCGTGCAATGGCATCTACCCCCCCGACCGGCTCATCTAAAAGCAAAACTTCGGGTTGTGCACCGAGTGCAAAGGCTAACTGAAGTTTACGGCACATGCCTCTGCTGAATGTTGATATTTTTTTGTCGGCGGGCACATTCAGTTTTGCTATATTTTCTTCGAATAAGTCTCTGTTCCAGTTTTTGTAGATAGGCCCAAATATGTCTGCAAGATTATCTTTGGTCATGTTTCGATACAGATGGCAGTTTTCGGTTACCATTATGCATTTTTGCCTCAGATCCTCAAGACTTTTGAACGGATTCAAGCCAAGAACCGAAATTAGCCCGGAATTAGGTTTTAATTGCCCGCTTAAGACTTTAAGAAGCGTTGTTTTACCGGCTCCGTTTCTTCCTAACAAGGCGGTAACGCTGCCCTTTTTAATCGAAGTAGTGAGCCCTGAGAATACTGTTTGATTGTCATATTTCATTGAAAGATTTGTTATACTTATCGCTTCCATTATTTAACCTCCTGGTTGTCTAATACGGTTTCGAAAATGTTTTTGAGATGTGCACGCGATAATCCCATTGTGACGCTATTTTTTACAATTTCTTCAATTTTCCGCATGATCTCTATCTTTATCTGTTTAAGCACCTTGTCTTCGTTTTGAGGTGTAACGAAGGCTCCCTGCCCACGTTTGAAATATATCAGATTATCGCTTTCCAACTCTTGAAAAGCCTTAGAAATTGTAGCCGGGTTAACCTTTAATTCCGCCGAAAGCTCGCGAATAGAAGGGAACCTCGAGTCCGGCTCATACACACCCGAAAATATCTCGCGTCTGAGTGCTTCGACAATTTGTCGGTATATAGGTATCGGAGATCTGTCATTAATAATAATCATTTGTACAGCCCTCCTTTTCTGAGCAGCGCCGAAATTTGTGTATATTCAAGCTTACACTCGGCAGTGTTTAAGTCAGCATCAAACTCAAATATACCGCCGTTGTTGTTTTTGTCATAGCTCTCAGCCATAAAACGATTCTCGCCGACCGAGTAAATATAACCTTTTAAATACATCTTATTGAGTTTTTCGATTATTTTAACTTCATCTGTTTCTAAATTTATAAAGGCGTATTCAACGATTTCTTTAGCGGGTTCACGCGAATAGAATCGCCTATATAAGACTGCCGATTCACCGGATTTACTCAATGTCAGTCTAGCATAACAAGGCTTGTCGAAGACGAGCAGATCCTTTTTCGCACCCGTTTCAGAGTATATTTTTATTATTTTTTTGATATCGCCATACCAGGTGCTATCTTCTGTAACTACTGCAATAATGGCCCCCTGTGCACTGACGCCAATCGGAATAATATATTCTTCAAAGTCTCCGAGCCTCAAAATGGTGCCGTCAAATTTTGCAATCACAAATTTTTGTCGGCGTAATCCGGTCTCTTTATCCCAGCGTCCTTCATCGAAAAGGATAAAATCCGCACCACAAGCCTCAACTTTCGCAAACGGCTTAATGTCCAATACTTTTCGCGTTCGGTCTTTTGCCGAAATCAAAACAGTTTTTCCTTTAAAACGGTCAGATACGCCCACAGCATACAAATCGGGAGATTCATTTTTTTTATGGGAATTTGCTACGACGAAATCTGCAAAACCAAAGTCGCCATCAGTGCTATAGAAAGGTTTTAAACCCTTTTCAGAATCATACAAATACAACTCTGTGTTAACGCCGGTTGCTGTCTTAATATTTTCTACATAAGCAAACTGACGGTCATTAACAAACTTAAAATTATCTTTGAAAGTATCTAATTCATCGGGCAAACTAAGAACTTTTTCACCTGATTTATTTACAACCGCAAGATTTAAACCTCTATAGAAACCCAGTCTATTTATGCCCAAATAAACTTTTGCAAAACCACCATTGCCGCCATCGGAGAAAGACAATGAGCTGAAACGGTCTCCAATTGTTTTTAAACCGCCTGTTTCCAGATCGTGCATAACCAAACGACTGTTTTCGCTTTTTTCGTAGAAAGCTTTGCGAAGACTGGTCAATGATAAATCAGGCCTGTAAGTCTCGGCATAACTTGTTTTTCTTTGAATTACGTCCCATGGTTTAATTTCACTTTTGAACTCCCACAATATTTTTTTGCCGTTTTCTAAAGGAATCCAGGCATAATCTCCTCTTATTTTTACGGCATTACTGCTTTCTGCCGCATAATCAGCGATTAACCACACAAAACCCGCCAACACAATTCCCAAAAACAGAACTACTAATGATTTAACACCTCTTAAAGATGAAGTCATAGTAATGTCTGATTTGAATACGATATATGATGAACCCAGAAAAGCCATACTTAACAGAATTGTCGCAAAACCATAGTTTATAGAAACTAAGGTTAAATCATTGCTGAACAGACCCCATAAAAGAGGGATTAAGACAACAACGACAGCCAGAGTAAAGCCCTGTGGCATCATTGTCGTAAAAAAACCCAACGATAAAATTACGGCCGGAATGCCCACAGCAATGCCTAAATTTTGCCAAACAAAATTTAGCACAGCTGTAAATTCGACCCCTGTAAGCACGGCCAACAGAATGTAAATAGCATATAAGACCGTGCAATAAATAAACGTAAATGTTAGCTTCGAAAGCCATAACTTAAACGGTGAGACAGGAAGAGAAGAAATAAATTGCCATGTGCCTGCGTTAACCTCACTGCTAACCTGATGGTTTGCCGAAAGAAATATGAACAATGGTCCCTCGAGCACAAATAGAATTAACAACGCAATACCGGAGTCCAGATTTTTAAAGTAAGACGCGGTAAGAAGAGAAGCGATGGCGACACATACAAGAATCAATAAGTAGAGCCTTTGTTCAAGAAAGTCTTTCATCAGAATTGATCGCATAAAATACTCCTTTCAAGTGTTTCAACGTTTTAGTGTTCTACTCTACCAACACACTAACACAAAAAAGGCTTTGTCGTCAAGCATATTTAAAAATTTAATTTTTTGCTTGTTTATTTTTGCAGGTTTTTCAGTCTTTCGGCTTTTCTTATGCGTATCAAAATATCTTGTTCTATAAAGCCGATCTTCTTGCCGAAACTTTTTAACATCTCTAATTCTTTATCACATACTTCACCGTCGGCGACTGCCATTTCAACAGCCGCATCAAACAAGGCAGAAACTTCTTTCGTTTTTTTACCTTCGAAACTGAGGTGCAACTCGCCGTTTTTTACGGCTTCTATTACTCCCATAACTTTATCTTTGCTCATTTCGTATGATGCGCCTATTTTATACAACAGCGCCACTTCGTTTTCATCTATTATCCCGTCTGCCAAAAGCATCATCGCGGAAATAGTAACCAAGTCTCTGCCCGATGTTATTTCTTTTTCAGCCTCAATTCGTCTTTCTACTAATTTTTGTTTATTTGTCAGAGCTTTAATCAGCTCTCTTTTCTTAGTTAATAAATTAATGTATTCTATATTTTCCTCTTTGATAATCTTCTCGAGTATCCAATCAGATCCGTCATTTAATATGGTATGACAATAAGCGCATCTAACATCATAATCTGATGACAACGGGCCGCCACAGTTGTGACAGTGGGCACTGAGCAATGTATAATCTAATTTTGTGACCTGATCGATTTTTCTTGTCAGCACCATTACATCTCTGTATGGCTTAACGATTCGGTGCACCGCAAAAACTCGGCCATTAGTGTCAAAACGCACAGGTATTCCGCTCCAAACAACCAACAGATAAATACTTACATAGTCACTTTTAATATCAATAGCCTTTAAAGAAACTGACGCTAACGAAATGCTTTCGTTAAAGGAATATCTTTTGTCTGACCCCAAATATATTCTTGAGAAAAACTCATAACATTCTTTGCCTGCAAATCTTAAAAGCGGCTCTGAGTTCCTTGATTGTTCAAGTCTTTTAATTATCCAAAATATAACTGCAGCCTTATCTTCGATTTGCTGAATACATAAGTTTTTATCACGCTCTTCCAATTGCGTCCAACCCGGTACCAAAAGGGGGTTTGAATATTCCCATTCACATGATTGAGTAATTTTAGACAAAACCCAATCATAATTTCCGGAGCGTATGTACGAACCGCACACCGAGCAGACGGTCGCCTGTCCGATTGATATCGGATTACCGCAGTTAGGGCAGCTGCACTCTAGCAAACCGGGCTTAGTAAGTGTTTTTGCGGAAGGACGTCTAAAAAAGGTCCAAAACTCGGAAACCGTACTTGAAGATTCCGTATCAGAGCTTAAAGGAACTCCGGTAACCACATCTACGGCAGTTTCGACAATATCAGCCAGAACGTTGACATGTAATTCTTCGAAATCTTCATTGTCAACAAGACGGCCTAATTTTTTAAGTAAAATTTTAATACTTTTGCACTTAAACTTGATACCGGAAGCTTTTTGTTCTTCAATGCGACGCTTGAATTGCTCATATAGTGAGTCTGAGACCATGTGTTGTATTTGCTCTATTTTTTGTTCAGAACAGGCATTTACAATAATTTTATAAGTCTTTTCGAATCTAGCCAAAAAAGCAGGAGGCGAAAAATTAGGGTCTCTGTCTTGAATTCGTTTTATGGATCGGTCTAATTCAATATTGCTTTGAATAGATACAAGAGATTTTTTTGTGGGTTCATAAACATGAACCGACTCTTTTTCATCAGGTTCTTTACCGACAAACGGAAGTTTTTCCCAACTTTTTAAAAGCTCGTCTAATTCAGGTTCAACTATTTCCCACCAATCTAATTTTGACGTGAATATGCTGCCTTTAATCTGATTTTTTTGAGTACTGCTCAGTTTTGTATAAACCCTTTGCGCGTTGGACGAATATCGGCTTTTTAAAGAATTATTAGCTCTTATGGCTATTAAATGCAACGTCGGAAGAAGTAAAACATACATTGCAATCATTTTTATTGCCGCATAGCTTACAAAACCCAAAGCAATAGCTATTACAACAAACAATGCCGTTCCGATCTTCTTTTGATGCCAAAGCAGAACCGGATAAAAATAAATGAACAGAGCAAAAAATGCTTTAAGCGGACTGATAAAGAACATGAAAATTGAGAAAAAAACAGAGGCGCAATAAATAAAATAAACCAAAAATGAAGGCGGTATAATCCCCTTCCTATTACCAAAGCCATCGAGGTAACGCAATACAACCAATATTATCATCACGCACAAAACCAAAAATGCTTCGTCGGGTGACTCTGTAAAATTTTGCGTAATTCTGTTCAAGTCTTCGGGCGACTTCTGCTTAAGAAACCCGGCCCATAAAGGAGCAATAAATCTTGGCACCAAACTGCCCCAACTCATTGCAAGAGTTATAGCCGATGTCAAAACAACAAAAAACCAAATACAAAAGGTAGTCTTTTTCGCAGAGCTTTCATTCGCCATGAGCCACACCTCCACAAAAAAAGTCTAACACAAATCAAAACTCAAGGCTAATTTAATATGCAATTTTATTCTACATATTTTATCTAAAACTCAACAAATAGCAGATA
Source organism: bacterium ADurb.Bin157 (assembly GCA_002070375.1). Lineage (GTDB taxonomy): Bacteria > Muiribacteriota > Ozemobacteria > Ozemobacterales > Ozemobacteraceae > MWDD01. The sequence continues at coordinate 8,400 of MWDD01000015.1, read as the reverse complement.
AAAAAAAGTGGAGCTGATCGGGATCGAACCGACGGCCTCGACAATGCGAATGTCGCGCTCTCCCAACTGAGCTACAGCCCCATTATGAGGTGATATTAACTCTGAATTGAAAAAAAATCAACAGAAATCATGAGTATTTAAATTAAAGCAAACTGCTCGCCGGGCATGTATATGCTTGTTGCAATTTCTAAGTTATTTATCAGATTTATAGCGTGGTCAAAACCGGCGCCAAACCCCTTATAGATGTGATCAAATTCGCCATAATGCTCTAAAACGATTCTTTTAGGCTTAAATATGTATGTCATTAGTTTTATAGCATCAAAAGTATTTCCAATTTGATCAGGGTTTCGATCTTCATACTTAGAATTTGGATTGCGCCACGTAATAAAAACTAAATCCGCAGCTTTTGAAAGTTCCCGTGACACCTTTGTATAATCGGCATCTCCGAAGAATACGAAGTTAAAATCATTAGCAGAACTTACCGTAAAATAACATAAGTTTACATCCGAAATATTATTTCTCCATACATGGCACGCTTTTTGAGAAGTTACAGTAAAATTACCGAAATTAATAGTACAATCATCACCCATCGGAAAAACCCCGGTAAAATCTGATGCCTGTTTTTCATGCATATAAACAGGGATATGGCGATCATAACAAGCTTTTATAAGCAAAGGGTCGCAATGATCTCTGTGATCATGCGTAATAAAAAGAGAAACAATATTTGAAGCTATTAATTCAGTCAGCTCCTTTTCATCGGGCCAACCGTAATACCTGGGCACAGGCAAAATGTCAAAACCTACAATTTTGTTGCCAAACTTTACGAAAATACCGGAATTATACCATTGCAAAACCAAAAATCCATCATTGGGTGCTTGGGTTTCAATAAAGCTTAAAAAGCCCAAATGCATATTTTTCTCATACAATTTCCAAATTTTATTGGGCCATTTGATAAAATCGTTTTCATTTCCGCTTCGAGAAGTGTTTTCGATGTATTCGCCCAATTTTAACAAATCATTAAAATATGATTTTGACTGAGAATTAGGAAATTCAACAATCATAAGTCCCTCCTGAATATTAATAAAAAAGCTCCGTTCAATATTAGAACGGAGCTTAAAAAACAAATAAGATCAGCCGCCGAGAATTGAGAGAAGAACACCCGCAGCCACAGCTGAACCGATTACACCCGAAACATTAGGGCCCATGGCGTGCATGAGCAAAAAGTTCTGGCTGTTGTATTCCAAACCGATTTTATTTGAAACTCTTGCGGCCATAGGAACAGCAGAAACACCTGCAGAACCTATCAGAGGGTTAATCTTGTCCTTAGAGAATACATTCATGATCTTTGCCATTATTATGCCTGCTGCAGAGCCGACACAGAATGCCAAAAGACCGAGAACAACGATTCCGAGAGTTTGGGATTGCAAGAATTTATCGGCCGACAACTTTGAACCTACAGAAAGCCCCAATAGAATAGTAACAATATTAATTAACTCATTTTGAAGAGTCTTAGAAAGACGGTCGGTTACACCGGATTCCTTTATCAGATTACCAAACATCAGAGCACCTATAAGCGGGGTTGCATCGGGCAACAATACTGCGCAAAGCAATAAAACAGAAATTGGGAAAATGATTTTCTCACGCTTGCCTACAACTCTAAGTTGCTGCATTTGAATTTTTCTTTCATCTTCTGTTGTAAGAGCTCTCATAATAGGGGGCTGAATAATCGGAACCAATGCCATATAAGAATATGCAGCTACCGCTATCGCACCCAATAGAGCCGGAGACAACTTTGAAGCCAAGAAAATCGCCGTAGGACCGTCGGCACCGCCGATAATAGCGATTGCGCCGGCATCTTTAAGCGTAAATCCAAGATTTGCAATATCCGATAAAGCTACCGCACCCAGCAAAGTGCCAAAAATACCGAACTGAGCAGCTGCGCCCAGCAAAGCAGTTCTCGGATTCGCAATCAAAGGACCGAAATCAGTCATGGCACCAACGCCCATAAAGATCAGAATAGGAAACAAACCGGTTTCAATTCCGAAACCGTATATCATACCTAAAAAACCGTCAGGGCCGGCAATATTTGCCACAGGAATATTCGACAAAATACCCCCAAAACCGATGGGCAAAAGCAATAAGGGTTCAAATTCCTTACTGATTGCCAAATAAAGCAACACTAACCCGACAATTATCATAATGACCTGGCCAAGTTCAAAATTATACAGCCCGGTAGACTGCCATAATTTGCCAAGAGATTCTGATAAGTTCATTGTTTCAGTGGCTACTGAAGGTATAGCCGCAATAGCTCCTTCTGCCACGCCGGAAATACTCATATTTTTCTCCTAATATTATCAAGAAACCGTTAATACGGTTTGTCCTGCAACTACTTGGTCTCCCTGAGGTATGGCAATTTTATTAATTTTGCCGGAAACCGGCGATTTAATTTCTGTTTCCATTTTCATCGCTTCCAGAATAAACAAAACGGTTTCTTTGCTTACGGGGTCGCCTTCTTTAACGTTCATTTTAACGAGCACTCCCGGCAACGGCGCAACAACATCGGTAATTTTTCCGGTTGATTGAGTCTGTGCATCAGGCGCAGAAGCAGGTGCTCCTGTTAACGCAGCGACATCAAAATCGTAAGTTTTTCCGTTAACGATAGCTTTATTACCGTCGAGAGTAACCGCATAATTTTTTCCGTTGAGAGTAACATTAACTCCGGTGCTCTTCGTTATAATTTCTTTTGGTTTTTCGGGTTCGTTTTTTCTGACCATAAGCTTTGCTTCACCCTTAAGAAAAGCAATACCTTTGTCTTGGCAGGTGGCTGCGATAAACAGATTTTCATCTGTAACAGGCAGTTTATTTTCTTCTAGCTTTTGTCTTGCAACCTTAAGACCTTTTTTGGGGTCAGCGTCATTAATCTCAAGAACAGTTTTTGTAGTTGGTTCTAACTTCAGCTGCTCGGCAGAAATTTTAATTACTTCTGCGTCCGGTTCAACCGGAGTTTTTCCGAAATAGCCAAGCACCATTTTACCGTAACCTTCTGCAATTTTTTTCCAGGGGCCGAACATAACGTTATTAAATGCCTGTTGGAAATAGAATTGAGAAACAGGCGTAACCGAAGTACCGAACCCGCCTTTTCTCACTACTTCACTCATTGCATCAATTACCCGGGGGAACTTATCGAGAATACCGTTATCTCTCATCATTTGAGTATTTGCAGTTAAGGCTCCGCCGGGCATTGGCGAAAATATAATTGAAGGATCAACAGCTCTTGATTCGGGAGGCATGAAATAATCTTTCATACATTCTTGGAAGACCTTTTCTGCTTCATAAATTTTAACTATATCGACGCCGAGGTCAAACTCTGTTCCGCGCAAAACGTGCCACATTGTCATGATATCAGGCTGACAAGTGCCGCCCGATACGGGCGACATGGCCAGATCAAGACCGGAAGCTCCGGCTTCCAGGGCGGCTTTATAAGATACCACGCCGTTACCGGCAGTTTCATGGCTGTGGAAAACAATATGCATGTCTTCCCCGAGTAATTTTCGGGCAGATTTTATTGTTTCAAATACTTTGCTTGGGCAAGAAGTACCCGAAGCGTCTTTAAAGCAAATTGAATCAAATTTAATATTGGCATCAAGAATTTTCTTTAATACGCCCATGTAAAATTCAGCGGTATGAGCTCCTTCACAGCCGGGAGGGAGTTCCATCATCGAAACAACCACCTGATGGTGCAAACCGGCATCCACGATACATTTTCCGCTATAGATAAGATTATTAACATCATTTAAAGCGTCAAAGTTTCTGATCGTGCTTACGCCATGTTTTTTAAACAACCGGGCATGCAATTCGATTACATCACTGCTCTGAGAGTCAAGCCCAACAACGTTAACGCCCCTAGAGAGAGTCTGTAATTCTACATCCGGGCCAACAGTCGCTCTGAAAGTATCCATCATCTCGAAAGCGTCTTCATTGCAATAAAAATACAAAGACTGAAATCTGGCACCGCCGCCGGATTCAAAATACCTTACCCCCGCAGCCCTTGCGGCTTCAACGGCAGGCAAAAAATCTTTAGTTAATACGCGTGCGCCGAACACAGACTGAAAACCATCTCTGAAAGAGGTGTCCATTACCTTAATAAGTTTTTTCTTTGGCATATTTCTATTTACCTCATATCTTTCTCTTTGCAATAGCTATTGCTGCTGCAATTTCTTCTAACTCAGAAGAAGCGGCATTTACTAGTACCGGCTTTTCCTCGGGAAAATAACTCAAAACAAATGAAATTAAATTCATTAAACCAATCATGATAAAAAGGAAAAGATAAACTATTATCATTCCAATGATCATGATTATTGTTGCGTTCGTGAGCATCTAAGCCTCCTGTTCTATTACGGTTACACATGATAACACATTTGTCGCTAAAAAACAAAACAAGCCCCTATTTTAAGGGGCTCGCTCATTTTTTTCTTATTCAATTTACTATTTAATCTTTTCCGAAAATCTTGTCTTTTCTTTCATTTACAAGTTCATTGATTCGGGGACTGTATTCTCCTCCGAGGCCCTTATAGAGAGTCTCTATTTTTTCGGGTCTCTTGGGGGCATATCTGTTGTAGCCCTGAACTTTTTTCTTCACAGGCTCGGCAACTTTTATAACACCTGCAGCCGGAGGGGCGCTATCGATTGCAACCATATCATCAATTGCAATTATTTCATCAAGATCGATTGGAGCGGCAATTTCTGCGGCAAAAGACATATCGTCACCTGAAAGCACAGGCTTGTCATTATCTATATTTTTAGCACAGAAAGGCATATCTCTCGGAGGAGCAATCACAGCAGGCACGGCGGGCACAACAGAAAGCGCAACCGGAACAGGTGCCGCAACAACCACACAAGCAGAATCAGCAATATCTGAAACACCGGCGGTTTTATTATCAATTTTATGACAAATCTCTCTTATTTTTTTTCTCATCAAAACCATGCTTGAGGGTTTATCTTGAGCGCTAAGACCGGCAACAATTTTTTTATCTTTTTCTGATCTCTGACTTTTCAACTTACTCATCTTTGCAAAAGCCAAATCAAAAGAAGCATTTGTGCGTTTTTTCGCAACCTTCTCTGTATTGTCTGTATTCACAGCAGACTCAGAGATACTGTTTAGCTGAGAAAGGGCATTGCCGGAATTGGACTTAACGGACTTAACGGACTTAACGGACTTAACTGCCTTGACAGGTTTAACAGAAGGCATTTTAACTTCGGTAGCCGGAACTAATTCAGCGTGGCCGGATTCATAGCTAACTTTCAAAGGAACAGAAAACCAGTTCCATTCAGCCGGGATTTCTTCTCTTACCATCTTAGCTTTATCATTTTTTTGATAAGATGACTGTTTTTTAGATATTTTTTCCTTTGTAACTGACTTACCGGAACCGGAAACAGATTTAGAGCTTGCATAAACAGACGGAACAGAAGAAGCTGCAAACAAAGCCCCGCCACAATTATCTGTAACATTACCAAAAGAGGTATTTAGAAAATTTGACGCAAAAAGCATCAATGTTCCAAGAGCAAGCATAGAAGGTAGCCCTTTTATTTTTCCGGTAAATCTCATTATATTAAGTTCCTTTAATTTCTAGTTAATATCAGCCATTCTATTTTAGAGATAACATAAGCCTATTATTATATTCACAAACACACGAATTGTCAAGGTGATAATAGCAGAACGAACTTACTTTTTAACTCTTTCGAGGTAATCGCCGGTTCTGGTATCTACTCTTATCATTTCGCCCGCCTCTATGAACATCGGAACATTAACCACATGACCGCCCATGCAAACCACAGGCTTAGTGCTGCTGCTCGCAGAGTTTCCCTTCACGTTAGGCGGAGCTTCAATGACTTCAAGCTCAACAGAGGGGGGAAGTTCCGCACCTATAGCACGGCCGTCATGCAACTTAACATAAATTTCCATTTGTTCTTTCAGAAATTTAGTCTGGTCGCCAAGCAAATCTAATTCCATCTCCATTTGCTCATAAGTATTAGTATCCATGAAGTGCAAAAAATTATCCGAAGCGTATAAATACTGCATCAGCTTCGTTTCTACAGATGCCTCATCTACCTTTTCAGTAGTCTGATATCGCTGCATAAAGGTTGAGCCGGTCTTAAGGTTCTTTAACTTTGCCTGTGCCATCGCGCGCCAGTTTCCGGGTCGCACAAATTCAATATCAACAACCTGACACAGTTCACCCTCATAAATAATAACCATGCCTTTTCTCAAGTCGTTTGCAGTAATAGCCATTTATAATTCTCCTAAAATAGTATCGGCAGGATTATATCATAATTATCTCCATATCAAAGTTTTTTTTACATAAACGACATTAATTTTTTAGCCCCCAAGAAGCAATATCAACATAAAGATACGATTATCATAAAATAAAAAACATGCCACAGATCATTCTGATAATCATATCAAATAAACAGCAATAAAACCGTAATTTAATTATTTTCTAACATATTGAGCTTTGCCAGTCGATGTTCCCTATAGATAATATTATTCTGACAAAGCTATTGGAGGCAAATTTTGCTTAGCAACATCATTCAGGGCATAATTCAAGGCCTAACAGAGTTTTTGCCCGTTTCAAGCTCGGGACATTTAACCTTGTTTCAGCATTTTACAGGCAGTCACGACCTAGAAGCCAACATTTTTACAGACATAGCGCTTCATTTCGGCACTTTATTGGCTGTTATATTTTATTTTAGGGCTGATTTGCTGCCTTTTTTCACTGTTTCGGGACTTAAAGACTCAAAAGTGCGCCGTTTAGGGATATTGATTATTACAGCAAGCGTTCCGACAGGCATAATCGGACTATTTTTCGAGAAAAAATTTGAAGCCGTGTTTTCATCGCCTTCGCTTGTAGCCATTGCTCTTTTCGTAACAGGCTTACTGCTTTTAATATCCGAAAAGTTTAAAAGCCGGCACAACAGCGAAAAAGCTAAAAACGCAACAGAGCTAACCTATGCAAAAGCCGCAATTGTGGGCATCGCACAAGGCCTTGCCGTAACACCGGGTATTTCGAGATCAGGTTCAACTATAGCTGCCGGTCTTTTATTCAATTTAAAAGGTGAAGACGCGGCCCGTTTCTCTTTTTTGCTTATGATACCTGCCGTTGGCGGCGCAACCTTATTGCATATACTCAAGGTTTTTAAAACCGGAATTCCCGCTTCGGTCGACTTGCCGCCTCTTATGCTCGGAATGATAGCCGCAGCGATTACCGGTTTTTTATCTTTACGTTTTTTATCTTACATCATAAAAAAACAAAAACTTTCTTATTTTGCATACTATCTTTTCGCGGTTTCACTTACCGCACTTTTCTTTATTAATTTTGCGGGGTAATAAAATGAGCACCAAAAGAATATTACTGCCTGAACCTCCCGTTAGAGAACGAGCTAAATCAGGCAAAAAAACTAAAATTGAGCCCGCCTACGCCGCTCAAAAATCAAGAGCCGGCAAAAGGCAACGGGACAACAAATGTGTAGTATTGGTAACCGACAACAGACAAAGAAACGAAGCAATCGGCCTCATCATGATTGGGTGCAGCGCATTCTCTTTATCGCTCTTGCATTATGTGAGCTCTTCTCAAGGCTCTGCAATTGTCCAATCCGCCATGGTAAATCTCGGGATAGGAGTTTATATAATTCCTTGTCTTGTTGGCATGTTAGGGATCCAAAAATTCATGGAGCGGCCCTTTAAAAGCTTGGGCTGGCGTATAGCGGGCTGCATAGGTGCCGTTGTTTCAGGACTCGGTCTTTTAGGTGTTGAAGGCGGTAAACTTGGCGGCTACACATTTTCCGCTCTTGCCTCACACTTTGGAAGTGTTCCGACTTATTTGCTGCTTTCAACAGCTCTCGCCTCATCTTTAATATTTGCCTTGGATATTCTGTACAAAGATATTCTGGCCGGCACATTAATTGTTGCGAGCTTAAGCACCCGTTTTGTAATGTTTGTTTGGGAAGTATTGCTTTCACTTATTGCAATGACTATCGGTGCCGTAAAAACCACCGGCGATTTCTTTGGCGCAATAATAAACCGAATCGCACAAACCTACAAAACTTCCGAAACAGATGACACGAATAAAGGCGCGCCAAGCACATTATCCAATCTTTTGTCGTTTAGATTAAAAAAGCACGAAAACCAAGAAAAGCCGGAATTAAACGAAGAAGCCGAACGGGAAGAAGTTGATCAGCCTTCAAACAGAGAGCAAAACGATATTCATTCTGTTATTGATCATGTCGAAGCAGAAGAAGCTACAATAATTCCGGTTCCCGCAGAGCCTGTATCTGTTGCCATAGCACCGGCTACCGAAGTATGCGTTTCGGGAGTTTCTGTTCAAGTAAGCCAGTTTACAGCCA
>MWDD01000014.1 GCA_002070375.1 bacterium ADurb.Bin157 | reverse complement strand
GAGTATTTGGGGTACTATAGTCTTCTTGGGCATAAGACATCCCACAAATGCAAACAGAAGCAACCAACGCACACAATAACTTTTTCCTCATTCTTTTTTCTCCCGTACTTCTCTAATTTTAAATTAGCCACTTAAAGTCTATAATAGTTTTCAATTTTTTTCAAGAATTCCGATGAAAGATTAAGCATTTTAGCTATGTTTAAAGCTTCTTTAGGTACTTTTTTTGAATCTGTAACTCTTATCAGTCTGTAATCCATATATTTGAATAGACTTTCGGTGTTTCTTATCTCATGTTTATTCTCAATATTTTTTAAGCCGGCCACCTGATAGCAATAACCATCATTTTTAATTCCATCGTAATGCGTCGAAATAACACCGTAAGAGTCGCTGTCATTCATATAATCAACCAAAGCTTGCACGAAACGTTTCCCCTCAAACGGATTCGTAGACCTCGCAAACTCATCACAAACCACAAAGCCGCGGCCATTTTTTAATCTGCAAATCAGAGTGTCCAATTTTACGATTTCTGAGCCAAAACTGCTCAAACCGTAAGTTTTATCCTGTAAGTCGCCGCCCATAACAAAAATAAAATCAAACATGGGCAAAACCAAACTTTTCGCAAACACAAACATACCCAACATGGCTAACTCAATATTTAAAGCGATTGTCATCAGAGCCACAGTTTTACCGCCCATGTTGGCGCCGGTTAAAAGCGTCGCCCCCACCCTCGTCTCAATGTCAACCGCCGTAAAACTGCGCTTGTCTTTTTCTAAAATCTCACTTAATTCAGGGTTTGTGCCGCCGACCAAAGCCACATTGCACCCATTTTCGCCTATTATAGGCCTTGTGCACCCATAACGCAAAGCAAGTTCGGCCTTAGCCGAAATAAACTCTAATTGCCCCAAAGCGTGGCAGTCAGAGCTCAAAAAATCTACGTAAGGTTTAAGCTCTTTGCTCAAATGAAATCTGACTTCAAGCTCTTCGTCTCGTTCTTGCTGCACCAAAAGCGCGCGCTGTTCGCGCAGTTTCTCTTTTTCTGAGGGAATGGCGCATCGCAAGATCGCATACTCGATCTTTTTTTTATCTGCCCTTATCGCCTTGAGCCGTTCAGAGTAAGAATCATGTATATAAAAAGATAAAACAACAGTTTTGTCGGGGTTAAGCAGCTTGATGACACCCGAAAGATCAGAAAAAACAATCCTCTTAACAGCGACAGAGTGTTCATGACAAATTTTTGTAACCTCTAAAATGTGCAAACTAAAATTCTTTAACTCTAACAATTCAGTTTCATCTAATACCAAACCCGCACGCAAATTTTTCAATGTCCCTTCAATATTGCGAACCGACATGAAAACACGAGAGAGTCTGTTAAAAACATCTTTGTTATTTTTAAAAATATCTGACAAAGTCTCAACTTCGTCGTAAGCTGCTTCTAAGGCTGCCTTTGATTCATAACAGCTCAAACTGTTGCTTGCCAAAGCTTTTTTGCCGTAACAAGAATAAATAGAAAGCCGTTCTGAAAGCCATTTTACGCCTTCGGTTATGATTTTTTCCCCATTCAAAGCTTATTCCCCCAAAACCTAGATTATACACTTTCAATTATAACTAGCAATATTAATTTTTTTATCAATTCTGCCGATACAAGTAACGAATAATTTAATCGAACCCAAAAGTAGGGGCTGAAATGAAAAAGGCGAACATAAAATTGAACAAAATAATCACTGCTCTGGTTATCGGCTTGGTATTATCGGTAAACTCTGCGTTTGCAACTGAAAACATAATTCCGCCCGATTATCGTGAAATTGCAATCCAACAAGGAAGCAACGCCGCAAAAGAAGGTGGAAAAGCTGATTTAGGCCCATTCTTAAGGGCTTCGGTAATTGGCAAAAACTTAACAGAACCTTCAGGAAACATTAAAAGCTCAATCAGAGGCCTGGTGGGTGGCAGAAACTTTACGGCCACAGACGTTGACAGAGCCATGATACCCTTTGCCACATCTAACGGATACGGTTTGACTAACCTTTTTCATGACGGCGGCGAATGGCCGGGATTCAACGGAACCCCCGCTAACGATGACGGATCGGCTTCGGGCGACAAATTGGCAGAAGAAATATATGATTACGACCAAAACAGACATTATCCAAAAGCTGTTTTGAGATATATCGGAACTCATTGTTATATTTTTGTGCCCGTAATGTTTTACCCGACACTGCCAATACCCCTTTCAAGCTCTGAAGATTACACTCCAAAAGCTCTCGCCGAATGGGGTATGACTTGGCCTCACAACCCAAACCTGTATTATTCGCCCGATGCAAACGGCAACGTGAGAGAACCCAGATTTTTATTAGGCACAGACAAAGCCACGGCAAGACTAAATCTTTCTAAGCTTGCAAGCAAATTTGACACCGAAATTTACCCGCAAATAAGAGAAATGCTAGGCAATGAACCCGATTGCGACGGAGACTCAAAAATATTTATACTTCTCGACGACATCAGAGACTCAACCGGCGGATTTCTCGGCTATTTTTGGGCCGGAAACCAGTTTGATCGTTCCTCAATACCTTTGAGCAACGAAAAAGAACTTCTTTATATAGACATACACAACTTCGTTGACGACCCGAATGAGGCATATGGCACTGTTGCGCATGAATTTGCCCACATGATAATGTTTAACGAAGGATATTACATGGAAGGCAGCGAGCTTAAGGGTCTCGAAACCTGGGTTGAAGAAGGAATAACAACATTCGTTGAGCATAAATTTACCAATAAATTTTCGCCTAATCTGGATGTATTTATAACTAACCCCGACACCAGACTTGTTGAAGACAGAACCTCTGTTTGGCTGGGCAGTAGCCCATACGCCAATTACGGCGCATCATTCTTATTCATGTATTATATGTGCGAAAAATACGGACACGCAAATGTTCCAAACTTTTTAAAGAATATAATACGCTCAAGAGAAGGCGGCGGAATCGGCAATATAAATGCGGCTTTGAAATCATCTAACAAAACGATGAAAGATATTTTCCCGGACTGGTGTATTGCAAACATTTTAAACAAAACAGTTAAAAACGACCTGATAACACCTCTAAACGATGGTAAATGGGGGTATAAAGTCGACAATGATCAAAACACCAACAACGACATCGGCTACAATAGAAGGTTACCTGTAGCGTTCAGTGAAAATGTATTGCTTTCAACTGATTCCACAACAAGATCTTCAACCGTAAGCCCATGGGCAGCCGATTTTATCAAAATTGCAGGCAACACAGGAAACCTCAACGTAGCATTTGACGGAGATGACAGAGGAGTATTTGCGGCAGCATTGATTAAACAAGGCAGACAAGTTGATACCGCCGTCGAAATGTTTTATTTGAGCGACAAACAGGCCGGAAATATGGTTGTACAAAACTACGGAACTAACGGAACATATGACAACTTAATACTGGTTCCTATGCAAACGGGAAATTATAATGACAGCAAAATTAGCTATGTATATTCGGGAACATTCGCAGACCTTAAGGTTGCTGTATTCCCAAACCCCATGTTCGAGAACCATTTGCATGTAATTGTCAGAAGCGATTCTAAGTTCTCTTCAGAACCCAGAGTTCAGATGACATACGGCGATGCGCAATGGTATATGACTATGGCACCGATAAACGACTCCACTTACATTGCCAACCACCCTCTTTCAACATCGGGAGAGGGAGTTATAGTTGCGACCGGCGCAAACATGAACGGCGTAATACTGACTAACACCCTCAAGTTTTCAGCCGTATATTATCCGCCAAAAAGCTCCGGGCTTCTTAGCGCTTCATTCGTAAGATTAAACATCCCGAAGGAAGCTCTGAGAGAAGGCGGCACCGTTGTTGCGGCTTCATCGGGCAACCCGGTTTCTTACGCAGGCGTGACAAGATTAAGCTCAAACATTGATATCGCCCTTCCCTCTGAACCTGAAAAAGATATTGAAATAACGATACCCATAGACAAAGCAGAAAGCTTTGCTAAGAGCAAAACAGGGCTTTATAGGGCCTCTGCCGAAGGTTTAAAATGGGTCGGCCCGGTTACATTCAACGAAAACAACGTTACCGCGAAGATGAATTTTTCCGGAACTGTTTTTGCAGCCTACGATGACACCCCCCCGACAATTGAAGGCGAACCCGAGACACTTAGCACCGGATGGGTAAAATTCGGCCTCAGCGACTTGGGAAGCGGGATTAACTTCGATTCGGTAAAAATATCTCAAAACGGTAAAGAACTCAATTACAGAGTTAACGAAGACAAAACTGTGTCAGCGGACGCTTCGCAATTGAGAGCCGGCACATATGACTTTGAAATCGCAGCAACAGACAACGCGGGCAACACCTTTAAAAAGCAACTTAGAACTGCCGTGGCAGGCGTGTTAAGTGTTGATCAAGTCGTTGCTTACCCGAACCCGGCCAAAAATAGGTCGGTGATACGCGCATCTTTAAGCGGAAGCTCTTCAAAAGCAGCAGATGTCAGCGTTAAAATCTTCGATGTGAGCGGACACAAAGTGCTTTCACCGAAAAAGCTCAACAATAACGGAACAGACAACTACGAATTTGCCTGGGATTTGCGCAATGACAAGGGCAAACTTGTGGCGAACGGCGTATATTTCGCAGAAATTAGCACAAAGACCGGCGGCGTTTCGGCAAAGAACAGAACAAAAATTGCCGTTCTCAAATAATCGGAGAGTAAAATGAAAAAAATTAAATTGCTTGTGTTGATGGTTGTATTATTAACCTTTCCAATGATTCAAAACTGCGGAACCGCCTCTAAAGGCGGCGGCAGTTCTTATACTATTGCGCAGGACTTAGTTAACCAAGGCTGGGACGAAATAAGCATCGGAAACTATAAAACAGCCGAAACGCTTTTTCAGCAAGCATTGGCTGAAAATAAAACAGAGGCGATAAGAATATCAGCAAACAACGGAATGGGTTGGGCTTTGTCAAAAAATGGCAAAATTCTTGAATCAATTCCTTATTTTGAAGCCGCTGCAATAAGCGACAACGAAGCGGTTGTCGGCTTGTGCGGAGCGCTTATTTACAGACATCAGACTACTCAAGACTACGTCAGAGCCGCTGAAATGCTGGGAAACATGCCGCCCGAAAAATTTGCGCAAATTCATTCGGGACTTTCGTTGAGCTCTGCGAAAGTTCACGCACTCGCGGCTCTTGCTTACGCTCTGGCCGGCGACAAAGAAAAGGCCAAAGTTTATATAAACAAGGCTGCAGCGCTTGACTCAATGATGGTGGGCACCGGCGTAGACAAACTTGACGACGCATTCTTTTTATTGGGCTGGAAAGACTGACTCTCAGACCTTTGCAGAAACAATTATACGACCCGCTTCTGCCTTTTTAACAAAGATTGGGGTATTCTTTTCGATAAATTCGCCTTCGGTTATTACGTCGTAGCGGTCGCCGTTAATTTTTGCGATACCCGAAGGACGAAGCATAGAAGTTGCAACACCTTCCGCGCCAATCAAATGATCATAGTTTTCGACAGCCAAACCATCGTTTGAAACTGACGCTTCCGAAGACAAAACAAATTTTTTGCCAATAGCGGTGGTTGGAAAAACACTGGTAAACCAGTATATCAAAAAAGCAACCGATGCGATTCCCAATAGTATTACAAAAGCGGCCATAGCAAGAGTCATCTTAAGATAAGCCAGTATCATTGCCCCAAAGAGAAGAACCAAACCCGAAATTCCGGTTACACCAAAACCCGGAATTATTGCTATCTCAAAGAACATCAATACCAAACCGCCTATCATTAAAGCGAAAACAATAATATTCCAAGGTATTTCTTCCGCATCAACAGTCGCAGATGCCGAAGAAGATGAACCGGCCGAAACGGAAGTTTTTTCGGGTAAAAGCGAGTCGTCCTGGCTTAATACAGGAAAAGCGACAACCATAAAAACAGATAAAAATATTATAAACAGATAAGATAATTTCATTGTTTGCTCCGAACTATTCTTCGATTTTTCGCACAATAATCTTTGTGCCTTCAACTTTTCTGACAATTACTCTTTCGTCTTTTTCAATGAAATCTCCGTCTGAGAGCACGTCATATCGTTCATCTCCGAATCTGGCAATACCCGAAGGTCTGCAAACAGAGAGAGTAACCCCTTCACAACGTTCGAGGTGAGTATAAATACAAGGGTCAACGGCCACATACCCCTCGTCAACCGGTTGAGACTTTTTCAAAATAAACCTGTCGAAAGCTTTAATCTTTGGCGAAAACCAATAAAGAACCAAAATAATAAAAAATGAATAGGCCACTATGCTCAATATGGCAGTTATAGCAGAATAAAAGCCGCCAAAAGTCATAACAACACTAAACGCCAGAGCAACAATGCCCGAAATACCGGTTAAACCGAAACCGGGAACAACAAATATCTCTAAAGCTATCAAAATAATGCCGGTCACAAATAACAAAATTGCCTCTAACCCCGCCAAATAAGCAAACAAATGGCCGCCAAAGAAGCAGGTCAATAACAATAAACCGGTTATTCCGGGCAAACCAAAGCCGGGAACAATAAATTCGATTACCAAACACCAAAAACCCAATGTAAATAAAATTGTACTGATCTGCGGATTGGTTAAAAAGCGCGCAACAGTCTCTGCCGATGTGGGCTCTGCATATTCCACCGTCATCTTTTCGGCAGACAACGCGCGTAAAGCAGCATCGATATTAGATACAATTTTGTCACAATAACCTATGTTTAAGGCCGGTTCGGCACTTAAAGTCAAAATAGTTCCGCGTTTTGACAAACCCTCGATTGTATCATGGTTTACATCAACCATAGCTTCGGCTATGCTGCCGTCACGATGACGCGCTTCAGCAGACGAACGAAACTCTGCCTTGAAAGCCGAAACAAATTTTTCTTCCGCAGCCTTGACTCCCGCCCCCATCATGGCCATTGGGGTGGCGGCACCCATCGTTGCGTCGGGTTCCATAAAAATTTTGTGGCAAGAAATAGCGATAAGAGCGGCCGCAGAAAGTGCGCGCCCTTTAATATAAGCAACAGTGGTAACTTTGCTGTTTAACAAAGCATCTTTAATCTCTTGGGCGCTTTTTACAAGACCGCCGTTTGAGTTTATCTCAAGAATTATGGCGTTAATATTTTCTTTTTCGGCTCTGCGAAGCTGACGCTGAATAAAAAACGACAACCCCGCCTCAACATCATCATGAACCTTAATAACTAAAATTTTGCCCGCCGGTTCTGTTGCGTAAAGGGGCAACCCGCCAAAACTTCCAATTAATAATGCTATTAATAGACAAAACACGCCCACACGAAACTTGACGTTTCTTGTGAACGTGTTGTTAAGGTCGCCAAAAAGACTATCGGCGGCGTCTCTGCTTCCGTCTTGCTTCTGCAGCTTTACGCTTTTGTTTTTCGCTAGGTTTTTCATAAGCTCTGCGGCGTTTGATTTCCTTAACGATTCCGGCTTCTTGACACTTCTTTTGAAAACGCTTTAACGCCTTTTCAAGTGGTTCATCTTTGAGTACTCTTACTTCTGCCATTCAATTCACCCCCTTCCGATTTTTTAATCAGAGGGATAACCTCATTAGTTCGTTAATATTGTAACTGGTTGCTTCGACATTGCTGTAACAGACGAACATAATTAACCCGGAGGCCAATTGAGATGGCGCTTACCCAACAAATGGAAATGCAAGTGCGGGACCGTCTGACCGCCGTCCTCTCCACAATTACTTACAACTCTGTAACCTTTTTCGCAACCGTTCTTATCTGCTAAGTCTGCCACTACCTTAAAAAGCTTGTTCAATGTGTCACCTTCTGTAACAGAAGAATCTGATACACCGCTCAAGTGTTTCGTCGGTATTACAAGCAAATGAACCGGTGCCTGAGGGTTTATGTCTTTGAAAGCTACTACGCTCTCATCGCGATAAACTACTTCAGCGGGCACAGAGCCATCGACTATTTTACAAAACAAACAATTATCCATACTTGTTTTGTACAACAATTTTAATCAAAAGTCAACAAATTGATTAAATAAAAACAAAGAATCTGACTGAATATATTGAGAGCTGAACTAATATACTCGGCTACTGACATTCCTCTGTACATAAAAATAAAAATGTGTTACTTTAAAACAAAACTTCTTCGGAGAATCATATGACACAAAATACAGAAAACACTGAAAACACTGCTGAAACTGTAACCGAAAATACCGGCAAAAAACCCCGAAAAGGCCTTTTTTACTATATTAAACTGGGCATAGTTATAAGTTCAATTCTTGCTCTCGTAGCTGCAAGCGCGGCATTTTATGTTTTTCACAAACTCACAACGGACGGAAACCTTGAAAAGCTTATAAACAAAGAACTGACAAAAGCAACCGGAATGAACGTCAGCTTTGAAAAAATCGGTTTTTCTTTTCCAACAATCAGTCTTCATAACACAAAAATCGCAACCGATACTCCCGAAATGACCTTAATATCACACACAGAAACAATTTTTGTCAGACCCGATTTTTTTGCGGCAATTCAGGGCAGATTCTTTATAGACAAAATTGAAGTCGCTTCTTCTACAAATGACCTCACAATTAAAACCGCTGCCAAAAAGCCTGAAACCGCCGAAACCGAAAATAACGGCACTCACTCCCAAACCCAAAAATTTGATCTCGCACAGGTCGAAATTCCCTTTAAAAGCATCGATATCACAAACATTAACGTTTTATACAAAGACTTGCCAAGCTCTTCAAAGCATGAAATCAGACTCAACAACGCTAACATATCTTCTTCCATGCTCTCAAAACAGATCCCGATTTATCTTGACGCAGAAATAAAAGACTTAGCAACCATAAAACTCGACGGCAACATCGAATGGCCCGACACATTGGCAGCAAAAGCAAATATTCAAGCCACAAACGCCGATAAGCTCAAAGAGGTTATACCAAGCGAATACAAAAACAAAATTGCCATAGAAAAGTTTTTTGACCTCAAGACCGAAGCCTTTTTAACCTACAATTTCGCGCAAAACACTCTTAAACTCAAAGATGCAAAGCTTAACGCCGGCAAAAATATTACAATAGCCGCAAACGCAGACCTGACTTCTCTCACCCCCGTTCTTGGGAAAATGAATGCGCAGCTTTATTCGACAGATGCAAAGTTTTTAGCCCAGATCGCTTCCCCCTTCGTGCCCAAAGAATACCCGTTCGAAGTTTTAAACGGTAAAATAGAAGCCAAACTAGATGCTGAATTTAAGCCAAACTCCGTCGTTAGCTACAATGCAAATATCATTCCGGAACAAGTGCACTTCAAGACCCCAATGTTCCCGCAGCAAGTTCAAATTCAAAAAGCTCCAATTTCATTTGACGGCGACAAAATAAGCGTCATTGGCGCTGAAATAATAACTGCCGGCCAAAAAATCAATTTGCCTAACTTCACTTTTAACATAAAAAACAAGACCTTCAGCGCCACCGCAGACTCTTCTCTGCAACTCGAAAAAACCTGGAAAGAGATAGCCTTGCCCTTGGCTGCCAAAGTGCAACCGCAAAACGAAGAAATTAAAAACATTGAAATCGGGGGGCTCGCAAAACTTAATATAGAAGCTTCAGGCAAAACCGACGACCCCAAAATCAACGGAACAGTTTCATTTGATAACGGCAACTTCAAACATAAAACCTTGCCCGAAAAAGTTTCTGACATAAACGGATTGCTAAACTTCTCTCTAAAACAAATTGAAACCAAAAAAATAACGGCAACCTTCGGTAAAACAACAGCAACAGTTTCAGGCAATATAGGCTTAGGCGAAAAAATCACGCTCGACACCTCACTTGAAATCTCGGCAAACTTAGGTGAAACCCTCTCCTCTCTTAAGCCTTTGTTACCCGAAAGCGTCAAGCAAATCGACGTTGCGGGGGCGTCTGATATTCAAATTAAAATTGCCGGAACCGCTGACAACCCGACCGTAAGTGGTGTTGCCACATTAAAAGACGCAACATTTAAACACCCCGCCACACTCAGACCTATAGAGAAAATAAACGGACCGATAGAATTTTCTCTCTCTGATATAATCTGTAAAAATCTTTCGGCCTATTGGGGTAATTCTAAAGCCACAGTTAATGGCAAAATCACAGATTTTGCTCAATTTAATACAAACTTTGCTTTCACCGTTGAGCCGCTCGACGTAACAGATGCCGCAGGATTCTTCTTGACCGGCTCGGGTTACGAAGTAAGGGGCAACGGCAAAGGAACAGGCACAATCACCGGTCCGTTAGAAAAGATTGTGGTTAATTGTGAAGCACAATCATTCGAGGGCACTGCCAACGCTACACTGACAGAAAATAAAAGCGTATTCAAATTCCCATATAAAAATCTTTTTGCAAAATGCGAATATAAAAGTGACGTATTTACGATTTCAAGCGCTTCAATGGAAATTTTCGGAGGCAATATATATGCAAAAGGCAAAACATTCTTAGCCTCTGAGCCAATCTCATTTGATTTTCAGACAAACATAGATATGGTTAAAACCGAAGATTTCTTGAAGCAAAACGTAGACAAAAAATACGCGAGCATGATTTCAGGCGGCTTAAAAGGCGCATTTAACGCCAGGGGCAACACGCTCGGGCTTTCAAGCCTTACAGGCACAGCCGACATCTCTATGCCGAAAGGGGCGTACAACTCGCCGCCGATTATAGCGCAAATTGCAGACAAATTCAAAGAAGCGAAGTTTGCCTCGGGGGTTATTGAGAACGTATCAGGAAACTACAGACTCGAGAACGGCAGAATAATTTCAGATAATGCGTTAGCAAATTTTTCTGAAGGGATAATCTCCTTTAACGGCTCTATAGGGCTAGACGCAACAATCAACGGAACAAGCAAAATTAGTTTAAAACGTGAGGTCAGCTTAAAAGACAGTACATTAAAACAACTTATCGGTGATAAGAGTCAGCTCGAAATACCCATAAAAATTAAAGGCACTCTAATGTCACCCGACATAGACATGCCCATAGATGATATGCTTAAACAAGCCGTAAAAGACAAAGGCAAAGAACTTATCAACAAAGAATTGCAAAAGCTTGGCGACAAACTGGGTCTGCCTTTGGCACCGGCAAAAGCAAACGAAACAAAAGCGGCAGAAGTAAAAGCAGCAGAAACAAAAAAAGCCGTTGAAGAAAAAACTGAAGATTTAAATAAAAAAATCGATGCAGAAAAGCAAAAATTAGAAGAAAAAATGAAAAAGGGATTAGACAAATTGTTTAAAAAGAAATAGCCTGTACACAGGTTGCTAAAAATTCAGCAGTGAAAGTGCTGAATTTTTGCAAATATGAGTTGCCATTTAGCTAAAAAATCATTAAACTTAGTAAATGTAGACGATTTTGCAGTTGGTACATTTATTGCGGTATCACCGGCGTGTTTATTAATTATTCAGTATGGAGGCGTAATCAGATGTCTAAGCCTTTGAGCAAAATTATTGCTTTAGTAACAGTATTCGCTATGCTGTTCTCGGCTGATGCCTATGCAGGCAAAGGAAGCCAAAAGTATGGCAAACAAAAACAAGGATTTTTCTGTAAAGTTGGTGCTGCAATCAAAAAAGCCAGCCAAAAAGCAGCTAAAGCCGTTAAAACAGCGGCCAAAAAAACCGGTAAAGCAATTAAAAATGCTACCGTAAAAACCGGTAAAGCGATCAAAAACGCTGCCGTTAAAACCGGCCAGGCAATTAAAAACGCTGCTGTTAAGACCGGCCAGGCAATCAAAACCGGCGGAGCCAAAATCAGCAATGCAGCACATGACAGCGCTGTATGGGCAAAGCAAAAAATTACCGGCAA
Organism: bacterium ADurb.Bin157; assembly: GCA_002070375.1. Taxonomy (GTDB): domain Bacteria; phylum Muiribacteriota; class Ozemobacteria; order Ozemobacterales; family Ozemobacteraceae; genus MWDD01. The sequence continues at coordinate 52,135 of MWDD01000014.1, read as the reverse complement.
AAAGAACAAAACTTGGGTTTGCGGCCATTATGATAAAAACGGCGTATGGGTAAAAGGCCACTGGAGAAAACTTGAATCAAATACCAAACCCGGTTCAAATCACCCCGGTCAAGGCAACTACCCCGGACAAAGCGGAGATCCTTTACCTCCTGTAGGTGACGAACCCGGATTCCCCGGTGGTGACGAAGGATTCCCCGGCGGTGACGAAGCTATGCCCGGTAACGAACAAGCTCCCGAAGATCCTGTACTTCCCGAACTCCCCGGCGATGAAGGAATGCCCGGAGACCAATCTCAGGAATCTGAACAAACAGGCCAATCAGAGCAATCTTCACAGTCAGAACAGTCTTCACAAACTTCTCAAGAATCCTCACAGGCTTCACAAACAGAAGAATCTGAAGAAGACACACAGTCCGGAGAATCCGAACAAGCAAGTCAGTTCCAGAAAGATACTCAAATATCTCTCAGAACAATGGGTATGTTGATGAATGACATTATCGCTGAATCAGGTGAGATCACCAACTTCAAACGAACTTCAAACGGCAACATCAGCTATTCAATGGACACTCAAGTCAATATAACAGCAACTTATGAAAGTCGCGATAAGAATGCTCGCCTCCTTGCCAGAGTCATAGTCTGGGATCTCCAGAACAACAACGGCAAACCCGGCAAATACTTCTCATTCTTTATGCACAAAATGAAAAACACTTCAGCTACAGACAAAAAACTCATCAATGACGTCATCGAACAGGTTAAGAGCGGCGTTAAACATGGTGCCGGTCACGCTGAAGGCGAATCTAAAGCCAGCTATGAACTTCGCTTGGGCGAGATGAGCAGCTTCTGATAAGACCTTATAAAAAATACCCTCTCACGAGGGTATTTTTTTTTGCCCGCAAATCATATTACTCTTGATTAAAATAAGACTACATTCTATCATATGAGCGGGAGACTAAAATGATAACAAAACTCGAAAAGCTTTTCTTATTTATTTCGTTTTTTATACTTATTGCCACAGTGTTTTGGCTGTTAGCACCTAACGACAAAATAAGATATCATCTGATAATAACCGGCATGAACCGAGCAAAAATACACCCCTTTAAGGCAAAGTTTAAACCTTACAGCGGAAAAACAATGGGTGGTGCCGCAGCTATGGCTACAGCAATAAAAGAAGCAGCGGCTTCATTTAATAATAATCCCTATGACATAATCTCTCTGGGAACAGAACTATCCGGAACAGCAGACGCATTTTTCACCAAAGGTGAATCCATTGTAAAAATAATGAATGCGTTGCAAGTCAAAACCATGTTATTGAGCAACATCGACTTTACATACGGCTGCGAAAGACTCGAAGAACTCTCTAAAATCGCTTCTTTTAGTTTTTTAAGCTCAAATATAACTCAGCAAACAACTCAAACGCCACCCATTTGGCTCAAAGACCAAATTATTTTTGAAATTAATAATGACATTAAAATGGGAATAATTGGCATTACCCCCATTAATACTCCGAATTTGACTCCAAAAGAAAACATTCATAACCTTGTGTTTGAAGCTCCCTTAGTCAACTTAAAAGAAAAAGTCGACAAAATGAGGGCAAATAAAATACAGCTTATAACTCTTTTAACGCAATATAGCAAAGACCATCTAAAACCCGAAGAATGGCAAGAAATTACAGAAATCGGGCCCGATATTTGTATTATGCTCGACCAAGAGTTAGAGGCTCCCTCGCCATTTATCAAAGACGGCATAATTGTTTACACAATCAGCAGTTACAACCAAACGAAAGAGATAGACATACTTAGCATAGAGCTTGATACAAAATCAAAAAAGCTTACCGGTCTTTCAAGCCAAAGAATACCCACAAATTTGGCAGATATAGACCCTGATCCGGCGATGGAACAAGTAATCGAAGAAGCAACCAAAAACTTTATTGTTAGAAAAAACACAATTATCGGTTCTTTTGAAGCCGATTACAGCAGATCTTACAATTATGAATGCCCTATTGCAAATTTTATAACCGATGCGATTAAAGAAAAAACCGGCGCACAAATAGCCATGCAAAACAGCGGCGGCATTCAAGGCAACATAAGCAGCGGTACATTCACTGTCGGCGATCTTTACACAATGCTTCCCTTTGATAACAAAGTCGTTTTAATGAACCTCAAAGGCGAAGATATTTTAAACATTCTCAAAATATCTGCCTCAAGACAACGCGGAGTAATGCAGGTATCGGGGCTTAAATATTCATTTGAATACAAAAGCCCACAAGACTATAAACTGCTTTCAGCACACCTCTCAAACGCAGACTCAACCGAAGTCGAAATAGTTCCCGATGCAATATATAAAGTTGCTATTAATAATTTTCTTGCCGAAGGCGGCGACAATTTTATTCCTTTCAGAAACGGCGAAATACTATCTGTTCACGGCTCACAAAGAGATATTCTTGAGGAAAAAATTAAAACCGATGCCGCGAGTTCGCCATTGCGCATATCTTATGAAAAGCGTATAATCATAGAGGACTAAGTGTATTTTAGCCAGTGTGCTCTTAAAGTTTTACAATAAGAGGTTATTAATGTTTAAAAATGTCGTAATTTTCTTCTTTTTCTTTTGTTTGTTCTCTTTTCCGCTTTTTGCATTTGATTCAGACGAATTTGAAAAATCCTTAAGAGATTTTTCAGATCAGATATCTCAGACAGCCTACGCCATAAGCGAAAAATCTGACAGCGCCGAAAATCAAGCTCTCGAAGGAGCATTAGACCGCACAGAGAAAGCCCAAAAAGATCTTAGTGCAGTCATGAATAAAATCAGCAATAAAAAAGACTTTGAAGCAGCCGAATCTATTCTTCGTCAATTTGCCGAAAAATCTAAACTAAACTCTCATGCGGGCGCAATTGCTCAAAAACTTTTAAGGCAAAGAGCTAATTTTATTTCAATAGACGAAGGAAAAGAAATCTACTCGGTACAACCCTCAGACAAACTGAATCTTGCGACCGCCCCTTCCGAATTACTTAAAAAAAGACAAAAAAGACTCATAACAATAGAAACACCTATAGCAGAGGCGGTAATCTGTCTTGAAGACACCGATAAACTCAGAAGAGTCGACAACTTAACCAAAATTTTCGACACACATGGGTGTAAAATACTTTCAAAACACACAAATAAAAAAGATAAAAACGATTTATATTGTTTTTATTTTTCGGGAAAAAAATATGTAATCGACGTGTTATTAGGTCATTACGAAGGCTGTGTCGTTAACAGCAATTTGAAAGCTTTTGTAAAAATAACCACCGGCGGTTTCTGGTCAGGCAAAAAAGATCACACCTTCGAAATCGCTCCGGCTAACCGAAACAGTTCGATAATGGGTGAACTCTCTTGGTATAAATCGGTGGTCATACAAAACCCGGCTAAATATTTGACAGAAAATCATTATACAGAGCTTTCAAAACTTGGCTCACCCGAAACGGTCGCGGGCAAAAAAAAGCTGCTTCTTAAAAATGCAGTCGCTGAAATTTTTGTTTCAGCCAAAAAACACAGCATTTCCGAAGCAATTTATTTTTCTAAAACAGACCTCGGCGATCTTTATATTGACGCACAATAAGAACGGAGCCAAAACATGTTAAGCACAAATAAAAAATTATATATTAAAATTTCTTTGGCGTTTTTACTCACCCATTCAATTACATTTGCAGCCTCTGTAAGCGATATTGAAAACATTGAAAAAAATTTGATCAAAACAGAAACAGAACTTTTAACTCCTGAATTGAGACTTGACGAACTTTTCGCAGAGCGATCAAAGTATGACGGAATAGGCGGCTGGTTCCAAAATAGCAAAAAGAAAGCACTGGATGCCGAAATTGAAAAAGAGCAAGAAAAGGTAAAAACGCTTACAAACGAATTGAAAAGCCTGAATAATCAAGTTCAAGAAATGGTTTATCAGGTTGCACAATCTTATGAAAGCAAAAAAGATTACGAAAAAGCAATAGAATATTACCTTAAAGTCGCTAACCGAACAGATACAGTTCGCCAAAGAATTGCCGTTTGCTTTAAAGCTCAAAAGAACTACATGCAAGCGGTTAAATGGTATCTTGAAATGAAACGCAGCGACACTGTGCTAATCGAAGTAGTCGATTGTTGTAAGCTTGACGGGAAAGACAAAGAAGCAATTTATTGGCTTTTCGAAATACTTGAGCCTTTAAATGACAACAGCGCTGAAACAACAGCATTTAAGCTTATCGAAGAATACAAATACCAAAACCTCAAAGTTGATTATCCAAACTTCTTTGAGAGACTTTCAAAAATTTATATTTCAAAAGCATTTAATAATTATGGAAATAACCCCACACAAGCAAATGCCGACTACAAAAAAGCGGTGGCTCTCTTATGCGAAGAAACAAGTGCGCATGAGTCGTCGATAAGCCTGAAAATAGTGAACTCTTATCAAGACAATTATACAGAAGCACTTGAAATACTTGCAAAACAAAAAGAGGCCGCTGAAAGAAACTTCCAAGACAAAATTAATGAAGCCAACAGAGACATCAGAGAAGCTGAACACAGACTCAGAAGAGCCCAAGACGATGCCGAGAGACATTATCGAAATACTCTTACAAACGCAGAAAACAGCTTAAATCACGCAAATAAAAGATACAGCGAAATAATGGCCAAACCCGAAGCAACACAACAAGAAAAAGATTACGCAAAAAGACAAGTGGATTCGGCCCAAAGAGAATTGACAAGAGTCAGAAACAGCAGGCACGAAATTGTCAGAGACTACCTAAGACCCTATGAAAGAGAATTAGAATCAGCCAAAAGAGAAAAATATAATCTTGAACGCGATAAGATTCAAATAATAGAAAACTACATATCGCCATACAAGAATAAAGCAGAAAATGCCAAAAAATTATTGCAAATGGTAAAAACTCTCCATAACAATAACTTCTGACATGCCATTAAAGTTGCTTTTTTGACTTTTTACTGGTAAAATCGCCTATATGATAGACATATTCAGACGTAAAAACTGTAACGAGTCAGAAGCTGAAAACGCTGCTTTGGCTTTCGAAAACGAAGCACTGAAAAAACAAATCCAAGAGTTGCTGACTCTTGATGAGACAGGCGTTTTTGCTGAATTAGACCAACTACTAAAAATAATTCTTAAAAAAGCATTGGTTATTTGCGATGCAAGTGCTTCGTTTTTTTCGCTTATGGGTGAAGACCCCACCAAGCTCAACATCAGAGTAAACAATTCCGTAACTCTTGAAGAACTTGAAACTCTTGCGAAAAAATTCACGCTGGAATACATAAAATGGACAGAAACCGAAGCCGAAGTAATCGAAATTGATAACTTTGTGTTGCTTCCGCTTGTCAGAAGACACAGAATGATAGGCCTTATCGGGCTTAAAATCGATAAATCTTCTGTAAACAATTTGCACGATTTGTTACCGTTGCTTGCCTCAAAATCTGCCGCTTCACTTGAAAGCGCCATGTTATACGACAAAATGTTTCAGAGACTGCTGGTTTTGAGCAACGTATTCATTCTCGGAAAAGAAATCGTCTCAAACATTGAGTTAAAATCACTGGTTGACAAGTTCTTGTCTATTGCAAGCGATGGCACCGGAAGCGAAGTAGCCGGCTTGTTTCTTGTAAAAGGCAGAACAGACCTCCCATATTTTACAAGATTGCAAAAAAATAACTGCAACCTAGATTTTGCACCCAACACCCTCGACGGATATACAGAACTTATACAGGCTGTAAGAAGCGAGAGAAAATTAAGAATGGAAAACAACCTCGAAAATACGGAATTCGCAGAATTCGAAGTTGATAAAGTCCCGGGCACCAAACTTAGAAACACACTTGCAATGCCATTGAAAACACCGGATAAGCTCCTTGGAATTATTCAAGTGGCGAACAAACTTAATCAAGGAAATTATTCGTCTGAAGACATTGACCTGCTTAATATTTTAAGTAGCCAATTAGCGTTTGTAATTCAAAACGCAGACCTGTTTTCTAACCTCCAAAAAGCATACATCGATACCTTATCTGCTCTAACCGGCGCAATAGACGCAAAAGACAGCTATACCAGAGGGCACTCAGAAAGAGTGACCGAACTTTCGATAAAACTCGCCGAAGAATGTAATGTTCCTTCCTCAGAAATAGAAAACATTAAACTGGGCGGTTTATTACACGACATCGGAAAAATCGGGATCCCTGAAGCAGTTCTTAACAAACCCGGAAGACTAAACGACGAAGAATTCAATATAATTAAATCTCACCCCGACCTCGGATTACACATCCTGGGAAAAGTTGAATTCCTTGAGCACATTGTACCAATAATCAGACATCATCACGAAAGATACGATGGCAAAGGTTACCCCGGCGGCCTTAAAGGGGACAATATCCCTCTTCTTGCGAGGATAGTCAGTGTAGTAGACACATTTGATGCCATGACAACAAATCGACCATACAGAAAAGCTCTGACAATAGAAGAATCATTGGTAGAAATAGACCGTTGCAGCGGAAGTCAATTCGACCCCGATATAGCTGCCAAATTTATAAAAATGGTCAGAAGAGACGGAATACATTTCGATTTTGGTGACATGAGCTTGCCCCAAACCTACGAGACCATACAAGCCAAAGCCAAAGGTAACTAATATAAATGAACGTTTATCGGGATTCAAAGGCAATAGAAAAACTCTTAGCCCTGGTAACAGTGCTTACTCTGATAAGCTTTGCCTATTATTTCACTCTCTCTGAAATAGAAGAACTTGAAGCATCTTACAAAACCAGAAGAGTAATGTTAACAAAAATGCTTGGCAGAGAAATAGCAGATTACCTCGAAAAAAGAATTGAAATAACTCCGAGACTCTCCAACTTTTTAGCTGAAGAAGGGGTTGCATATGCTGCCGTACAACAACCCGACGGCTCAATAATTGCAAAAGGCGAAAACTACGCAATTCCTATGGGCATACTCGAAAAAATTGAAGAAACGGCTTTAAAAGCTTCTCATCTTATTTCTTTGCCATATGAAGACCCTTCAAGAACAGTTTCTTTAACAGAAACTGTTCTGCCGGTTATTACTCCCGGAAGCAAAAAAGTTGTCCTCAGAATCGGATTCTTCAGAAACTCAGAAAAGAATAAAGTTTCACACATTAAATTCAGAAATACTATCGTATTTTCCTTTTTAATTTTTGCTCTCTCAATAATATGGTTTTTAAGAAAAAATAAAGCTTCTAACTTGCAAAACAGCCTAATGGGAACAACTGCAATCGTTATCCTTATGTTGTTTTTGTCTTCCAGAATGACCTTACAAAAGTGGTATGAAAACGAATGGCATCAAAATTTCACAAAAAATGCCATAGCCGTTTCTAAAATGTTTTCAACAGCTTCCGCAAGACTTATTGAGTCAAGCCTTGAATCAGATATTAAAGAAGAATATAAAATTGCTGCCGCTGATACTGCTTTTGCTTATATTTCAATAATAAAAGACGACAAAATAGTTTTTCACTCTGATCCGACTCAAGTAAACGAAAATATGGCAGCAGACGAAAACTACCCACGCAGCCTAAATACAAAAAAACCCATGATCTTCAGAAATGATCTCGAATCATTATATGAAGTATATGTGCCCGTAATGAAAGGACAGCATAGACTTGGCACCATAAAAACAGGCTGGTTTATTCAAAATAGTTATGAACCTCTTTCGATAATCAGAGACAGACTGGTTCTTGTTTTCACGGCAGCACTGATTATTTTGCTTTTGGTTATGCATCTGCTCTCAAGAAGAGTTACCAAAGAACTGCACTGGTTTATCAAAGCGATGGAACAAGTAACTTCAGGCGACTTACGACAGACCATTTACATAGACAGAAACGATGAGTTTGGCCAGTTAGCGCACTCTTTCAATTTCATGATTATGAGCATGAAAGAAAAAGATATGGTGGGCCGCGGCTTACAACAATATGTAAGTAAAAGCATAGTGGAAAAAACTCTTAAAGCTTTGTCTTCACAAGATAAAAACGGAGAAAAACAGTTTGCTGTTTCGCTGTTTCTTTATTTTAGCGGCATAAATGAGGCTATAAGCCATCTTGACGGAGCACGAATATTTTCTTCGGTGCAAGAATGCCTTGATTCCGTAAATAAACTGACACAACCCGGATCGAATGTTAATAACCAACTCTTCCCATCCGGAATTCTCACAGTCTTCACACTTTCTAACAGACACGATTCTCTGCTTAAAGCTTTAAATACGGCCAATCTTATCGCTGCGGATCTTGGGCGAAGACCCGATCTGCCTTTTTCACCAAAACTTACAATGCACACAATGGAAGTAATAAGAGGCAATCTTCTTGATAAATCAGAAAAATTGAGCTTCATTGGCGATGGTTTTGCTGATTTCAGAACCATGGCGAAAATACAGGGAGGCGACGAAATAATTGTTACAAGAGAAGTTAGCCTTCTCCTTAAAGACGCCGTTAATTTTGAAGAACTTGAAATCCTTTCACCCGAACATGGCAGAACAACTGTTTATCTATTTAAAAATTACAAAGAAATTTCTGAAATTATTAGATCTTTCGAATCAGCAACAAATTGGACGAAAATTATGATTCTCAGAATTTTGAAACTTTCGGTTGACCAAGTTGACCAAAAAATACTATTTGAATGGTTTAAAGACGAAGACCCCGACGTCAGATATCATGTAATGGATATAATTGACAGAATCCCGGCAAACGACTCTCTAGCCTTTGTAGAAAAGGTAATAGAAAGCGAATCTGATAAAAAAGTATTGTCCAGAGCAATTGCGGTTTTAGGAAAAGTTGGCAACGAAAAGCATATTCCGATACTTTCCGAACAACTCAGATCAACAGACAGAAGAGTTAAAGCAAATGCTGTTGAAGCACTTGAGCTTATTGGCGGCAAAAGAGTTTATGAATTCTTTAATCTGCTTATCGACGAACAAGACAACAGAGTTAAAGCCAATATACTCATTGCATTAGGCAAATACGGTGATCTTAAGGTTTTCGATTTGCTTTCTAAAATGATTACTGATCAGGAACCCAACATGAGAGCTTCTGCAGCTTACGCACTTGGACAACTGGGTATGGCGCAAGGGGTAGAACCTCTAGTTAACGCGCTTTCCGACAAAGATCCAATGGTTCAAAGACAGGTAATCGCGTCACTCACTGCCCTTAAAGCAGATTTAAACATAGAAATGTAGTGAACAAAAGGAGAAGGAGAAGACATGGATTTTCAAAGCGCTTACAAACAAGGAAATGAAGCTTTAAAAGCAAAAGACTTCAAAGAAGCTCAGAGACTCTTTCAACTTGCACTCAATTTCAAACCCAATGATATTTATTCCATGAACAAGCTCGCCATGGTTTTAAAAGAATTAGGAGATTTTGAGGGAGCGAAAAAACTTCTCGATGGTTCTTTACAAGTTAAAAAGGAAGATCTGTACACCAACTATTTACTCGGGAACACATATCTTGAAGAAGGCGACATTGCCAAGGCAATTTTGACTCTTGAGAAAACAGTTGAAAAGAACCCATCAGACAAATACGCTCGCAACTCACTTGCCTTGGCCTATAAAATGAACGGCGAATACTCAAAATGCATAGAGTTGCTAAAAAAGGCTTTAGAATATGATCCCTCTGATCTCTATAACAAATTAAGTCTCGCCACTTCTTTATTTGAACTCGGAGACATCCCCGAGGCCACAAAATATGCAGGCGAAATTGCAAGAAAAGACCCCCGAAATATCTCTGCAAATATTTTATTGGGCCGCATTGAAATAGAAAAAGCTAATTTTTCGGGTGCCCAGGGCTTTTTCAACACTGTGTTATCAATAGACGCGAACAATAGTGATGCCCATTATTACATAGGCAGAATTTGCCTTGAAATATCTTCACAAGAAGAAGCCCGCGAACACTTCAATTCCGCTCTTGCCGTCGCAGAAGACAAGGCTTCAATTCTAAAAAACCTCGGAATGATATACATGGATCGTGAAGATTTCCAACAGGCCGAAGAACACTTCGCAATGGCAATAAACCTTGAAGAAGATGCCCCAACTCTCAGCAATATGGGCAAGCTTTTAGTAATGCAAGGCAGACACGAAGAAGCCATAGAAAATCTGAAACGCGCCATCGAAATTCAGTCCGACTACGCATTTGCATACTATAACTTGGCAAAAGCTTACCAAGACATACGCGATTTCCCAAATGCAATATACAACCTCATGTTCGCCCTAAATTATGAACCCGATGACGTTTACGCAATTAACGTACTTGGCAGAATGTTTTTGGAAGTCGGCCTCAATGACCGCGCGTTAAGAACTTTTCAGCAAGTAATCGACGAATTCGATGTTAACGATAAATTCGCTCTTTTTGGCAAGGCCGAGGCACTTACCGCAATGGGCAGATTTAATCAGGCGCAGGAAGTTTTAATGAATTTAAGAAACATAGCGGCTAAAACAGACAAAAATATGCTAAACAAAATTGATGATAAACTGACCAAACTGAAAAGAGAGATTAATGCTTAAAAGAATAGACATAACAATACCCTCTGATCTCGAAGAGCCATTACTCGGTCTTGCAGAGATGCTTGGCGTAAGTGCTTTTTCCAGTCCTCAAATCAGAGATGAAGGGATTGGCGAAACCGATTTTGTCTACACGGGCGAAACTATTGTGAGTTTCATAGTTTCTGAAGTCGAACAAAATACAGAAGAAATTTTAGAAGCTGTTGAAGACTTTGTTAATGAATTCGCCTTAGACGACGATGCCGTTAAAACATCTGAATACAGCGACAATCAAGATTGGATGGAGAACTTTAAGCAATTTTTCAAGCCAATACACGTGGGCGACAATATTGTTGTACGGCCCCCCTGGGAACCCCCCACCGAAACAGAAAAAAACAACGATACAAAAGTTATTCTAATTGACCCGGGAATGGCTTTTGGCACCGGAACCCATGAGACAACAAGACTCTGCCTCTTCCTTCTTTCTAAAATTAATGTTGAAAATCAAACGTTTATAGACTTAGGCGCCGGAAGCGGCATACTTGCATTTTACCTTATGATGCGTAACGCAAAGTCAGGAACTGCAATAGAAATTGAAGGCCCTGCAGTCGAAAACATGAAAAAGAATGCGGAGTTGAACAATATCCCCGGCTCGCTTGAAATGATTTGTGCGGATCTCGGAAAATACAACCCAACCATAAAATATGACGGTTTAGTTGCAAATATTACTTCCCCGGTAATCGTCGAGTATCTTCCGGTATTCTCTCCTTGGGTAAAAAAAGGCGCATGGGGGATATTTTCCGGAGTTAACACAACAAATTCTCAAATGGTAAAAGATGCCTTTGTTCAAAACAATTGGGAAATAATTGAAGAAATAAATGAAGGCGACTGGTGCGGATTTTATCTTGTTAAAAAGTAAAAACAAAATTCAACAAAAAAAAATCTCAGGCCTTGCGACCTGAGATTTTTTTTTACTTCAGCTACTTAGAATTGCTCTGTCTGAGTAAAGTTACGTATCTGTTGTAAGCTTCGCGATATTCAGACAATGCTGTTTGAGTATCAGTGCGAAGAAGGTTAGATCTGACTTCTTCATCGGGGCTTTCGCTGCCGCCAACGTTAGTTACCAGATTGATGTACTTGTTGTATGCTTTGATGTATTCTGCGTGAGCTGCCTTCAGTTCAGTAGATGAACCTGCTACGGCCGAGCTTGTCGAAGCGGAAACTACTACGTCTTCGCTGTTAGAGTTAGCTGCGGTTGTACCTGCATTCGAAGATGCACTTACAGGTATTTCTGTTGTAGGAGCTTGATTAGAACCTGTCGAAGCAACAAGACTTGATGAAGAGACTGTGGGAATGTTATTGCTGTTGCCAATGGTCTGATGATCTCTTTTGTAACGCTTATAGAGATAATAACCTGCAACCGCTGCACCAACCAGGCAAAGAGCCGGAATAAAGAGAGGGCTGCCGATGATTCCACCAACAAATCCTGCAATTCCGGAGAATATACTGCCGATTGCTCCGCCGAGAGCTCCGAGAGCACCGGTTAAGAATCCGCCTGCTGCTGTTACACCGCCCCAAATAGTGGCGCCGATTCCCGCTAAACCTGTTCCTGCTGATGCTACTACTGTCGCTGCACCGCCCGCTAAGCCGGCAATACTGCCGCCCGCAAAGCCAACTGCCGACGCAATATAGGGAGCCGCAAGAATGGTTCCGCCTACTGCTGCAACGCCAACTAGAGCAGTCTTAACAGGATTATCCGTGACCGAATCCTTTATTTTTGAAAACAAACCCGCATCTGCTGCAGTGTTTCCGAAAACAGCAAGGAACATAACCACGGCCATGGTTGTCGCCATCAGCTTCAATAAACTGCGTTTCAACCTCATATTAGGCCTCCTGTAATGGATTTGAGCTTTGTTAAAGCCCGAGTTAAGAAAAACATAAAACAATGGGTAGGTAGGTAAATCGATACCGGGTAAAGTATCGGATTATAAAAGAAACTCCGCTTCGGGTAAAAGCGGAGCTCAGTTTCAGTTTTTTATGCACTATCGCTAGTAAATAATTCTGTTTCAGAGATCCGTATAGTTTTTTCAATGAACTGTCTTAGTTATATTTAAATTATACGAATCAAATTAACAAACGTCAAGGTGTACACAAATTATTTTGTGAGATCCATTTTAAGAACAAGATTCATGCGGGTTTCAATTTTTTCTTTTTGACCGCCGCCCAAATCATTTTCCATAACCATGCGCATATCAGACTTTACTTCATTCTTAGCCATGTAGCCGGCTTTGTGAGCGAACCAAATGAAGCCTGTTGCACTTACGTTGAGGTTAATGCTGCCGGCTGCCGGCTGAACACTTCTTACGGTTGAAGAAATCTTAACGCAATCTTGGCCGCCGATTTTTTCGAAACCGACAATAGTGTATTTGGTTTCCATCGGAATGGGCATCTGAGGATTAGCTTCAATTTTTGAAGTCCAGCTGTCACCGATTCCTACAGGGTTTTTGGGGAATCTGATCTGCATCTGATTCATATTGCCCTGTTGGTCTACACCGGTAGAAGAAAGAACTTCACCGTCTTTGGCCATTTTAACATTTATAATCTGACCCATGTTAGGAAGAACAGTAGGAACGTTGTTAACAGTTATGGTACCGTCGAGAACAGTGGTTTCAATGTCAACATTACCGTCTTTGTCAACCCCTGTTACTTTTTGCTGTATTCTCATGCCGGTTTCGAGGGAAGTCCTCTGATTCTTGCCATAAGCAGTTACAGTAGTGTTACCTGTAATGTTCATTTTGTAGGTAGTTGTAGTGCCGGCCGATGGGGCATACTGGAGCAGGACCTTAGACTGTGCCGAAGCTGTAAAAGCGACAGCCACCATCAAAAGAACAGCGAGAAAAACAGTGATACGTTTAATCATTTAGTGCGAGTCTCCTTTCGCAATAGAAGGAACTTTGTCTTAAATTCAGGCGACTCACCGTACACATACCAGAATCGACCTGCATGCATAAAGATTATCATACAGAATACTCAGTGTCAAGGTACAAATACTTTTTTATTTTTTCACTGCATTCAAACACTTACATTTGTTCAAAATCACTGGCAATAAATATTATTTAACTATATAATCAAAATTATGAATAGCATAAACGATAATAATTTTGACCAAAACTATTTCGAAGACACCTATTTCGAAAAGAGAGTCTGGATAACTTCTGCAAAAACAGCAAATCAATTATACATATTCACACGTCTCTATATTGGTGAGAATGACGAAATGGGTAAAAAAACATTTAGCGATCTATTAACTGCAATAAGCGAAAGCGAAACCATACCTAAAACAATGGCATTTTGGAACAATGCAGTCAAAGCTTGCGTAGAAGGAAGCCCTCTTCTCGAAATAATTACACAGATAGAAAAACTGGGCGTTAAAATACTGGTCGCAGGACATGCATTAAACAAGCTTAATTTAAAAAGCAGCCTAAGAACCGGAAAAACCGCCAATCACTTTGATCTTATCGAAGCAATAAACCAATCTAACAAAGTTTTAAACTTTTAGTTAAAAAAAAGTTTTTTTTTGTTGACACCTTAAAACTTTAATGGTAATATAGTTTCATCAAAAGGGGCGCTTAGCTCAGTTGGAAGAGCTCCTGGTTTACACCCAGGTGGTCGGCGGTTCGAGCCCGTCAGCGCCCACCCTCTTGGATCGGTAGTTCAGTCGGTTTAGAACGCCGGCCTGTCACGCCGGAGGTCGCGGGTTCGAGTCCCGTCCGATCCGTTTTTTTGTTTAGAGGCCAGATAGCTCAGTAGGTAGAGCAACGGACTGAAAATCCGTGTGTCGTTGGTTCGATCCCGACTCTGGCCATTCTTTTTTGGCGGCATGGCCAAGTGGTAAGGCAAAGCTCTGCAAAAGCTTCATTCAACGGTTCGAATCCGTTTGCCGCCTTTGAACCCCGCTTTAAGGGGCCCCAACAGGCTGACCGCATTACAAATTTGTGTTAGCCTTTTTTATATGGATCGGTAGTTCAGTCGGTTTAGAACGCCGGCCTGTCACGCCGGAGGTCGCGGGTTCGAGTCCCGTCCGATCCGTTCATATGCGTGCCCACCAGTTTTAATTTTCTGGTGGGTATTTTGTTGCAGGAGATCAGCAAAAATGAATCAAAACTATATTGAAATTATCGGATATCTAGGCTCAATTTTTGTAGCAATTTCTTTAAGCCTTAACTCTGTATGGAAAATGAGATGGATAAACCTTTTTGGGTGCGCAATGTTTACAATATACGGTTACTTTATTAAAGCTTGGCCATTGTGCATTGTTAACGCATATATCACAATAATGGATGCTTGGTATATTGCCGAACTTACCAGAGACACTTCATGTTTTCAGATGGATTCACTTGAAAATATCGGAGATAAATATTTTGATAAATTCTATAAATTTTACGAAGATGACATCAGAAGCTTTTTCCCGAATATTAAGTATGAAACACTCAAATCTTCGGAAACATACCTAATGTTCAGAAACATGATACCCGTCGGTATTTTTTCTATCAAAATAAAAGACGCTAACAGAGCTCAAATACTCATGGATTACATTGTGCCAAAGTTCCGAGACCTTAAGTTCGGAGCCTATTTATATGAAAAAAAATCATATTTCTTCACAGACAAAGACATCAAAGAACTTGAAGTTATTACAAATGTACCTCTTCACGAAAAATATCTTCTGAAACTCGGGTTCAAAAAAGTTAAACATCAGGATGACAAGCAAAACATATTCCTAAAAGAATTGATTTAACTCATTGCCTCCTTGATTTTAGTCACCTTTTTGCCGATAAACTAAAAAAGGCGTCGTTCAGGAGGCAAACTTTATGTTTGTATACAATTCAAAAATTCTTCTTTCCGCATTTGTGTTTGCGTTATGCATTCAATCATCTTCTGAAGCTGCTCTGTTCGGGCCGTCAAGAAAAAATCAAAAGACATCTGTTATTAAAGTTGAAAACAATAACGAAGCTTTGGCAAAACTTTTTGACCTTAACGACAAAAAAGAAGCATCTTCAATTGACCCCTACAATTTCGCGCAAAATCATTTCAGTCTTGCTGCAACGAAGTTACAAACAGCGTGCAGAGCAATAAGCAGCTTTTATAACGACAGGACGGCAAGAGATATCATTTCAAAAATTTACACGCTAAATACACAGTATTTTAAAGAAGATGTTAAAAACTCCGCCCTTGCAGTCAAAAACCTGAACTTATTAAACTTTAATATAAATACCGGTCTTCAAGAACTTTCTAAAGTCATTACTTCGCCGGGAAACGAAACCCTCGAAAACCTTGAAGCCGTGGTAGAAAAAATCAGAAACACAAATTTGAAAATGACTGCGCTGACCAAAAAGCATTTGAATACAACAGAAAAATGTATCGAAATAGCCGGTGCTTCATATGAAACATTCGAACTGATTCCGTCACTTTCAATGCCTGCAATAGACATGTTTGTTCAGAGCTCCAAACAACTTATGAGAATGACTAAATCTAACTCTGAAGCCTTCAAAGGTTTAATGCTAAACATACTCAGCAGCTCAGAGCAAATTGAATCAGGCTTGAACTCTATAAAAACAAATGTCAGAGAAACCTTGAGATTTTCTGATCATTTTGCAATTAAACAGTTTCCTTTAATTAATCTGCCCGCTCCTTCAAGAGAAAAAATCTTTGTAAGACTTAACTCTCTCGCCAACTATGTAAAAGGCGCCGAAAACACCCTTTCAATCGGCGAATCGCAGGTGAAAAACCAGGCTCAGCAATTTACCCACCTAATCGGAAGCTTTGTTGATAAGTCGGCAGAAAGCCTTAAATACCATAAAAACACTTCTTCCGCACCTGAGCAGATATCTAATTACGCTCACAATCAAGTAAGCGGTCTATTCTTAAGAGTTAAAGAAGAAATACTTAACCTAAGAAGAGAAATGGCCAAAAACATTACAATCGAAACTGCCACGCCCAATATTAATGTCGAAACTCCGCAAGATTACGCCATCAGAAACGCAAAATCAGTCAGCTCAGATAAATTGCCTTTATTCTTACTCGGGAAAGCTCCAAGCAGCACACCGGCTCAAAAAGAATACAACTCAACTGCCCAAACTAATACAGACCAATTTATAAGGTTGCTTCCCGCTGATTCCGTAAGAGATTCCATGAACATTTCAGTAGCAACCGGCGCTCAAATAAAAGAAGAACAAGGCGACACCCTTTTCTCTGAAAACGACTTCGCTTTCCAAGACAATAACTTTGAACAATCAGAAATGTCGATTATTTCACAAGAACTTAAAGAAGACTTTTTCTTTGCGGAAAAAGGCGAAGATATGAGTGAAAACGCCATACTGGCAGCCGGAGAAAACATGCCCGATTTCGGTCTTGATGACTTCGAGCAAGAAACACTCGAAGGCCTAAAATTAGATTACAGCAAAATGAACGACTCAACAGACCCCGAGTTCGAAATGCTAAGATACGCAGAATAAAAAAAAAAGGTTGTGCTTTAAAAGCACAACCTTTTTTATTTAAACTACCGATTATTTACCTTGGTTTAATAAAGCAGTGTATAACTGGAAGTAGTAGCGATATGATTCGAGAGCGGCTTTAGCCTTTGTGCTGTTGCCCTGCTGAGCTGCTTCGGTATATTCTTTGTAAGCAGCCGAATATCTTTTGTAAGCTTCTTCAGAGTTTGCGGGAACAGTAGCAGAAGTGGTTTCAACGTTTACGTAAGTAGTCTCGGCTGCGGGAGAAGATTTTGCACTTGTTGCACCGAGAGAATTAATGTAGTTTCCGACTTCTTCTGATTCTTTTGCTGCCGCAGCCGGATCCAGGTCTTTTTTAGCAACAACAAAATTTTTGCCTTTGCCAAATAACGAAGTAATTCCCTTTGTTACCAATCGACTCAATAAGCCGCCGCCGATAACACCTATGGCAAGCATAGGAAAGCCCATGCCGGCGCATAATAAACCACCGCCGATTGCTCCGGCTACCGTTGCGAAGTTTGCTACGCTTGAAGTTGTCCAGTTAAGTACCTTTTTTCCGACTATGAAACCGGCAAGCCCACCAACTGCCATACCAAGAGGGCCGCCGCCGATTGCCATGCCGGCAACAGCAGTTACAGCACCGACCGCCAAACCGCCGACATTAACAAATATAGACTTTGCAGCGCTGCCGATACTGCCCAACAAAGATGCTTCAGCAGTATTAATCGGTGCAACTGTCAGCCATATACTGAACAACATGGACAAAACTAACAGAACCGAAATATTTTGTCTTGTGTTAAAACTCATTGCAAACATATCGCATTTCCTCCTGCTCATATAATGAGCGTTACAGTTAACTAATGCTCAAATTATAAGGTTTTTTTTATGTACCCGCAACCCACAATTATAAATACTTGTATTGTTTATTTAAATCCTATTTGTTAGAATGGTTCAGATGATATTCAGGAGGATGGTATTGTGAAAAAACATCTCGTTATTTTGGTTATACTATTTGCATTTACAGCGTTAATGCCTACTCACGCAGAAGTTCCGCTAAGAATAGGTGTGGTTTTATCTATCGGCGGCCTTAATGACGAGTCCTTTAACGACGCCGCCTATAAAGGAATTATGCAACTGAGACAAGACGAAAAGTGCATCGTAGAAGTTGTCGAACCGGGCAACCTCTCAGGAATCGAACCCGCTCTGAGATATTTCTGCGAAAGAAAAATGGATCTTGTATGTGCAGTAGGAATATTTGCAAACGACGCGGTGAGAAAAGTTGCTTCCGATTATCCCGCAAGCAATTTTTTGTTGATTGATTCTGTTGTAACTGTCCCGAATGTGCTTTCAATACTTTTTGACGAAGAACAAGGCAGCTTTTATGCCGGCGCATTTGCGGCACTATTAACCAAGACCAATACAATCGGCTTTTTAGGCGGCATGGACTCACCCATTATAGCCACCTTCGAAAGAGGCTTCAAAAATGGCATCAAATTTGTTAATCCTGAAATCAAAGTAACTTCAAGATACATAGGAAGCACCCCGGAAGCATTTGACATGGCCGACAAAGCAAGAATACTCGGCATTTCTATGGCTTCAGAAGGAGCGGACATTATATATCACGCTTCGGGTAAAAGCGGCATAGGCTTAATAGAAGCGTCAAGAAGAAATAATTATTATGTAATCGGTGTAGACTCTGATCAAAGCAGAACAGCACCGGGAAAAGTTCCGGCAAGCATGGTAAAAAGAATTGACAATGCCTTGATAAAAGCGGTTCAAATTCTCAGAAGAAAATCTTTCGAGGGTGGGATCTGGACTCTCGGAATAAAAGATAAAGGTATAGAGCTGGCAGTTTCAAGGTTTAATCGCGACTTGATTACTCCTGAAATAGAAACGAAAATTAAAGAAATCGAAAACTTTTTGATTCACAGAGGTCAATAATTGCAAAAATCTCATCCTGCGGAGGGAACAATGCCAACAAGTAAAACTCGCTTTAAAGCGGTTTTCATATGTTTTTTTATCATTTTTTCACTTTTTCAAACGTGTTATGCAGAAATTAATTTTGATTTTGGATTAACGCTCTTTGGGCAAGAAGAAGTTAAGTTTGAGCAGAGCAAAACATCCGATTTTAATTTTCAGCTACTTAAAAAATATATACACGAAAAACAAGACAATATAATCGCGCAGCTACACGTCATAACCAGATGGTTCAGCCTCATCAAACTTTCTGACAAACCTCGCCGTGACGAGCTCATAGCTATCGGTTCAGGTTTATTTGACACCCAAAAAAAAGAATTTAATGCAACAGAGCGTGTATCAGAAATCTTTTATAAAGGCATTCTTCTAAGCAACGAAAATGACGAAAAAGACATAACCGAACAAGATGAGATTTTTGAAAACTTGATTTTAGACAGTGAAGATAAGCTTTCAGAAAACGGCATATACTGGATAGTCAAAGGATTACTGTTCAGCTCTTTGCAAAAACGCTCAAATGCTTACTTCGCATTGATGAAGCCTGAGGAAGACCTTAAACACGCGCTTACCCTTATACCTCAGACTGCTCATTACTACTACATAATGGGTCAGGCTTTCAGATTCATAAGCCCTTCAGACACCACACTCTTTTTAGCTGTAGCCTCATATGAAAAAGCCGCATCTCTCGACCCCAGAAATGGGAAGCTCCAAAACTCGATTCTCGGAATATACATGGGACTGCACGAAGAAATGCAAAGTAAAGGCAAGCCCGAACCTTTTTGGTTAGAAGAAGCCGTTTATAAAAAAATTCTGGAGATATCTCCGAACAATGCTTATGCACTTAACAATTTAGGTTTCTTATATGCCGAATACGGCATAAATCTTAATATTGCCCAAGAATTATGCCAAAGAGCGGTGCATTTGGCCCCCGAAAACCCCATATTCAGAGACAGCCTCGGCTGGGCAGCTTTTAAAAATAAAAATCATCGCACTGCAGAAACAGAACTCAAACAGGCCATAAGACTAAAACCTGACTTTTATGAAGCTCATTATCATCTCGCCACCGTCTATTATGCAAATGAAAGACCGGACAAAGCGGCTCAACACTATGAAACAGCCATAAAGCTTAATCCCGAAGCGGCAGAAGCCCTTAACAACCTTGCTTACCTCTATGCCGAACAAGACATCAACACTAAAGCTGCCGTCGAAATGGCAGAAAAAGCCATTACTCTCGAGGCAAACAACGCTTCTTACCTAGACACACACGGGTGGGCCCATTACAGAGCAAAAAATTACAAAACCGCTTTAACCTCACTCTTGAAAGCAAATGAATTAGCACCGGGGCAAGGCGAAATTTTGCTCCACATCGGAAGAGTTTATCTGGACTGCAATAAATTCACTCCGGCCATAAGATATCTTAAAGAAGCATTTAAAGTCGACCCACAATTAAAAGATCCCGACAATTCTTTGTATCTTGCAGTACAGCTGCACGCCTTCCACACCGCATTAGCCAATTACCATAATATTATGGGCGACAGGTCGGACAAAGAAAAAATACATAAAATGCTTTTGAATATAGCCCAGCTATATCAAGAAGAAAAGGTCTACGATAAAGCAATTGAGATTACAAGAGTTTGTGCCGACTTTAAAGCAGGAAAACTTTCAATAGACAAACCGCTTTTACCCAGTTATGTGTTGAAAAAAAACAAACCAAAAAAGTCAAAACCTGAAATACCTGCGGCAATCACTTCAAAGACCGAAAACAAAAAAGAATCAAAACAAAAACAAATTGCAGAGTTGGGAGAATTACCCGACAATGCCGGGCAATCGCTTGCTGTGGCATTTGGTCCCGCCTTATTCAAGTATTTAGCTCCCGCATTCAAATGTGCCGAAAACTTTTCAGATAAAAGTATTACGGTATTTATATCAAAGCTTCATAAAACCCGAAACACCGCAATAATCAGAATTGAATCGGCAAAAGTACCCGGAATGACAATGTTAAAACGTGTCGAAAACTACATGAAAACAGTCGGAGCAATCTGCAAAGAAGATGTCAACAGCGATAAAAGAGAGTTTCAATCGGGCAAGACAAAAATATACGCTGTAGCCCATAAAAACAGCATATATATCTCAAGAGCACCGATCGACCCGGCAAAACTTGCCGGCGGCTTAGATAAGTTTTTCACGTATTCGGATGAAAATTTTATAGATGTATATTACAGCTGGCCCACATTAATCAGAAAACTCCCGAGATGGACCATGCTCTTTTTCACCAACCCGATTGCCCCCTTTACCGAAGTGCATTCAAAATACACTTTAAAAGAAGGCAACTTTAACGAGTATATTATTGCAACCACCGGCAAAATCGAACCTGACAACAACATAAAAAAATACGCTAGTGAATTGTTTATCTATAAGCTCACTTCGAAAAAAATGGGATTGGAAACCACAATAAAACTCAGCACCGAACAAGACAAAATTTACACCGAAATTGAATATCACAACGCTGAAAAATGGTTAACAGATAGGCTGGCATCAAAATACAACAGCTTGAACATATTCTTCAAGAACTACATTAAGAACGGGCTCGCCGCTACGGTCTGCTTTGTGAACAGATTGTTTTACGCGCCCGATCTCTACAATTGTTGCCCGCACAACGGAAAGATATTTGTGGACCTTCAGGCAGCCACAGTTTCATGTGAAACTCACAACAGACTGCCGATTGTTCCCATTATTCTTGATGAAAACCAAGAATGCGATTACAACAGAATGAAACTGTTCAAATTGCTCTCGAAAGAAGACAGGCAGAAAATACTCGCAGAGAAAAACAACAAACTTTTGATTGAAAAAGCAAAAGAGTTGGCAATACCTCTGTGCAACGATTATGAGAACTGGGAGCTCAGGGAAAACGAAATAATATGCCCTTCTCATAAAAATTGATTTGCTTTTTTTCTTAAAATAAGCTATTAGTAAACAGTATTAAAAAATTAGGGGGTTTGAACATGGCTGCCGTAAACATTCAAGATAACGTTCTTCAATACCTGAAGAGCGAACGTGAAATCATAAAAATATTCTTAATGAAAGGCTTTCAAATTCAAGGAACAGTAATTGACTTTGATACTTTCGTAATTTTACTCGAATCAGAAGGCAAGAAACAGCTTATATATAAGCACGCTATTTCAACAATTCAACTGCCCGATAATTTTAATTTAACCGCATAAGCTTTAATAGAATTATCTGCTTAAACACAAAAAACAAAAAAGACCTTAAAAAATTAAGGCCTTTTTTGTTTATTTTATAAAGCAAATGCCAAATTCTTCGTCTTTATATCTTTCTATGACTGCATCCAGTTTTTGAATAAATATTTCACAAGTTACACTTATGACAGCCTTGTTTAAGTGCCCGCCCAGAGCCCTGCCCTGAGAATCAGCAATAGTAATGTGCAAATGAATGTAAGGTTCGTTGTTTAAAGACGTAATGTTGCCGTTCAATGCAAGTATTTCAAGGTCTTCTTCATATTTTTTTGGATAATACCTTTTTTCTATTGCGTCAAAAAAACCTGCCTCAACGTAATTTGCTGCGCCTATACCGGTTAACGAAGCAGCTTTAATATCTTCTTTTCCACATAAACTTTTTAAGGCGGTAATCACTTCCTCGCCTTTCTCGAGCCTGACAACATAGGTGTCGTTATGTTTAACATAATTCATGGCCATTTCCTCCCTTGATCTCTCTGCTAAAATTCTAATGCTTTTGCAAAACAAATACAAGATAAAAAAAAAGGCCACATTAAGTAGCCTTGATCAAGGAAAGGAATGATTGAAGACAACTGACGAGCTAGTCGTGCAGTGCTATTATATATACAGCAAGTATTATGCCAACTTTGAAGAGGGTTTTGAAAAATAATTGCACAGTTTTTTATTTTTTTATCTTTTTACTGTAAATTATTTATACACTTTTTATTGTCTGTCGTGTTTAATTTTTAAACATCTCAAAATCTCTCTTTAAAGCAATTCTAATTTGTGATAAACTGCACGAGATACACTAATAAAGTAAGGATGCCCAAATGTTTCCGACAAAAAGACCAAGAAGATTGAGAGTCAACCATAAAACAAGAAGATTAGTCAGACAAATATTTGTAAAGCCACAAAATCTTGTATACCCAATTTTTGTGGCAGAAAACATAGAAGAACCCAAAGAAATAGCAGCAATGCCAAATCAGATGCATTGGCCTCCTGAAATGGCTTATGTTCCGGTTCAAAAAGCAATCAACAATAATGTGTATTCTTTTTTGGTTTTTGGGGTGCCAAACCATAAAGACGAAAGCGGAACAGAGGCTTATAACGAGAACAACGTTGTATGCCGTGCCATAAAAAACATAAAAAAACACTGTCCCGAAGCATATATAATCACAGATGTATGCCTTTGCGCTTACACAAGCCATGGGCACTGCGGACTAATAACAGAATCAGGGCATGTAGACAATGACGCCTCGATAAAGCTCATAGCAGAATCAGCTCTGGCACACGCGAAAGCAGGAGCAGACATGGTGGCCCCTTCCGACATGATGGACGGAAGAATAGCGGCAATCAGAACAACTCTCGATGACAACGGATACACCGACACACCGATTATGGCGTATTCCGCGAAATATGCATCGGCTTTTTATGGGCCATTCAGGGAGGCGGCAGGGTCTGCCCCCGGAAAAGGTGATCGCAAGGGCTACCAAATGGACTACGCCGTATCGGCAAAAGAAGCCTGCAAGGAGTTCGAAGAAGACATAAGCGAAGGTGCCGACATAATTATGGTAAAGCCGGGCATTGCATATCTCGACATTGTTAAAGAAGCATCAGAGAAGTTTAACTGCCCTGTTGCTGTTTATCAGGTTTCCGGAGAATATTCAATGATTAAAGCGGCGGCAGAAAAAGGCTGGATAGATGAACGACAGATTGTTACCGAATCGCTTATTGCCATGAAACGCGCGGGAGCGGACATAATCATCACCTATTTTGCCCCGGAAGCAGGCGAATGGCTATGTTAAACAATTCACTCAGAGTTTTGGCCTGGGAAACGACCCGCGCATGCACCTTAGCGTGCCCTCATTGCAGAGCATCGGCTGTAACAGAGCGCAACGATGAAGAATTATCTGTCAATGAAGCTTTTTTAATGTTGGAATCAGCGGCTAAAATAGGGCCGGCTATAATAATATTAAGCGGCGGGGAGCCTCTTTTGCGCGATGATCTCGAGCTAATAGCAAAAAGAGCCATAGAACTTGGACACCGACCGGTCGTATCCTGCAACGACGGTTCTCTGTTGACAAACGAAAGGCTCAGCTCTCTCAAAGAATCAGGAATAACGCACTTTAGTTTTAGTATGCACTCGGAAAACGAAGTTGCCCATGATGAATTTGTCAGAGTTAAAGGCGCTTATAAAAATGCGTTGATGGCCTTTAACAGAATAAAAAATCATGGCATGTCTTTTCAGATTAACACTACAATTTTGCCGACAAACCACAATAGAATCGAAGAATTTAAAGATTGGGTTGTGTCTTTAAATGCCTCTGCCTGGCATTTGTTTTTTATTGTTCCAATGGGCAGAGCCGCAGAAACGGGCTCTGAAATACTGATTTCACCCGACCAAACCGAAGCTGTTTTAAAATATGTGGCCCAAAACTCAGATAACTGGCCGATTCCGGTTAAGATCACCTGTGCACCGCAATATTCGAGAATTCGCGCAGAACTGGCAGCAGCAAACAAAATCACCCCAAAAAGATCGCATCATGGGCATCAAAGCACAAGAAGCTGCATGGCAGGAAACGGATTTGTGTTTATAAGCTACAAAGGCGAGGTCAAGCCATGCGGGTATTTTGATCTTATACTCGGCAACATAAGAGAAACACCGCTAGATGAGATTTACACAGAAAATGAAATACTGAGAAACATGAGAAGCCCCGAAAAACTTGAAGGAATATGTAAAGACTGTAATTACAATAAAATTTGCGGGGGATGCAGGGCACGCGCCTACGCTGTAACAGGAAACTATATGAGCGGCGACACAACCTGTCAAAAAAGCTGATTACGCGCCGCCGGGCTCAAAGGGATCTTGAGCCCAGACGTTTTCAAACCCAAGCTCTTCAACTAAATCTAAAACGCGCACATACTCAGAATCAGGAAGCGGCTTATTTAGCAGATCATTTTCAAGAGCCTTATAAGCGGGAAAATACTGGCACATTACGCTTAAATGAATATCTGTGCCAAGTTCGGCTTTAAGCCACCTTAAACAGTTTTCGGTGCCTGATATATCGTTAGGTAAAACCAAATGTCTGATTATCATTCCCTTAGTTGCCAAGCCGGTCTCAAAGTCTGTTTTGAGATAGCCCGCAATTTCGTGCATTTTTTTTAACGCGGCCCTGTTTGCTTCAACATACCCCGGACACCCCGAAAAGCTGGTAGCAGAGTGATTGTCGGCATATTTAATATCAGGCAGAAAAATATCCGCGATACCGTCAAGCATTTCAAGCACCTCAGGGGTTTCGTAACCGGAACAGTTGTAAACAATAGGCAGTTTGTGCACCGCATCGCCCGCAAGCAGCCAGGCGTCTAAGAGCATGGGCAAAACATGAGTCGGAGTAACCCAATTAATATTGTGAACTCCCTTTTTTGCCAGAAGATCATAGATTTCTGCTAATTTTTTAATTGTTATTATTGAACCGTTTCCCAGTTGGCTAAAAGGATAATTTTGACAAAAACAACAGCTTAAAGTGCAATTAGAGGAAAAAATTGCGCCCGAACCTTTTGTTCCGGAAATAGGCGGTTCTTCGCCACGGTGATCAGCCCAAGAAGCGATTTTAAGATCTTTGCCTGTTTTGCAATAGCCGATTTCGTTATTAAGTCTGTTTACACCGCATTTTCGAGGGCACAAACGGCATGATTCCATTAATGCATAAAACTTTGGCAAGCGTTCTTCTATTAATTTATATTTTTCGTTCATGGTAAATTATTCAAAAACTATTGAAACGCCTCTCGCCAAAGCTTCTTCGCGTGCAATATCAGTTATTACAGACCCATAGGGAACCTTTAAGGGCTCTAAGGATTCACAGGCCGCAATAATATCATCGCGGGTTATGAAAACGCGACCCTGAGAAACAGGAGCAGCGGTTTTTGAAAGGGCAAACCGAGCACGTATTATTTTAACGGTTTTTTCAGCCAGATTGTCTTCGTTAAAACTGCTGACAGTGCCGCCGATAACGCTATCCCAATGACGCTTGTAAACCTTTATCAAATGCGGGTTCAAATCAGAATCGCCCGTGGGTAACATTGCCTCTGAGAGTAAAATAGGTTTACCTAACTCTGCAAATCTGAAAAGAAGCTCGGAGGGGAAAGAATCACGAATTCCAAGGGCTAATTTGGCCAAAGTATTTAAGCTCAAAGGATTAACCAGCAAAATATCGTATATATCCAGTTTGAGAACCAAGTTTTCAAAATCTCCGCCACAAAAAACTCGATATTTCATTGCAAGGGGCCGCAACCAACCATATTGCCGGGCCGAATTCGACACAGCAACATCGGCTTTTTCATAAACCGAGGGCAAATCGAACTCTAAAGCTTTTTGTGCAACCGAAGAGTCTTCAGGCCGGCAGAACAAAAGCAAAGGTTTGAGAGTTTGAGGTAAATTGTTGCTGATAATTGACATGTCAACCTTAAGACTAATATTTTAACAAAACTATGTCAATAAATTTCGCCGGAATTTGCTCCATTATCTTCGGCTGAACGCTTAGCAAATAAAACCGATAATTTTTGATAAGTTGCACTTACGTCAAAAGAGTCCGGCTTTAAAATATAGCTTTCGGCAAAAGGCGCAACATCTTTTAAAGCCGACGCAAAATTTTCGAAATCGGGCATGGAACCAATAAATTCAGGCGGGTATTCGGCATTGTCTGCCAACCACTCTAAGACAAGCCCAGAATAAGTAATATCATCTTCTGTTTTAAAAAAATCGCTTGCCGGTTTACATAAATCTGTATCTATTCTTGGGTTTAAATATGCTTTTTTGTGCCCGGGTTCCGCAATAGCGTTATTTTCTCGCAATATTCCGATAAAGGCTGCGGGAAGTTTCGTAAATTCATCATAAGACATTCCCTGCTTTAAGCAGGTTAACAGATCTGACAATTCTTTTTCTGAAAATTCCGCACCTAAAATTTTGGATTTTTGGAGCATCCTTTTAAAAACTACTGCCGTGGGCAAATGTATTTGAAAAGGACCCAAACAAATCCATAAACCGTCGTTATGCTGACTGTCCCAGAACTTATTTATGGCAAAACGATTATCATAAAACAATCTGCAACCGGGCAAAGCTTTTTCATAATTTCTGACTGCTTCTTCATAAATCATAAAAGCAGCCGAATCTTCATCGCTTAAAACCGCTTTTATTATCTGTTCTTGGCGCTCTCTGTCGATAAACTCTCTGATGTGCATATAGGCGCTCAACAGAGCATTGTAGTTTTCGGTCTTTTCTTCGTAACCGCATTCGGCGATTTTTTTAAGCAAAGACAAGACCCGTATTGTTTTGCCCAATCTGGTGCCCATACTTGTAAAAGCTTTGTTTGAAACAGCCATTACGTGGTATTTATGCTCAGACCACAAAAACTCGTAAATTCCGCGGTGTGCAAGTTGATACATATCAATAAGTCATCATTGTCGCCCATTTGCCGTCTTTAAAACAGCTGACAGTTCCGGAGACTGTTCCAACCCAAACAGATTCACCTTTAACTTTTATTGAATGAATGCTGCCCTGAGCGTCGCCATAAGAAACAGGCGCAAATTTCTCACCATCGTATGTGACAATTCCGGAGGGAGTCCCAATCCAGAGATTTCCTGCAGAATCAATATCAACGTCACGAATCAACATATTAGGCAAGCCATCTTTTTCTGTAAATCTAACCCATTCTTTCCCGTCTAAGTTACATCCGGCTAACCCGCTTTTAGTGCCAATCCAAACAAAACCTTTGGATTCATCTACAACTATGCTGGTTATATAATCTGCCATCAAACCGTCGTCACTGTTGGTGTTCGATCTTGTGTTTCTGTTGTTAAAAAACTTTTCAGAACCGTCTGCATAGCGAACCATTACCCCATCGCCGTTTGTTCCGACCCAAAGAGTATCGGCAGTTACTGCGTAACAGGTTTTATAAGTATTAAGCAAAGAATCTTTGCGAAACTGCTTCAGCCACTTTGTTTGAGCATGCACTCTCGGCGGAAACATAATCATCACCAAAAGACTCATTGCCAAAAAAATAACAAACCAATGCGATCTAGTCTTTTCCAGTTTTTCCATTTTTTTGCCTCATTTTTATATTCTTACCCACATTATCGGCACAATGAAAAACAAAATTGACAAAAGACTTTGACAGACAAAAACAAACTGATAAATTTTACTACGGGAACACAATTTCAGAATCGAATGACAATTCTTTGACCTCATTCATCAAAAGAGGTCTGATCATGAAATTAAACGCTTTAAAATCTGCTATTTGGTTTTCTGAATAGACGCCGGTCGCGGCATTGCCGGGCGCCATACAACCCAATACTTTGATTCCGTCTTCGCTCAGTTCAGTCAGCTGCACGTCGGTTCCTCGATTCATAAATGTTCCGAACGATTTTGTAGAAGCTAAAGTTGGTGCGCCAATATGATTCAGCCCGCCAAATTCCATCGGAGCTGTCTTAACCGGACGAATTTCTCCGTTTTCTTCCGAACAAGTCGAAAAAGACCTTTTAAACACAGAAGTAACAAGCTCTTGAGCCGATCTTCCGCTCAAGTAGTCATAATTTGTAAGCCCCTTAAGCGCTCGCGCCATTACGGCAGACTGCGTCCAGGTAGAGTCTGAGGCCGGAATCCAAACAAACTCGCCAAGCTTATCCCAAAAAAGCTCGTTAAAAACATCGTTAAAAAACTTGTCAAAAAAACCTGCTCCGGCATTGTCAAAAAAGCCGTCTTCATCATCGTCATTGCGCATTCCGTCCCAATTTGCAAGCATATCAAAACCATTTTTTTCTTTTGAATTTAAGTCTTCGGTCTTAACACAACTCAATAGCAAATCTTTAAAAAAATACGCTCTTTGATCTGTAAATGCGATATCCCGCTCTAATTCTATTAAATAATCAATAGACCATTCATTTCTATTTCGCTCAATATGGTCAGCCAAAAATTTTGTGCGCTGATCTGCAACCCAACCGTTTTGCATATCTCCGTCACGAAATCCGTCTGCGGGGGGGCAATTCCAGTTCACGAAAAAGCCTGTTTCGGGATTCACAGCCGCAAGTCTTTTTTTATTTAGGGAATAATCATTCGGTGCATATGTGGGCAATCTGTCTTCTCCGAATGATCGCCTGTTTTTACCTTTTCCGCAATGAACAAAAGCAATATTACCCTTCTTATCTGCTCCCAGCCAATTTATAGAAAGCGCATTTTTATCTGAAACCTTAAGCAGCTCATCAAGAGATTTTGCGAAATTAGACTCGAACCAACCTTCGTAAGATTTTACAACCTGCCCGCGCCACGCACGATTTTTCACGTAAAATGTATCGCCTTCGACAGCCACTACGGGGCCTAACTCTGTGTCGGTCATTATTTTGCAGACAGTTGTTTTTTTATCTTTTACTATTATTTTTTCTTCTCTGATTGTTTTTTTGACTCTCAATTTGCTGTCATAAAGGCCAACCAAATAGTTTTTATCATTTTTGTCTTGTTTTAAGGCTATAAGGTCGACCAAATTTCCTACGCCTGCGGTTGCGGTAAAGGCAACATCTCTGTTCGCAGCAAACATTACAA
The DNA here is from genome assembly GCA_002070375.1 of bacterium ADurb.Bin157. Taxonomy (GTDB): domain Bacteria; phylum Muiribacteriota; class Ozemobacteria; order Ozemobacterales; family Ozemobacteraceae; genus MWDD01. The sequence goes on along the minus strand of MWDD01000014.1, from coordinate 22,330 downwards.
AGAAATAGCCGACCGGTGTGCTGCCTACTATATCAAAATCAGGGGTATGCAAACCGATGCAATAAACTGCCGACGGAGAGAAATAGCCCATTTGAGGGCCGCCAAACAAGATGGCCTTTTTCTTCTCACCTTCTTTAACCGAGAATACAGCCGCGTAGCTTCCCGATTTATCGGGGATTCCCAATGTTTTTAAAACAGCGTTTCTTTTTTTACTTTCGATACCCGGTAAATTTGTTGTTAAAGCCCCTTCTTGTGGCAGAAAATGTTCGGTATCCTTAAATCTGTGTCCGGGACTGTCGTAGTTAATATTTCCAAGTGTCGTGTAAACGTTGGGGTCTTCGTACACAACAATATCTTCAAATATTTCAGAGGCGGTGCGAGCACCGTATTTTTTGGTTAACATACGTAGCATCTGCAGATTTTCGAGTTCTACCGTAAAGTCATTATAGCGAGCCGCCATAGTGCCTGCGAATATATTTAAAATCTGCAGTTCCGTAAAGGCGCGCGGTTTTATTTGTGCCTTGGCAAATGCGGGGTCTTCTTGACATTTGTTCCCCAAAACATCGCTTACCACACGGTTAATGCCATTAGTAAAAGAAGTTAGCGCCAGTTTAAAATCGTCAGAGCAAGCTTCAAGTTCTTCTCTCAATTCTTTGTAAAATACTTTGTCGCGACGCGCAGCAAAGTCGTTATCGACCATTTTTTCTCCAAACACCTCAGCCAAAGTGCCCTCGACTGAGCGTCTTAAAACTTCGAGCTGAAAAAGCCTGTCTTTTGCCAAACAATAGCCGTATCCAAAAAACACACCGGGGGCGTCTTTCGCGTAAACATGGGGGATACCGTTATTGTCATGTCTTATAACTATACCCTCATTGTTTGCAAAAACAGAGGCAGAAAAAAAGATCAAAACTACAAGAATAAAAAACTTAAGAACTTTCATTATTTTACCTTATTTTACAAAATGCCGTACGGCGTCCAAGTAAGGCTCGCTTTCGTCCATACTGCTGTGCAACTCAGAAATCAGTCGTTCTCTTAAGTGTTTAACAGGGTAAGAGGTTTCATCTGAAACAATTTTTATCAGCTCGTTGTGGTCAGGTGTATATCTTACGCCTAGGCGTATCCAAGAGCCTAAGTCGCCTGAATTATCGTCCATTTTAACGGCAATAATATTAATAACCTGTTTTTCACCTTGCTCAAGAGCATTTATTGTGCGAGTTTCAGAAAGAACTTTCAAATCGCTTGAAGAATTAAAAAACACTCTGATATTTTTAACAGTTCCGACTTTGCTTTCTATTGTCGCGCTCATTCTTACAGACTTGCCGAACGCACGTGCTTTTTCTGTAACTTTTAATTCAACGCTTTCGGGTAAAGAATAAAAGGCTTTATCCGAAGCAATGAAGCTTTCGTCACAAAATGCCGGTGATGAAACTAAAGACAAGCAAAATACCATAACTAAACAAGAAAAATCGTTAAACATTCTAATCATATCAGTTTCCTTTATATATAAGAGTGAAGACCTGAAATAAGCAGATTAACCCCAAACAACGTAAACATAGTTACTATAAACCCCAACACAGAGAGACAGGCGGTAGAAACGCCGCCCCAACCACGCACTAAGCGCACATGCAAGTATATGGAATATACAAAAAAAGTTATCAATGCCCATGTTTCTTTTGGGTCCCAGCCCCAATAACGTCCCCATGCTTTATTTGCCCATATCATACCGAAAATCAAACCGCCGACGGTAAACAAAGGGTATCCTACCGCAATGGCTCTATAAGTCAAATTATCGAGCTGTTGCGCATCAGGTAAGACCTTGCTAAGGCCGCGCCATAAATATTTAAGCAAAAATAAAGCCATTACAGCCATTAAGCCAATTAGTGCCCAAAGATTATAACGAACGGCGGCATAAGCGGGTTTCGAACCCAAGTAATAAGCCAGTGCGCCCATTCCCCCAAAAAATAAAACAGGAAAAACCCAAGTGACAGCGTGGCAAGCAATTTTTTCTTTGTGCGACAAAGCGGGTTTCGTATCATCGGCAGAGCGCTCAAATAATCGTTTCAAACAGTATAGATAGCTTAAAACAAATGCTATCGCGAAACATGCCTCGCCCAAAAATGCCAAAGTAACATGAAGATGAAGCCAATACGAGTTTAGCGCAGGAACCAGCGGGCGCACATTTGAAGGAAAAAGCGAAGCGATGCCGATCATAAAAACAGCACCGGCAACAGAAGCGGCTTCAAGCAAAGTTATGGGTTCTTTTGAGGTAAACATCAAGCCACCTAAAACAATAAAAGTCGAAAGTGTAACCAACGACTCATACATGTTTGATAAAGGCGGGTGACCGGCAGTATACCATCGGTAAAGCAGTGCGGAAAAAGCAAACATGGCGCCAAGCCAATTAAGTATGCGCGCAAAGCTATACAGCTTTTGACGTTTAAACCCCAACGAAACACTGTAGAGGGAAAACGCGGCAAGATAGCTGAGCAAAGCCACTACAAACATTAAAATTTCAGGATTATTCATGCGCCGCTCCTATTTTATCCAATTCCTTTTTATATACTTCTGCTGTTCTGTTACCGGCAACAGCTATAAATGCCGTGCCGTCAGGTTCTGAAACGAGCCAAACTTCACGGTAACCCGAGCCAAAACAAAGCATCATGCCAACTGAAAAAAGCAAACAGCCAATCCAAACCCAAAACTTGCCGGGATCATGAGTTACGGTTAAAATGCTCTCATATCGGGGCTCAGCAGAAACAAAAACAAAATTGAAAGGCAAATTAGAAACATGGGCCCCCAAAGAGGCTTGCGATTCACCAAAGCCCCACGCCCTGCCGACCTCTTTGTTTTCTGCAGCCGCATCAATGGCAATTATGCGTGCTGCAGGATTTTTGAGTTCATTCGAAACGGAAACAAAAGCTCCGTTAACTATTCTGAAATCTTCTTTGAAGTCAAACAAAAGCAATTCATGCTCATACCAAGGAAACTTCTGAGGCTTGTTAAGCGTTAGCTCTATTTCGGCAGGAAAATGAGAAGCTTTTTCTAAGTCTTCTATATTTTCAAGAGGAACAACTTTTAAACGCACTGTGGGATAATATTTTTTCCAGTTGGCTTGGTAAAAAGTGTAATCTCTGAAAGTTACCGGCTCATTAACCTTAACGACGGCTTTATGGGGGTCTTCTCCGGGTTTTACAAAACTCACGGCAGAATTCCAACTTTTTATTCCTCTGACTTCACCTTCATTGTCTGTATGGTAATCAATAGACAGTTTTTCGAAAGATACGCTGAAATCAGGCGCCGTAATACCCTCGGCGTAAATTTTATGAAGCATTTCCACGTCATTGCGGTAGGTCTCCAAAATTGGCGCATTTGCCTCTGTGTCGCGTATATATCGTGCTTTCCGACTAATCCGGTCTGCTTTATAACCTGCTCTCATGGCAGTTAAGCCCGGTATAGGAACCTTATCGCCTTCGCGCCCATGAATAACGGTTTCAACACCGGAAACCAAGCCTATATATCCGCCGGCCAATATAAGCAGGAGTCCGATATGCAAAATCATTCCGCCGGCCAAAGACATAACGCCGAAAGTATGTAAGCTTATTTTAGTGCCGTCTTCATCAATTCTTTCAAATTTAAAATATCTATCACGAAACTGAACAGAACCGGGCGAAATTTCTTTTTTAACTTCCAATGATTTTAGTTCTGAAATGCTCACATTTTTGATTCGGTTTATCAAGCGATTGTAAGTCGCTTTAAATCGCACTAAAATACAGAAAATTGTCGAAAGGCAAAGAACCCCGAGAGAGGCCATAAACAACAAACTTCGATAAATATCGTCAAAGCCTAACGATATAATGTATTTGCCCATAATCGGATATTTTGTCAAATAAGCTGCCGCCTCAAGTTTTTGAGGGACTAAAGTGCCTATTACCGACAAAAGAGAAATAATTGCAATTATAAAAACAGCAGTTTTTAAAGAAACCAATATTTGTATTAACTTGTTCATTAGGGGGATTATATAATAGAGTTAAATTATTATCAATAGTTAAGCTTTGCGCTCATATTCCACCAGAGCAATAGTGCAATCGTCATCCCAGGGCACGGAACCGCTGTATTCTTTTAATGTGCTGTAAATTTCATTATAAAAATCTTCAGGGGTATCATTGCATCTGATTTTTTTAACAAGTTTCTCGAAGCGGTCGAAACCGAAAGGTTCTCCTGACTCATTCAAAGCCTCTATAATACCGTCGCTATACATAATAATTCTGCATTTATCGGGCAATTTAATCTTGCTCTGTTTATATTTCACGCGTTTGCTTGAACCTAACGGATACCCCACGACGGCAATTGATTCAATGACTCCGTTTTCATCTACTATCAAGGGAAAAGTTTGTCCCGCGTTACTGCTGTAAAGGTACCCCTCAGAGTCAATGAAGCCGGCAAAACAAGTCATCATCTTAACTCGTTGCAAGTTATTAAGCATTAAACTGTTAAAAGCTTTCAATATTTCACTCGGTTCTCTTATTCCCTGCTCAAACAAGGCGGCAAAACCTGCGTGAGCCATTGAAACAACCAGCGCCGCCGAAACAGAATGTCCCGAAACATCGCCTAACAAAAAAAGCATTTCATTATCGTTTGGCAAATAGGCATCATAATAATCTCCGCCGATACCGTCAGCTGAAACTGTGCGCCCGGAAAACGAAATACTTCCGCTACGCCTTTCCCCTGAAGGCAAAATAGTCTCTTGAATAAAACTTGCGACTTCGAATTCTTTCATACTTTCGAGAGAGGAGTTGAATGCGCCGGCCAACTGTTCCCACTCATCGCCTGTATGTAATTTTATTCTGTGATCGTGATTGCCTGTTTCCATGGCGCTGATACCGGCCATAACCAACTGAGTCGGGCAGACAATGCCTCGATAAAGACGAACAGTAACAAAGCCTAAAGATAACAAAATCAAAAAAGCTGCCAGAAACATTTTGTATTTAAAAGAATTAAGTTCTTTGATAACTACCGAAATTGGCATATAGGCCACATAAACATAGTAATCGGTCTTTTTGCCGGCGTAGGCGCACAATATATGAGGTTCTCCGTTAATGTTGACCTCTTCGGAATACATATTGATAGGCGGTTGTATTACGTTCAGTATTCTGCCAAATCGCTTCCACAAATCTAACTGCGGGTAATTGACACAAAAGATTTTGTTGCTTATGGCGGCCAATTTCATTTCATCGGAAAATTTTCCTTCGCCTGCAAATAATCTTTTTAAATAGCCGCGAGAAAAATTGTAAAGACCGGAAAACAAAATAAAGCAATACTTCGCCGAACCGTCTTTATCGCGAATTATATTAACGTAGTTTCTTGAATTGTCTCTGCCGTATCCAAACTCAAAAAACTCACCGAGACTGTGACTGATTTTAGCCAGTGGATTTTCGTCTTTTTCACCGACAATAGAAGAAATTACAGCAGAAGAAATTTGATCTTTTGCACTCTCTTTAACGATTTTGCCCAAAGATGAATTATATTGGTTAATAAGGTCTCGCGTCACAACTCTGACAATTGATGTAGCTGCACGCTTGCCTTGTTCGGGGCTGAAAGCTAAAAAGGAATCTACTGTAAAATTATTTTGATCATGTTGTAATACATAGTCTATCTCTTTATCAAATGGTACCCAGCCGTTTTCGAGGGCGTGTTCGACCATTTTATATCTAAAATGATCAGGATACATTGGAAGTGATCTCATAAAACTTGACACAGATGCGTTTTTACGCAGCAAATTGCCTTCTTTGTCCATTATTATGCATGTATCAAAAACACCTTGTAATTCCAACTCTACTGTTCTGTCGATAAAGGCTTGAACATTATGCGGGCGCATATCGAATAAGGCGATTGCTTTTTCATAATAATCTTTATAAACCCTATATATTTCAGTTGAATTAGCATCTATCTGAACAATAGCGTTCTGCATTTTTGCAATTTTTGAAAGTTTTATCGTTTCATATCTTGACTCTAAAAATGAGCGCCAAAAAAATGCAATTGCAATTGATGGCAAAAGCACAACCAGAACGAACAAAAAACTCATCAAAAAGGTCAGTGAAAGCTTAAGATCGCCTGCATTTTGCGTGTAAAGCCTATACCAAAGAGGTAACCAAAAGAAAAATAGCGCACAAGCCCAAAATGGCAGAGGGATAAAAACTTCTTTTTCGACTGCTATAAAGACATTTCCATCAGGTCTAAAAGCAGCAAAAATGTTTTTGTTGTCAACAACCATGCGCTTATAACCGCTTTTGATATCTTCTAAATTAAGTATGTCCACAATTTTTCGCGCAGAAACCCCTTCGGGAAGAAGATATTCTGTAAGATCATCAGTATTTAAATAACCAAAATCAGTTTTACTTACTTTTAAAGCATTGAATAAAACATTTGCTATTTGGGACTTTTTTATGTATTTCTCGTTTGACAAAAACAAAATGGCGGTTATGAGATCATCAGACTCAGGCAAAGTATTTTTACTTTTGAACCAAACTCCGTAACTCATTATTTCCGTAAGACTCAAGCGCCTATGAAAACCCGGCTTACATTCTATATTTTCAAACCCCACCCCGCCGTTCAAAGTTTTTATAACAAAGTTTTTGGTCTCACCGATGGTTCTGACGCTCTGATATTCTCCGGAATCAAGAACATCCATAACAAACTTCCAGTCAGCAAAAGAATCTTTATCTTTATTCAAAGGGTTATGGCCGTTATAAACAATTATCTCAAAAGATTTTCTGTCAAATTCTATTTTTTTAAGCCAAGATTCATAAATAGCTTCAAACTCTGCCAAACTCTTTCCTTCCGAAGACTCGAAAAATCTAAAAAATATTTTTTCAAAAAGTTTCTCATAAGAAAACGAAGAGTGAAGTTTATTGGTCACTTTTTGTAATTCTTCTATATAAGTCATTTCTGCTTGCTTTTGCTCAAAATTTTGCACACCATAAATAATTGCAAAATTAATTGCAAATCCTATGAATAAAACAGACATATACCAGCGGCGTGCTGTTATCATAAGCTTTTCCTTTGCAAAATAATGACGGTCTGATCATCATTTTGCTCACCCCAAAGAGCAACTTTTGAAAAAATGTTTTCGACCGCATCTTGAGCTTTCATACCTGCTGTAGAAGCACATACAGCAGTAAAACCTTCAAAACCGAGCATTTTACCCGAAGCATTTTGCACTTCGGCAAAACCGTCTGTATAAAGAATTAGACTTGAACCGGGCTCTAAAACGCGTTTTTCGCTTTTTAAACGTATTTTCAAACTGCTTCCTATGGGCATGCCCGGAACTTTTACCATCTCTGTTTCACCGGTGCTTTTGACCAGCAAAGGATACGGATGTCCCGCAGACGTAAACTCTAATTCACCGGTATCGGGGGTGTAATAACCAAACCAAGCGGTCATAAAGAACTTTTTCGCTCCGTGAGTGATATGCAAGCGATTTATCTCTTTAACCAAACTCACAGAATCGACGGCCTTTTGCGCAAATAATGCCAACCAAACTTTTACCGATGCTTGAACCATTGCCGGAGCAACCCCATGCCCGGTAACATCTCCGATAACTATAAGCAATCTTTTGTCTTCTAACTCAAGCCAATCAATATGATCTCCGCCAAGTTCGGTCGCGGGAGAACACTTGCCATAAAGCTCATAATTTTTCCCGGACAGTCCTTTGTCCGGCCATAAAGTCTCTTGAACATTTTTAGCAACTTTAAGTTCCTGTAGCTGATACATAGTATTATTCAAACTGCTTACCATTGTAGAAAATTCTTCAACCGGCGAATCCGGGAGTTTTTTGCGTAAATCGCCGGCAGCAATAGATTCCAAGCCATTTTTTAATATCCCCACCGGCCTTATCAACAATGACGATGCAAAATATGCGGCTAAGAGAGCCATAAACAAGATTAACATAGCCAAAATTGAGAGTTGTTTTTTCAATCCCTCAATTTCGGCGGCGATCAATCTGTATGGTCTTGCCATAAGCAAAGAATAGCCGCTGAGGTTGCTGCCATAAACAGCACTGATCAAATATTTCTCACCACGAATCTTTGTCAAAGTATGCGCCGGAATTCGACTTTTATATGCTTTTTCCGCTAAATTAGCTAATTCTTTCTCTTCTGCACTTTTTCTTTTTGGAAATGCTCTCCATTCTTTTGCAATACTGACAGGTATAGCAGCAAAACGAGGACTGTCAGGCAATCGCCTAATTTGTTCGTCTCGCAATTTACTGATCTTGTAAAGATAGTTGCCCTGCAAAGTAAAATCGTCTATAAAAATAAAAACACACGCCCAGGACCTGTGACTGTCGTCAAAGACAAAATCAGTATAGGCTAAACTCGCATTTGAAAGCATGTTTATTGCATTAATTTTACCTGCGTTAAGCAAAACAAAACGGCTCATCCAACCACCCATATTATGTAGAACAGAATTTTTGTCCGTTGCCTCTATATCGGTCGTCTCGATGTATTCACCGTTGATAATCTTAATAAGAGAATTACCGTAATTAGCTATTGAATCCATATCTATATCTATGTGTCTGCCTTCGGGGTTTTCGCGGCTAAAAATTGTTCCTCTTTCCGGATGAGAGACAATAATGCGGCTAATAAAAGAATAGCTTCTATAAACCTTACCCATAATTTTGATAACAGAATTGCTCATATTTTCTTTTGTCGAAATATCAAAACGGTTGATATTTCGCTTAAAATCTTTTTCAATAGCTCTGTAATCGCTTAAAATAGCCTCGTCAATACGATTTAATTCTAATATATTTTGCTGTTCGTAATTATTAACCAGAATTTTTTCCCGCTCTTCTCGGTCTGCCACACCGGTTATCAGCAACAATGCCAAGGGCAGATTTACACCGAAAATTATCAAAGCACTCATTTTTAACTTGAGACCGGGCACAAAGGAAGTTATTCCCAAAAACACCGGAATCAATAAAATAAACGAAATGAGTGCGGTCACACTCAAAAGGAGGCTAATCATGGAATAAACACTGTCAACTTCAATAGGATATGAGCGCAAACCTATTATTGCGGCACCGTCTTCCGAAAAGATTTTTCCCCCGCATTGATTTTTATAAGTAAAAACATTTTCGCCATAAGGCATTGTTTTTACAGTATCGATAGCATCTTTTGGAAATCCGTGACCGGGGGGCATTAGTTCATCGGGAGAGACCGGATTCTGCCACGCAAAACGATAGTTTTTACCATGAACCAATCGTGCTTTCATAATTGCTTTTTCAACTAACTTTTCTCCGGACACTCCCTTTTTTCCGATAAAAACAATAAACTCGCCGGTTTTGGTACCGGATTCGTCTTTTAATTGAAACCATCCGCCCCAATGATTATCATGAGCCGTGCCGATAGACACTACGGAATTTGGATAAGCCCCTAAAATTCTGTGTGCACCGGCATACCCTGAAAACCGTATTAAGAACCGTTCGTATTTTGAGGTTAAAGAGGGATCTTTAACACACTCCAGATAGCGCTGAGAAACCACTTTTGACAATACGGGCAAAAAAGGTAAAGCTATAGCTGCCCCGCCGGTGTCATACAAACTGACAGACAAGGCGTCGGGATAATCGGTTAAAATTTGCTCTAATCTTTTATTGAAAACTTCTGAGGGGAACGGAATATCCGCCAAAGCTTTAAACTCTTTGCCAAAATATCGTTCAGGCTCAGAGTTGCCGGAAATTTCGCTTAAAAGACCTATTAAATATTGTTGTTCGCTTTTGCGATAATCCTCTGTGCTTACATTTGCAAAGTGCCTAGTCGTGCCCGAAAACACCCAAAAAGGTAACAAGACGACAAAAAATGATTTTAATAGGGCTATAAAAGTCCTTTTAAAAGGATTATTGCGAAGGTTTTCAGGTATTTTCGCCAACCATTTCATTAGCTGTCAAAATCTCAAAACTAAAGGCTGAACATAACCTCGTCTGTTAAAAGTTATTTCGCTGACCTCGATAACAGGTTGACGTCTGCTGCTAAAAGATCCGGACTTACTGTTTCGAAGTTTATCGACACGCAAGACTTTTCCGAGCACTGAAGCTGAGGCAAGAGAGGCTATTCTGGCATCTTTAGGCAAAGCCTTATCAATTTCTGCCTCAAAGCAATAATCCATGTTAGAGTCAGCGCTTACAGAAGGGTCAGTATTTATCAACAAAACGGTTTTTCCTCTTCGGGTAGTTATAGACTCAATTTGTCCTTCCCATTCAACCGCTTTGCCTACGTAAGGAAAGACATTTCTGCTTACATCTGTAACTAAAAAAGAACGACTGATAACCGCTTCACTTCTTACTTGCTCTCTTTCTGCGGCAGCTTTTTGCTCAGCACGCTTTTTATCCAGCCAAAAACGGCTTGTATTAACCATTTCATCTGCCTGGCGAATTTGATCAGGTGTAAGAGAGCCGTAACTTACCGCCATAGAGAGCATAGACAAAGCATTCTCATAGTCGCCGCGCTGATAATAATATGAACCGCGGCTGAAATAACTATAACCCTGCTTGCCTGCGAGATAAGAAAGTTTAGATTTTGCTTCTTGCAAATTTGGATTCAGCTCCAAACATTTTTTAAACTGAAAAACCGCATCATCAATACGCCCTTGAGACTCATAAACTTCACCCAGCGCGAAATATGCCTTGAGCATTTCGGGGTAAAGCTTTATTGCTTGATTGAAATAGTTTTCAGCCCTATTAACAGGCCCTGTTTTCAAATATATCAAACCTAACGAATAACTTATCTCAGAGTCAGTTGGAGTTAAATTCAACGCTTTATTATAATTTTCGATGGCATCTGAATATTTGTTTTCTCTGAAATACAAAAAGCCAAGCATTTTATGAACACTGCTATCGCGAGGATTTTCCTCAGACAACTGTTTATATAATTTTATAGCTTCACTAATCTTACCTTGATTTAGAGCTTCACGAGCTTTTGATTCGAGTTCTCCGGAAGGTAGTTTATCAAAGGCAGTCTGACTTACGGTATCTTTGCCTTGCAAGCGCAACTGAGCATCGATATCTGCCTCTAAGGTCTTTTTAAGAGCTTCTAATTCACGTTTTGCAGCCAAATAATCGGGTTTTAACTGCACCGCAATCTGAAATTCAACTAATGCTTCTTTAATAAAGCCCTGTATCTTATAAACACGCCCCAAATTATAATGAGCTTCGGGGTAATTTTGATCAATGTCTAATGCGGCTTTGAATTCTCGATAAGCCTCTAAATAGCGATTTTTATAGAAATGATTCAAACCCACATCAACGTGCATTTTCGGAGTTGCAGCCATTATAGCATCGATGGATCCGCAGCTTATTAAAATGGTCGCTGTTAAAGCAAAACCTAAGAAAATCTTTCTTAACATATTTACCCCTTTTCAGTTTACAAATTACAGTGTAACAGAGTAAAAATAAAAATTCTACACAGTTAATAAATTTTATGATAAGTATTTTTGATTACGTACATCACTCGATGACATTCAAACTGCCAATTTAAAGACTATACAAGGATTTCAGAGCGAAGCACGACAAAATATAAGTTGACTTTTTTAACAAACCGGCTTACAATACATGCTCTTTGCTGGTAGTACAGCCAATTATTTAAGTTAGCTTTGCGCTCCGGCTTTTTGTAGCGTTTCCAATCGCTATCATCTGTCACACTAATAAGGAACTACAAAATGCATAAAATCAGAAACATAGGCATTATTGCTCACATTGACGCGGGCAAAACAACGACTTCCGAAAGAATTCTTTACTTTACCGGACGCAATTATAAACTCGGAGAAACCCACGACGGAACCGCAACAATGGACTGGATGGTTCAAGAGCAGGAAAGAGGCATCACAATTACAAGTGCTGCCACAAAATGCAAATGGAACAATCATGACATCAACATAATAGACACCCCGGGGCATGTTGACTTCACTGCCGAAGTCGAAAGATCTCTGAGAGTCCTCGATGGGTGTGTGATTGTATTGTGCGCAGTTGGCGGTGTTCAACCGCAATCTGAAACAGTTTGGAGACAAGCCAACAAATACGGTGTTCCGAGAATAGCTTTTATTAACAAAATGGACCGCGTAGGTGCAGATTTCCAAAGGGTTGTTAAGCAGATAAGAGACCGTCTCAAAGCTTTGCCTCTGGTCATTTCGCTGCCGATAGGCTCTGAAGACAACTATCAGGGGCACATAGACTTAGTTTCTATGACAGCAAAAATATGGGAACCATGCGAAAAAGACCCTGCAGGCAAAATGATAACAGCCGAAATACCTAATAACCTAAAAAAGAGTGCCGAAGAAGCAAGAGCCGATCTTATTGATATTTTGGCCTCTTGCAACGATGAAATATTAGAAAAATACATGGACGGAGAAGAAATCTCTGACAAGTTGATTCAGACGGCAATCAGAGAAGGAACCATAAAAAACATGGTAATTCCGATATTATGCGGCAGTGCCTTCAAAAACAAGGGCGTGCAATCGCTTCTTGACGGGATTGTAAACTACTTGCCGTCACCAAAAGATATTCAGGCTTCTGTAGGTTTTAATAAAGACACACTTGAAGAAGTTGAAATAATCGCAGACCCCAAAGCCCCCTTCTCGGCTATGGCTTTTAAAATTGCCGCAATGCCGCACGTCGGAAAACTTATATATACAAGAATTTATGCCGGAACCCTTAACGTGGGTGATCAGATCTACAATGTCACACGCGGCAAAAAAGAAAGAATCGGGCGCATACTGCAAATGCACGCTAACCAAAGAGTCGAACTCGAAACGGCTCATGCGGGCGACATAGTAGCATTGGTCGGAATTAAAGAAATTGGAACCGGCGATACCCTCGGCCACGAAAAAGATGCCCCTATTCTTGAAAAAATCAGTTTCCCTGAAACTGTTATTTCTGTGGCTATTGAACCTAAAACAAAAGCCGACAGAACAAAACTGAGCACAGTACTTCATACTTTGATGGATGAAGACCCAACCTTTAAAGCCTCAATGGACGAGGAAACCGGAGAAACTATCATAGCCGGAATGGGTGAACTTCACCTTGAAATTATTGTTGACAGAATTTTGAGAGAATTTAATGTGCAAGCCTCGGTGGGTGCGCCTCAGGTTGCATACAGAGAAGGCTTGCGAAAACATGTTATAACTGAATACAAACTTGCCAAACAAACAGGCGGACGCGGTCAGTACGGACATGTAATAATGGAAATTCAGCCGATGCCGGTTGGGACAGGCTTTTTGTTTGACACGAATGTAAAAGGCGGCACAGTTCCGTCAACCTATTTCCCTGCTATTGAACAAGGGGTCAGAGATGCTCTGCAAGAAGGCCCGCTTGCCAAAAAACCTGTAACTGACGTCAAAGTAACTCTCACCGACGGCTCGTATCACGAAGTCGACAGCAGTTTGTTGGCATTCAGAAACGCTGCGATAGAAGCAATGAAAATGGGTATGGCAAAGGCTTCACCGGTCTTGTTAGAGCCTATCACAAAAGTTGAAATAGAAACTCCCGAACAATATATCGGGGATATAATTTCGAATTTGAATTCACGCAGAGGGCGTATTATCAACATGGAAATGCATCATGACCTCAGAAATGTCGAAACACACGTGCCTCTTGCCGAAATGTTTAACTACTCCACCCATTTGAGATCTTTGTCGCAAGGCCGCGCAAGCTTTAGCATGGAAATCATGAATTATGCCGACGTGCCTGAAAGTATTGCAGAAAAAGTTCTTAAATCAATGCGAGAAGCGTTGGCCGCAAAAGCAGCAAAAAAATAATTCCGTAAAAAAAATGCCCACAAAAATTAATACTTTTTGTGGGCATTTTTTATAATTTAAATAAAGGTTATTTTTGCGGGATTTCTTTGAGGAACGAGCCGGTAAGTTACGTCAGGGTAACCGAACATCATAGCGGCATAAACTTTTTCACCGTCTTTTAAACCTGCTAACTTAGATATTTCAGGGTTTTTCGCAGCCGCAGTCGTCACAAAACCGCCCCAGCAGGTGCCGACGCCAAGGGTTGTCGCTGCCAAATCAAAAGCACTTGTCGCCAAAGCAGCGTCGAGAGAGCCCCAAGGATAACCCGCGGGCCCATACACAATAGCAAGCTGCGAAGCATTTCGAGTCACCTGATCTTCACCCGTTTCGAGAGATTTAACAAGCTCGGCCATTGCAGGAATTTTAGAGAACCCTTCCGCCACGGCTTTTGCAATTTTTAAAACTTTTTCTCTTCCGTTTATTATCATCCAAGACAATGACTGTGTGTTTTTAGCTGTGGGGGAGTATCTTGCTGCCTCAATAATTTTTTCAATTATTTCGTTACTTACAAAGCCCGGCTTAAATTGCCTTATAGAACGACGATTCATTTGAAGAGTTAAAAATTCTTCATAACTGATTAATTTTTCCGCTGCAGGCTTAAAGTTCCAACCGTCTAAGCCTTCTACAGTTATGGCATTGCCGGGACAAACAGCAATACAATGCCCGCATTTTATGCATTCAGCCGAAATCTTTTCGTTTACCCCGATACTGCCGTCTTCTTCTCTGTAAAATATCCCGCGCGGACAATCTTTAACACAAGCACCGTCTCTTATACATGAATTGTGATCTATTGAAATATTACAAGACATTTATTTCTCCCTTTTAATTTAATTATTACAATATTAATATTATTATTTTTTCCGCAAATACTCAATGTTCATCATCTTTTTCGATATTTAAAGGATTCTCGGCACATTTATCAATAATTTTCTCGTTGTTAAGCCAAGCCAAAAAAATATCGCCTATCCCCAAAGACAAAGGTGCAAATATCATAGCCGATCCAACAGAGAAAACAGTGTCTGTAAGATAATGTGCGCAACCTATTACACGCCCGTATGCGACCATGCCTGCCCAAAAAACCGTAACTGAGGAACTCAAAATCAAATTTTTACGGTCTTTAAGAATATAGAACAAATATATCAAAGGAGCTAAAGACATTGCAATCGCTGTGTGCCCCGAAGGAAAAGAAAAATCACCTAACCCCGGGCTGCAATCAAAAAACGCCACAAAACCGTCTCCCGAAGAGTCTAATGTAATTGGGCGAGGTCTGCCTACAAATAATTTAAGCAAATTAACAATCAAAGCTGAATGCAAAACCACATGAACACACAAAGCCGAAGCTATTCGAGAAAGAGTCTTTTTTTTGTTGCGCATTTTTTGGTCTGCCAACAAATAACCGGCGGCAATAATCAATACAGTTAAAGGTTTACGGCCCCAATATTGAATAAAGTTGCCAAATTGCGATTTTTTATGAGGAAGAGCATAAATGGCCGCCTCTAAATCATAATAGGAAAATATGACCAATGCGACAAAAGTCAACAGACTCCATAGGATTATCCAATGTATTCCTTGTTTCATGAATACAATATAATAGCTTTAATAGGATTTTACAAACATAATCATATGTTATGACTCATAAGAATCTATTTTAGGTAAAAATAAATTCCGACCGGGTTATAGTTAACTGTAACTGCGTAAACTTCATCTTTTTTAATTCGATGCATATAATCGTATTTAAAAGATTCCTTTTCCCGCCTTTGTTAAATGTAGAAAAATTCGGGCTCACGCCTTTTAGTGCACATTCGTCTGAATATTGCAGAAATAATGGTGTAACCAAGGCCGCTGAATTTTCTGGCTCCTTGAGGGCAGACATATATGCAGGCGGTGCAGTTGTTGCATTTCGTTGCATCTGTTATCCGCGGATTTTCTATTGGTATGGCATTTTCAGGACAAATTTTCGCGCAAGCCTTGCAATCATTGCACTCATTGCTTGTTTTCAAAGCTATCGGCAACTTTTTATTGGTAAGCTCTTTATAAGGCCTATTACCCGGAACCGAAATCCTGCCTTGCTCTTTTCTTTTTACTATTTCGAATGCTTTTTTTGCAAACTCATCAATTTTAGTTACGTCTGATTTATCGGGCCTGCCTTTTGCGACCCTCGGAAACATGGAATGTGCGGCAATAATCGCCGAAGCACCGGCTATCGTAAAGCCATTTCCCTGCAATATATCTGACAATTCAAGCAAAGCATCGTCATAGGCTCTATTACCGTAAACAGCAGAGATTATGGCATATGCGCCATTGCCTTTTAGCATATTTAGCAAAGACAGAGTTTTGGCGGGAATTCTTCCGATAAAAACGGGAAGAGCGACGATCAAAACATCATTGGCGCCGAACTGAAGCTCGTTTTCGGGAGGGGCTGTCAACAAATTTATGGTCTTTGAATCCTCAGAAATATTTTTTGAAATCAGATCCGCGACCCTTGCGCAGGTACCGCCGGGACTAAAAAACACCTTTGAAACATTATATGCCATTTGTAGCCTCCTCTTTTCCTTTTTTATAAAAAAGCATCAATTCAGTCTTTATAAGTTATCTTCGTATACCCTCGACCGGTTACCCGATATATGCTCCTATCCTATCACCGCTTTGTTGGTTATATTTATAAATTTTCCGGGAATTGCCATATCGAGTTTCCAGATTATATTCATGGGTTTTGAGCCCTGATGTTGCTCGTATTTCGCAGGTCCCAGAAGCATATATCCCGGCGCGATTTTTAAAATCTTGTCGTTTTTGTTCTCTCTCACAAAAAGCAGAATTCTGCTGTTTTCTTTCGCGTGATTTATATATCTTCGCCCTGTCCTCGAAGTCTCCGAAGTCGTGCTCTGACTCTGCCAGTGAAATAGGTCTTCGCTCACGGAATAATCTTTGTACATCGTCGACGAAGAATAGTC
Source organism: bacterium ADurb.Bin157 (assembly GCA_002070375.1). Classification (GTDB taxonomy): domain Bacteria; phylum Muiribacteriota; class Ozemobacteria; order Ozemobacterales; family Ozemobacteraceae; genus MWDD01. Next base: position 5,540 of record MWDD01000014.1, on the reverse strand, counting down.
TTTGTCCGCCTTATTCAAAGTAACAAAAAACACATCCGTACTAAAATCTGCGAAATATTTGACCCCTTCCCTGAAACTTCCGGGATTATTGTGATCAAAGGCCGCAAGAATCTGCGCCAGAGTGTAAGTGCAATGCACATCAAGCGGGAAATCATCGCTTCCTGCCCATGCTTTTCCGACCATATCAACCCGCTCGGCAAGCAGATCCAGCAACTGATTAAGCTCTTTGCATATAACCCTGCATCTTCTGAGCCTCGCAACAGCTTCGTAAATATCGGCAAATCCCTCTTTTTCAGGCGGGTTCTGCCATACGGTATAGTAAAACATCTGTATTCTGCGCTTATCAACCGGACTCATTCTTGCAATATCACCGGGCTCAATCCCGATACTGCCGACAATCAGCTTTTTAAAGAACTGTATCAGTTCGTATGAATCAATCAGACAAAAACGTTTAAAGGCAGTCTTAAAAATGTCCTTAAATTCGTCGTTACAATCTTCTGTTATTCCGGCCTTGACACAAAGGGTTGAAAAACTGTCACAGGCATAAATTTGTTTCAGCTCTAATTTATGATAATTCACAAAATTAGATAAATTCAGCTCAAGCCCGGACTCTTCCTCAAAAGTTGCGATCAAAGAAACCAGCCTCTGTCTGCCTCTGTAACTCGCTTCAATATTGCCGAGCACATATTTTTGAGCCAGCCGCTCAAGCTTTACAAAGCACCCCTTCGGAAGAGAAACAAAACCCTTTTTAATCTCGTCGCGAATATCGGTATTTTTATTTTCAAGCAGCGCCCCGAACTTTTGTGCAAAATTATACCTTTCATGCGCCTGTCCGATAAAATCTAACACCGTCAGACAATCTTTGTTTTCGGCTAATCTCAAGCCTCTTCCCAACTGTTGCAGAAACACCGTCAAAGATTCGGTGGGTCTTAAAAATAAAACCGTATTGACCTCGGGAATATCAACCCCTTCATTATAGATATCCACAACGAAAATATAGTGAATCTCGCCTTTGATCAGCCGTTCTTTGGCGCTGTTTCTCTCTGCGGAATCCGAAGCCGAAGTCAAAGCAATCGCTTTGAGATTTCTCTCCTTAAAATGCCTTGCCATAAAGTTCGCGTGTTCGACCGAAACGCAGAACCCCAGGCAGCGCACATCACCCATATCGGTAACATATCTTTCTATTGCTTCTATTACGGAATCCGCACGTTTTCGCGCCACAAAACCGTTTAAAGCGTAGACATTTGTCAGAGCAGCCCTGTCATACCCGCCTCTGGTCCATTTTATCTCTTTTAAATCAACACCGTCCGTAACGCCGAAATAATGAAACGGCGAAAGCAACTTGCGCTCAATAGCCTCAGCCAACCTGATTTCGGCCGCCATGCGATTATCGAAATATTTAAGAACGTTTTCTCCGTCCATTCTTTCAGGAGTCGCGGTGAGCCCGAGCAGTATTTTAGGGTTGTAGTATTCGAGCAGAAGCTGATAAGACTTCGCGGCCGCGTGATGAAACTCGTCCACGACAATGTAGTCATAAAAATCCGGTGCAGTTCTTTTATGAAACTCCGCCGAATTAAACGATTGAATCGATATAAAAAGATGATCTATTCTTTCGGGGACATTCCCGCCGACCATCAAATCACCGAAGTTATTGTCTCTCAGAATCCCTCTGAACGTGTTGCGGCTTTGCTTAAGTATCTCCTCGCGATGCGCGACAAAAAGCAGTCTGCACGGCCCGCTATTTTTCGCCTTAAATCTTTTGTAATCAAACGCCGAAACAACGGTTTTTCCCGTTCCGGTGGCCGCCACAACAAGGTTTCTGTATTTATTTCTGAGTTGTCGCTCTGCATCGAGACGGTCTAATATTTCTTCCTGAAACGCGTAAGGCCTGACATCAAACCCGGTATAACCCGCGTTCCCGAGCGAACCGTCAGTGCCCGCCTCAATTTTCAGAGCGCGCTTAAGACGTTCCTGCTGCCCCTCATCGTAATACTCGAAGTCTTTTCCGTTCCAGTAACTCTCGAATGTCGCCGTGATTTTTTCGAATGTGTCCGGCAGCTCTTTTTTGGGAACCTTAACGTTCCATTCGAGCCCGCCCGATATTGCAGCGTTAGAAAGATTCGACGATCCCACGTAAGCAGTTGAAAACCCTGTTTCTCTGTGAAAAATATATGTTTTCGCGTGCAGGCGGGTTCGTTTGGTATCGTAACTGACTTTAATTTTGGTATTATTAAACTTACTCAGTTCTTCGATCGCCTTGTAATCGGTTGCGCCCATATATGAGGTGGTTATAACGCGCAGTTCGCCGCCGTTATCGGTAAACTCTTTCAGTTCGTCTCTGATAAGCCTCAACCCGCTCCACTTAATGAACGAGACCAGCATATCGATGCGATCGCACGAGGCAATTTCTTTTTTAAGTTCCAAAAACATGGGCGGCTCTTCCGTCGCCCCGGTAAACAGCGAGGTATGTGCAATTGAAGTATCCGGCCCCTCAATCTCGCCAAGCAGACTCAGTCCCGTTCCGCCTTGCCGGTTGGGAACGACCTTAAGCAGCATCTGCTCTTCTGAGTTTGTAACCGTCTCTTCGCCGATATCCTCGTCTTCAACTTCTTTTTTTATCAACTCGACGATATTATTGACCAGCGCGATTTTTTTGTCGGTGGCATTCTCGTTTGTCAGCTGATCAAGACCTTTTTCAAGTATTTGCGAAACATATTTTGCCAGCACAAAAGAGCTTTCCGCCGAATCGATTTTTTCTCGTTTCGTTTTCAAATCAGCTCGCTGTTCCAGCTCACCCTCGATTTTTTTGCTTATAATCTGCTCGTAAAGCCCGACTTTCAAAACTTAAACCGCCTTGAGTTAAATTAACAACACTCGAATAAGAATATTAACACGCTTTCGCCCCCCGCGCAATTTATTGAGCCTCTGCACAGATTCTCTGCTGTTGCCTTCTTACTTGTCAACATTTAGGATAAATGATACATTGATTCAAAAGTCTACACAAAAGAAGCTTAACACAAAATGAAAAAAACAGATGCGACAACCGTTAATTCGGTAGCAGAGGACGAATTTGTACGGCTTTTCTGCGAGGTATTCGGTCCCGACAAAGCCTCAACACTCTATGTACAACACCCCTTCACAGACATTTATGGCCGCCACAGATATATTGATTTCGCGTTAGAAACCGCGGATAAAAAGATCGCCATCGAAATAGACGGCGAACAATACCACAACCCCAAAAAAGTTTCTGATGAAAAATACATAGACGACCTGCTGAAGCAAAACTCGCTGATTTATCAGGACTGGGATGTTTACCGCTGGGTATACAGACAACTGAAAAATAATCCCGAACGCGTAAAAGACGAACTTCTGACATTTTTATCGAAAACAATAAATCGTAACTATTTTTCATTTTTGCCGGAACAAAAAGGCACAGCAATTGAACTCAGAGATTATCAGCAGAATGCATTGGAAGAACTGCACTACCTCAGAGAAGAAGGCAACACAATAGCTCTGCTTTACCACGCCACCGGAGTCGGAAAAACTGTTACAGCGGCTACAGACGCCAAAAGAGTCGGCGGGAAAACATTATTCCTGGTCAATTCATTAAAACTCACAGACCAGGCAGAGAAAAGATTTTATGAAGTATGGCCGGAGGCCACAAGAGGCTTCTATACCGGCAACCAAAAAGATACAGGTGTCGATGTTCTGTTTGCGACAATTCAAAGCGTCGTGAGAAATCTTGATGATTTCGAGCCGAAGCAATTTGATTACATAATTATAGATGAATGCCATCATGCCGCCGCCAAGAGCTACGCAGGAATAATGAGTTATTTCAAACCCAGCTTTACTCTCGGGTTATCCGCAACGCCTGAAAGAACCGACGGCGAGGACATATTAAAACTGTTCAAACGTGTTGCCCACAGAATGGATCTGAAAGAAGCGATAGAAAACGGGATTCTTGTGCCAATAAGATGTCTGAGAGTAAAAACAAACATAGACATTTCGGATGTAAGAATAAACGGCATCAAATACAATTCGCTTGATTTGGAATCAAAACTTTTTGTGCCCGAGCGAAATAAACTCATTGTCGAAACTTATCTGTCATACGGCCAAAAACATAATGCCGTAATATTCTGTGCAAGCGTGGAGCACGCCGAAGCAATTTACGGTTTGTTACTGGAAAAAGGCATTAAAGCAAAATCTGTTTCGGGCAGAAATACAGAAACAGAAAGAAGACAAATACTGGCTGATTACGAAAATGGCACCATAAAGGTGCTGTGTGCCTGTGATTTACTTAATGAAGGATGGGACAGCCCTAAAACCGATATGCTGTTTATGGCAAGGCCGACTCTTTCAAAAACTCTTTATTTGCAACAGTTAGGAAGAGGCTTGAGAAAACATGACGGAAAAGAGTCTTTAATAGTGTTTGACTTTGTCGATAACGCCAATATGTTTAATAATCCTTATTCGCTTCACAGAGTTCTCAATATAGCCGAATACAGACCTTTCGGATACGCTCTTGCGCCGTCGGGGCAAAAAAAGCAGGATGATGATTTGTTCAGAAGAAGTGAACGCCCGGAAGCTCTGATCGATTTGCCTGTATATGCAACCGACTACGAACAAATAGACTTATTTAACTGGCAGGAAGAAGCGGGAAAAATGATTTCTCAGCTTGAATTTGTCAGAATGGTCGATGTTCAAGCTGAAACTCTGGATAAATATATAAAAGCCGGCAAAATAAAATCGGACATGGCAGTTCCGATTTCCGACAACAGAACTTTGCATTATTTTACCGATGAAACCGTCAAAGCATATGCAAAGCAGTTTGGCTGGGAAATAATCGACACCAAAAATATCAAAAGAAAATTCATGGAATTCATCAGAGAGATGGATATGAGTTATTCCTATAAACCGGTCTTAATGCTCGCCATCCTCGATCATTGCGATGAGAGCGGCAAAACAAGAATCTGCGATATCGTCGACTTTTTTATTGAGTTCTACAAAGACAGACAAGCACGCGGCTTAAAGCCCGAAAAAGCCAATTCGATTTACTGCAGGCCTGAAATTCCGCCGGAAGAAGCCAAAAGCAACATATTGAAAAATCCATACAAAAGATTTTCCGATATGCGCTTTTTGGAATACTCAAAAGACTTCGGTCAAATTGTTATCAATAAAGACATCCAAAGGCGCTTAACAGCAGAAGACTACGAAGAAATACGAACCCTCTGCCGCCAAAAACTCGACGAATATTTCTCAAAGCTGGGCTAACCCGATTATTTCGGGAGTTTGTTCAGCAGGGATTTGATTTGCCCGTAGTCGGGGGTTATGGGAGCATAGATTTTGGGCTCAAGCCCATTGATTATGGCGGTCAGACTTGTCATGCGGTCTGTTCCCGAGGGGTGTGTTGAAAAGATCGTCATTACGTTCTCCAGATTCTTGCCTATTTCCTTCTTCGGTTGCTGACGTTCGAAAAATTTTGGAAAATGCGTCGGGTCAATGCCCGCACGATGCAAAATATTTACTCCGGTTTCGTCTGC